>NZ_JADNHD010000005.1:0-147792 GCF_015553695.1 Ruminococcus sp. BSD2780120874_150323_B10
CCCACACCCACGACCTTTGAAAAGGTCGACCAAACTTTTATAATTGCTTGATAAAGCAATCAGCTAAACTATAATTTATTATTGTTACCCCAACATTTATTATTAAGCTTTTTTTGTTTGTTATTATTTACATATTTTCATCATAAACCGCTCTGCAGCCGCCGATAAATTTCGGTCTGGTTCTTGCGGCAAGTAAAATAGCGTTGCCGATATGGTCAAGGCTCAGTCTTACGGGAACAGCTACTTTTTTAAGGTGCATACCTATTAATGTACCGCCAATGTCAAGTCCTGCGTCAGCCTTGATTTCTTCAAGAGCAACAGGATTTTTAAATGTTTTATATGCTGTTGTGGCAAAAGAACCGCCTGCCTTTGGTTGCGGAACAACATTTACAATTTCCGCATACGGAACGGCATCACGCTCTACAATGACTGCACGGTTCAGATGTTCGCAGCATTGAGCGGCAAGATAGATTTTCTTTTCGCTAAGCACTTCATAAATACCCTTGAAAACCTGCTCGGCAACCTCAAGATTAGAGTTTTTGCCGATAGTTCCTCCGGCAACTTCACTTGAAGAACAGCCGACTACAACTATACTGCCTTCCTTAAGTTTGGCAACATTACAAAGCTCTTCGCAAGCCTGTTTTGCTTGAGAATAAATATCAACTGACATATATATCAACTCCTAAATTATCATCTATACTTATTATAGCATTATTTTTATAAAGTACAAGTCTATTAGCTTTTTAAGATAAAAATAATAGAATTTATATAACAATCTTGATTTTTTAGTAAATATGTTATATAATAAAGCTACAAAAATTTTTTAGCAAAGGATGAAAAATATATGAATAGATTTGTATTAAACGAAACTTCTTATCACGGTGCAGGTGCAATCAATTCTATACCCGAAGAAATTAGGGGAAGAGGTTTTAAGAAGGTGCTTGTAGCGTCTGACCCCGACCTTGTAAAATTCGGAGTTACAAAAAAAGTTACGGATGTGCTTGAAAATGCGGGCATTGAATATACTTTATATTCAGACATCAAACCTAATCCTACCATACAGAATGTTCAGCACGGTGTTGAAGTATTTAAAGAGAGCGGAGCAGATTGTATTGTTGCAATCGGCGGCGGTTCTTCAATGGATACGGCAAAGGCAGTCGGCATAATTATCAATAATCCCGAATTTGCGGATGTTCGCTCGCTTGAGGGTGTTGCACCCACAAAGAACAAAGCAGTGCCGATTATCGCAGTTCCGACAACGGCAGGTACAGCCGCTGAAGTTACAATTAACTATGTAATTACAGATGTTGAAAAGAACAGAAAAATGGTATGCGTAGATGTTCACGATATTCCTGTAGTTGCAGTAGTTGACCCTGATATGATGTCAACTATGCCAAAAGGTCTTACCGCCGCAACAGGTATGGACGCACTTACGCACGCAATTGAGGGCTACATAACAAAGGGTGCATGGGCACTTTCCGATATGTTCCATTTAAAGGCAATTGAAATTATTTCAAAGTCTTTGCGTGGCGCAGTGGATAACACACCGGAGGGCAGAGAGGGAATGGCTCTCGGTCAATATGTTGCAGGTATGGGATTCTCAAATGTCGGACTTGGTATAGTTCACTCAATGGCTCATCCGCTTGGCGCTTTGTACGACACACCGCACGGTGTTGCAAATGCCATTATTCTTCCGACAGTTATGGAGTATAACGCTCCTGCTACAGGTGATAAGTACAAATACATTGCCGCCGCAATGGGTGTAGATGGTACAGAGAATATGACTGTTGACGAATACCGCAAGGCAGCAGTTGACGCAGTTAAAAAACTTTCTCAAGATGTAGGTATTCCTGCGGATTTAAAAGAAATTGTCAAACCTGAAGATGTACCTTTCCTTGCTCAGTCGGCATATGATGACGCTTGCCGTCCCGGCAACCCAAGAGATACCAGCGTAGAAGAAATTGCCGAACTTTATAAGAGTCTTATGTAATTATAATTTGGTAACAGAATATTTATATAACATTGAAAGCCTGCGATTTTCGCAGGCTTTTTGTATAACAAAAAATGCAGTCAAAACCGACTGCATTTTTTTCGTATTATTTAGATTTTCTTTTGAAGATTTTGCCGTAAAGTTTGGTATCTTTAAAGCCTTTCGGTTGTTTGTCGGGGATTTCTTTTAAGCTGTTTATTACTTTCTTTATGCCTGTATATTCGCTTTCAAGAATTGTGCAGAGCGCATATGAGGCATAGGGGAGGAGAAGAACAATGTATGTCAGTATATACTGCGATTTTCCTTCGAAAAGCAAGTGATAGCCGAATCCTCCGAGCAATACAAGCGGCAACAATACCGTAGAAATGTTTGTCTTTTTATACAGGAACATAAAGTAAATGCCGAGTGTAAAGAGTATAAACACTGCCATCATATAGAAGTTAAAGTACAATTCAAGGAACTGTCCTGTACTGCCGTCATAAACAGCCTTGCCAAGACCCTCCTGTACATCAACATCGTGTCCTTTAACCTTGCTTACCCAAATGCTTTCGTATGACGGTTCATTCCACTGACTTAAAATTTTGTTGCCAAAGAAATTAATTGCATATTCGGAATCGTTTTTCATTTTATTAAGACGGCTGTTAATATCTGACCATGCTTGCGATTCTGCGGCATCAATATCACAATTGTTGCTTGTATAAAGACTTAGTGCGATATTGTTGTACCAACCGGGAGCCATATAGGATTCGTTAAGTCCCATATCAAGATAAAGTACCTGTGAAACACCGCCCTTAAGTTCGGTGTTTGCTCTTGATGCGTAGCTTTTGATTACAAGATTACTTGTACCGACAACGGCAATACAGAGAGCAAGTGCAAATGCGATACTCTGCCATTTTTTAGCCTTTACGGTGTGAATGATAAGCATAATTACAAAGGCAACAAGGTAAATTAAGTTGTTGTACTTTGCAAGTGCCGATACAACGAGCAGAACTCCGCAAGGGATAAGCACAAGATATTTATCGGTTTGGAAATATTTGATTAGGAAGTGTGACGCCCATATTGCACAGCACATACCGATTATGTTGCCGTATACGAATGTGCAGAAAAGTACAGGCTGAATACAGCCGGCAAGTGCAAGAATTACTATAAATTCAATTTTGTTTCTGCCGAAAATCTGCTTTGTGATTTTTGCAATGCCAAGATATGCCGCCGCAACGCAAAGTACATTTATAACTTGTATAGGCATTGTGCTGTCTGTACCGAAAATTCTGTAAACGATTTCGCTTATAAGCACAAAGCCGAGTTGGAACGGATAACAATTGTAGTATGAAAATCCGCCGTAGAAATCCTTGTTATAAAAATCGGAACCGTTATGTAAAAATGCATAATTGCCTTGTGCCGTTTGAGAGGCGGTTTCGTAAATATTGTAACTGTCTGCCGCAGGAATTGATTGTACAGAGAATATCCATACAAGTCCGATGATTGCAGAAAAAGCAAACAAGCCTGCCTCCATAAATTTCATATTTACTTTGGCGAAAAATGCGGTATGCTTATTAATCTTAAAAAGCAAAGCTGTAAATATCACAAGGCAGAATATATTTATTACAAATAAATCGTCTTGAAACAAAATAACTTCGGAGCTGTAGTTTGCAGGGTCAATAACGCAGGTCTGAAATATACTCATTATTGCAATGTAGCCAAAAACTAAAAACAGCAGTCCGCATATTATATTCACCGCTATGCTTTCGGTAAGGCAATGCTTTGCAACAGCAGTTTTAACCGTGGTTTGAGCCTTTTGCTTAGGCTCTTTGTTTTTTTCTTGATTAGTTGGGTTATTGCTCATTTTTGCACCTTCCTGTTAAAATTCTTTTTTTACAGAGCGCATAAAGAGCTTTCCGAGTGCGTCTTTAGGGTCTACATTGTCAAACAAAACGCTGTAAACGCTTTCGACAATCGGAAGCTCAACATTATTTTCTTTGCCGAGTTTGCACAATGCTTTTGATGTCATAACACCCTCGGCAAGTTTTTCAAATTTAATGCCCTTTACATAATTTTCACCGTAACTGCGGTTATGACTCCATTTTGAGAATAAAGTTGCCTCATAGTCGCCGAGATGACAAAGTCCGTAGGCGCTCATTTCATTGCCGCCGAGAGCTTTTATAAGTCTTGCAATCTCTCGTGTGCCTCTTGCCATAAGCGCACCTTTTAATGACGCATAGCCAAAGCCGTCAAGCATACCTGCGGCAATGCCGATAACATTTTTAGCGGCCGCACCGATTTCGCTTCCGATAAGGTCTGTGCCGACATAAAATCTTATGAGTGAGCTTGAAAAACTGTTTACAAGCTTTTCTTTTATTTCGTGATTTTTGCTGTCGATTACCATACAGTTTGGAATACCCTTTACATAATCCTGCGGATGTCCCGGGCCTACCCATACGGCAATAGGTGTTTTTTCTTCGTCAACAAAGTCGCCGACAACTTGGCTGAGTCTTTGACCCGTTGCTGCCTCAACACCTTTCATACAAAGCACAATGGTTTTGCCGTCAAGATTGTTTTGAGCGATGCTCTGCATATATGAACGCAAATGTTGAGATGAAATAGAAATAACAATTACTTCTGCGTGATTGACCGCCTTTGCAAGGTCAGAAGTAACCTCTATTGATTCGGGAAAAGTAAGGTAGTCGTTTTTATGTGTTGTGCTTAACTGTATAAATTCGGGAGCGTCGGCAAGTCCGCAGGAAATTACATTGTTGCCTATCTTATCAAGATACCAGGCAATGCAGCTGCCCCAGCGACCGCAACCCAAAACAGAAATATTCATTTATAATCACCTGAAATTTATTTTTTAATAATATAAACGCAGCCCGCAAAAGGCCTTATCGGCACAAATGCAGGCAAAGTCTGCTTTTAATATGTAATAATATTAAATAAAAAAACAAAATAACCCCGCCTGACCGTATGATTTTTATAATAACCTGCCTACGAGAAAGCAGGTGGGTGCTCTCCTTTAAACATTAGGCTTCCTTCTTCCGCCAAAGCGGGAGGTCTGCACACCGATTAAAGAGCCGGGCTCCCGATTTAAGAGTTGTAGGGTTATTTTAAAATCATTCACGCATCAGGCAGGGAATTTGTCAAATTGCCATTACTGATATTATATGACAGAAAGAGAAAAATTACTCTTCTTCGTCTTCCTCGTCATCATTGTAATAGTTTTCTTCAAAAATAGCAGCGATTCTGTCGAGCTTTTCATCGTCTTCGATTTCGGCAAGCTCTTCTTCACCGTCTTTTTCAAATACTTCCATAATATAGTATTCGCCGGGATCGTTTACAGCGTCTGCCGGGTTCTCATAGTAAGGGAAGAGTACATAGAACTTACCTTCTTCATTTTCAATAATATCAAGAATTTCAAATTCTATTTCTTCGCCCTCATCACTGATTAAAGTAATAAGATCTACATTAAATTCGTTATCCATAAAAATATATCCTTTCGTTTGCACTTAGCAAATAAAAACAGCATTTATATTATAAAACCAAATTAAAAAGAATTATAAAAATAATTACCCATTGCTGTTTTAATTGTTCAAGATTATTTTACAATTTTTTAAGCGATTAGTCAAGCATTATTCGTATTTAATTAAAATATATATTTTTTTTGCATAAATATTGATAAAAGTATTGATAAATTACAATTAGTATGATATATTATAGATATATTATACAATAACTTCCTTTCCATGTGCTTGAGTACTCCATAAAATTACCTAAAAACCGGCGACTTCTCAGTCGCCGATTTTTACTGTATGTAAAAAGTGTTCAGTTAAAATCAAACTTATTTGTATTATCATAGCTATAATTACGCTTGAAAAAACTTTTCAAAAGATATATAATGCTAAATAATGCTGTCTTTAAACAGATTATTGTGTTTATATAAGCGATATTTTAATTTTACGGCAAAATTACTCTAATGAAGGGTGGAACTATGAGAGCTTTTGAAAAATTACCTCCTAAGTTTCAAAATGATGAGGTAAAGCATTATTACGATATTATTGCCAAAAAGTCTTTTTCTCTTGTATTAAAAAGGATTACGGATATTATATTCTCCCTTATTATTCTGGTTATTCTTATAATACCGATTGCGGTTATTGCCGTAATAGTTAAAGCAACCTCGAAAGGCCCCGTTTTTTACAGGCAGGAGAGAGTTACTTCTTATGGCAGGGTATTTAAGATTTTTAAATTTCGTACTATGGTGCAAAATGCCGACCGTATCGGCACACTTGTAACAACAAGCGGAGATGCCAGAGTAACTAAGGTGGGCAGAATCTTAAGAAAATATCGTCTTGACGAACTCCCGCAGATTTTTAATGTACTTGCAGGCTCAATGACCTTTGTCGGTACTCGTCCGGAAGTACAGAAGTATGTGGATATGTACAAAGACGAATACAATGCAACCTTGCTTATGCCTGCGGGAATAACCTCGCTTGCTTCTATTATGTATAAAGACGAGGAAAAACTTTTACAAAATGTCGAAGATGCGGATAAGGTTTATGTTGAAACTATTTTACCCGAAAAAATGAAGTATAATCTTATGTATCTTGAAAATTTCGGCTTTTTGTCCGACATAAAACTTATGTTTAAAACAGTTAAAGAGGTACTTAGGTAACAGGGGGTGTATAATGAAAGAGCTAAAGAAAAAAATAAAGAGCTTTTCTTGTTACAGAAAGGTTTATATTTTTACTCTGTTTTTTTGTAATGTATCATTTTTACAAATTCCTGCGTATATTCTTGTAGCATTTTTGTTTTGCTGGGGCATATGGCTTACCTATTATAAGCAAAAAACAAACAATACATTTTTTAAACTGCGCTTTGGCTTGTGGGTGTGGGGATTCCTTGCGGTTTCTCTTTTAACCATGCTGTTAAACTTTACTTATACTATTTTTTACAGTGCGTTAATGTTTTTACATATACTGATATGCTTTTTTATATTTTACGGTATGCACACAGAACCTGATTTTGATTTCAAAAACGAGCTTTATACCGTGGCAAGAGGTATTGTGTATATTACTACAATTGCAAATTTCATCGGTATTTTCTGCCTTATGTTTAATATAAGGTTTGAATGGTACTGGATTAAGTTTACAATATACGAAAACAGATTTACGGGTATTTACATAAATCCTAATTTGCTTGGTTTTGTTTCCTGTGTAGCAATTTTTTGCTGTCATATTCTGTGTAAACCTGATTTTCAAAATGCGGTTAATCAAAGGAAAGTCAGCAAGATATGGATAGTTGCCTGTATGTGTACAAGCTTGTTTTCGCTTTTGCTTTGCGATTCAAATGCGTCTATGGTACTTATTCTTGCATATATGATAGTTTATATTGTATATCAGTTTTTTGCTGCAAAAGACGGACTTTCTCCCGCAAAAGTCACGATGAGAATAGTGGCGCTTGTACTTGTAGGAACTTTTCTTGTGGGTTCTTCACTTATGTTCAGGGAAATCTGTCAGCAGGGGTTTGCTGTTGTTACGGCAAAGACTTATTCTTTACTTGATGAAATTACAGAAAAAGAGCAGTCGGATACCGATAAACAGCCAAAGCAAAATGATTCCGACAATAATAAAACCGCTACGCCGTCCGACAAAGGGCCGATAACATTTGAACACGAAAATTCCAATATTGACAGCGGTCGTTTTAAGCTGTATAGAGAATCTTTAGATTTGTTCAAAATATCGCCTGTCTTTGGAATAAGTAACGGAAACATCGTGTTCTACAGTCAGGAATATGCAAACGGTACTTTAAAATATACTTACCATAACAATGATTTGCACAACGGATTTTTAACTATACTTGTATCTACAGGTGTGCTCGGATTTGTTATTTTCGGTATATTCGGTTTCCGCTTTGCAAAACACGCCGCACAACATTTATTCCTGCAAAAAAAGACCTTTAAAAATGACGCTTATCCTTGTATGTTCGCATTTTTAAGCGCATATCTTTTCTATGCGTTATTTGAAAAGGCACTGCTTTACGATATATCGTTTATGGTAATGTGGTTCTGGCTGATAATGGGTTACACAAGCTGTTACATAGCTAAGTTTGAACCGATGCTTGAAACACGCTATCTTTTTCATCAAAAAAGACTCCACAGAAGTCTGCTTTGATACTTGTATAATTACAATTTTTAGGCTATAATAACCGTAGGTATGTTTACCTGCGGTTTTTATTTTTCTGAAAAGGAATTGATATAAATGAAATACGGATTTGTAAAGGTTGCGGCGGCTACACCTATTATCAGAGTATCTGATTGTAAAAAGAATACCGACGCAATAATTGCGCAAATAAAAGAGGCAAATATTGAGGGTGCCGCACTTGTGAATTTTCCCGAATTATGCATAACCGGCTATACTTGCAGCGATTTGTTTTTACAGCAAACTCTTCTTAAAACAGCAGAAAGCTCGGTTTACAGAATAATTGAAGAAACCAAAAATCTTGATATTATATCCGTTGTGGGCGTTCCGGTTGCTTTCAGGGAGGCTCTTTACAACTGTGCGGCAGTTATTTTTAAGGGCAAATTACTCGCTCTTGTGCCAAAGGTAAATATTCCGAATTATTCAGAATTTTACGAGGCAAGACATTATACAAGCGGAAAAAATACGGATTTTGAAATTGAGTATGCAGGCCGGAAAACTGTTTTGACCGATAAAGTTTTGTTCCAAAATAAAAATATGCCCGATTTTACCATTGGTGTGGAGGTTTGCGAAGATTTATGGGTAGCGGAATCTCCGTCAATAGCTCTTGCAAAATCGGGAGCAACGGTTATTTGCAATCCGTCAACCTCCGATGATACCATCGGCAAAGCAGAATACAGACGCTCGCTTGTGAGAATGCAGAGCGGCAAACTTTGCTGTGCATACATTTATACCGATTCAGGATTTGGAGAAAGCACAACAGACACAGTTTATTCTGCACAGAATATAATATGTGAGAACGCATCTTTGTTGAGCGAAAGCGAGCGCTTTACGACAGGCATTACTTATGCGGATATTGATGTTCAAAAACTTATGGGCGAGCGCAGAAGAATGAGTACATTCTGCTCCGACAATGAAAATGTCAGAAGAATTTATTTTGATATGCCGCTTACCGATACAAAGCTCTCAAGAAAATTTGAGCAGACTCCGTTTGTACCGTCGGCAAAAGATGACCTTAGCAGAAGATGCAAGGAAATTATAACAATGCAGGCAACAGGACTTGCAACCAGACTTGCTCATACAGGAATTAAGAATGTTGTGCTCGGACTTTCGGGCGGTCTTGACAGTACACTTGCGCTTATTGTTTGCGTTCACGCTTTTGATATGCTCGGTATTGACAGAAAAAATATTCACACTGTAACAATGCCTTGTTTCGGTACAACAAAGCGTACCAAATCAAATGCCGAAAAACTTGCAGAGGCTTATAATGTTTCTTTTGAAGAAATTAATATTACCGCAGCGGTAAGACAGCATTTTATAGATATTAAGCACGATGAAAGTGTAACAGACATTACCTATGAAAATTCGCAGGCGAGAGAGCGTACTAAAATTCTGATGAACCTTTCAAATAAGTACGGCGGTCTTGTAATCGGTACGGGCGATTTGTCGGAACTTGCGCTTGGTTGGGCAACCTACAACGGCGACCATATGAGTATGTATGCGGTGAATGTTTCTATTCCTAAAACACTCGTCCGTTACCTTACAGCGTACGAGGCTGAAATCAGTGAAGGAGAATTGAAAACGGTTTTGCTTGATGTGCTTGATACACCTGTAAGTCCGGAGCTTTTGCCGCCTGATAAAAACGGAGAAATCGCACAGAAAACCGAAGATGTGGTCGGTCCTTATGAATTGCACGACTTTTTCCTTTATTACTTTGTGCGTTTTGGATTTACTCCGTCAAAAATATATTATCTTGCAAAGCATTCCTTTGCGGGAAAGTACAATAACGATACAATCAAAAAATGGCTTGTTACATTTTTAAAGAGATTTTTCTCTCAACAGTTTAAGCGCAGTTGTTTGCCTGACGGCCCAAAGGTAGGCTCGGTAACGCTTTCTCCTCGTTCGGACTGGAGAATGCCAAGTGACGCAAGCGTAAGAATTTGGCTTGATGAGCTTGAAAATCAGTAAATCTGAAATTCAAGGGGGCTTTTTGTGAAATATTTTATTAAAAGAGATGTTTGTGCGGATTTTGGCGCTTTTGAAATTTATGACGAAACGGGCATAGAAAAATATCTTGCGGAATTTTCAAAAAGCAAACGAAGCCGAAAAATTATTATTCACAGTGCTGACGAAATTTTTGTTAAGATAAGATGCTTGTCGGTGTCAAACATTATTGCCTGCAATATAAACGCAGGCGGTAAAAAAATGCGCATTTTAATGGGCGTAAACCGCAATGAACTTGTTTGTATTTGCTCCGGTGTAAATTGGAAAATTTGCGGAAATATAGCGCAAAAAAGTTTTTCCGTACAGGATGTTGACAATACGGTTATTGCAGTGCAAAAGAGAGTATTTTCGAGCACGGAAAGTTATGAACTCGATGTGTATTCGCCGTCAAATGAACTGTTATCAATATCTGTTGCGGTTTGTATAAATATGCTCAATACAGTTGACAATCCCGTCAGACAGGCGGTATAATTATTAAGTACCCGATTTTTGTCGGGGAAAGTATAAATTCACAGGGGAGGATTTATTATGGATAGATTACTACAGCTTTTAAGTACAAACTCAGGCTTTACCACAGCCGAGATAGCGACAATGCTCGGTGAGCCGGAAGATTACATCAAGGCTCAGATAAAGGAATACGAAACTCAGGGCATTATCAAAGGCTACCAGGCAGTTGTAAACTGGGAGAATACCAAGGAAAACTATGTTGAGGCACTTATTGAGCTTAAGGTTACTCCTAAAAAAGATGCAGGCTTTGACGAAATGGCGAAAATGTGTATGGCATTTGACGAGGTGGATTCTGTGTATCTTATGGCGGGTACATATGATTTTGCGCTGATAGTTAAGGGTGAATCTATGCAGGATATCGCAATGTTTGTATCTAAAAAACTCTCCACAATCGACGGAGTGCTTTCAACAGGCACACATTTCATTATGCGTCGCTACAAAGACAGCGGAATGAATCTCATCGATTTTGAAGGGTCGGATGAGAGGAGTTTAATTCTGTGATTGACTATTCAAAATTTTTAAATAATTCTATTCAAGAAATAAAACCGTCGGGTATTCGTAAATTTTTTGATATTGCAAGCGAAATGGACGATGTTATCTCTTTGAGTATCGGTGAACCTGATTTTCAGACACCGTGGCATATCCGTGAAGAGGGTATAAATTCTCTTAAAAACGGCAAGACTTGGTATTCACCGAACCGTGGTTTCGCACAGCTTAGAGAAGAAATTGCCAATTATTATGCAAGACGCTTTAATATATCATATGAGGGCAAAACTCAGGTGCTTGTTACCGTTGGCGGCAGTGAGGCTATTGACCTTGCTTTCAGATGTCTTGTTTCAGAGGGTGACGAGGTAATTATTCCCGAGCCGTCTTTTGTTTGTTACGAACCGCTTACTCATATGGCAGGCGGTAAGGCAGTTATAATTAATACAAAGGCAGAGGATCAGTTCAGACTTAAAGCTGATGACCTCGAAAAGGCAATTACCGATAAAACTAAGCTCGTTGTTTTGCCGTTTCCTAATAACCCAACAGGCGCTATTATGGAAAAAGAAGACCTTGAGGCTGTAGCCGAGGTTATTAAGAAACATAATTTATTTGTGCTTTCGGACGAAATTTACAGTGAGCTTACATACGGCGGAAAGAATCATATTTCCATTGCTTCCGTTGACGGTATGTATGAGCGTACTGTTGTTATTAACGGCTTTTCAAAGTCTTATGCAATGACAGGCTGGCGACTTGGTTACGCTTTAGGTCCTGTTCCGATTATTGCACAAATGACAAAACTGCATCAGTATGGCATTATGTCAGCGCCTACAACCGCACAGTATGCGGCTATTGAGGCTTTACGCAACGGAGATCCTGATGTTGTAAATATGCGCAATGAATATGATATGCGCCGCCGCCTTGTTGTTGATTCATTCAACGCAATGGGACTTACTTGTTTTGAGCCTTACGGTGCATTTTATGTATTTCCTTGTATTAAGAGCACAGGTATGACTTCAGAGGACTTCTGTACAAAGCTTATTATGGACAAGCATGTCGCAGTGGTTCCGGGAACAGCCTTTGGAGAATGCGGCGAGGGTTTTGTAAGAGTTTCTTATTCTTATTCATTAAACCATCTTAAAACCGCTTTACAGCGTATCAGGGACTTTATAGAGGAGCAGAAAAATGGAAATTAAGGTTCTTGCACCTGCAAAAATCAATCTTACGCTTGATGTCACTGGCAAACGACCTGACGGCTATCACAATATTTTGTCGATAATGCAAAGTGTTGATTTATATGACACAATTACCGTTACCGATAATGACAGCGGTCAGATTACCGTTTCATGTAATTATGAGGGCGTCCCTTGTGATGAAAAAAATATTTGTTACAAAGCGGCGGAAAGATTTTTTATTGCTACCCGTAACGAAGGACAGGGCGTACATATAGATATTGATAAAGTTATTCCTACTCAAGCGGGACTTGCAGGTGGAAGTACAGACGGTGCGGCTGTTCTTATGGGACTTAATAAGATGTTTGACGCATTTTTAAAGCCCGATGAATTGCATGAAATTGCTGAAAAAATAGGAGCGGATGTTCCGTTCTGCCTTGTGGGCGGCACAAAGTATGCTACGGGAATCGGTACAAAACTTCAAAAAATGCCTAATTTTTTGGCATCGCATATTGTTATCTGCAAACCTGATAATGTAAGTGTTTCCACGGCCGAGGCATATAAAAAAGTGGATGCGTTAAATCCGCACCCACCTTATACAGATGAAATGATAAAGTCACTTTTCAGCCGTGATATGTTCAGAATTACATCTACTTTATTCAATGATTTTGAGCTTGCATTAAAGCTTGAAGAAGTGAACGATATTAAAAGAATTATGTACAAGCGCAAAGCACTTGGAGCAAGTATGTCGGGTTCGGGTTCGGCTGTTTTTGCAGTCTATAATTCCGAACGCAAGGCTAAAAAGTGCGTTGACGCATTAAAAGAAAAATATGATAAAGTTTTCCTTTGCCATCCGACAAAGGAAGGCTGCAAAATAGTCTGATTATTATCAGGCTATTTTATTTTGTCTTAATTTTTGTTGTTTTTTATCAAAAGTCGGGGTAAATTATGGTTTAGCGGAGTGTCGGTCGGGGGATTGAAATTTAGCTAACGCTAAATTATCCTCCCAAAAACAAAAAAGTTTACTCAATTTTTTCAAAAATTGCGGGTTTGGGCAGCGCCCATAAAAATCTTCCGATATAACAATTTATCAGGCGCAAACAGCCACGCTGTTTGCGTGCTTGCACCGAGTTTGAAAAAACAGGCGACAGCCTTTTAGAAAAGAAATCATTAACTTTTTTCATTATATAGTGAATGTCTTTTCTTTTTGCTTTCACATTTAAAGGCTAACGCCGTTGTGTTCAAGCCGCCAAACAGCAAGCTGTTTGGCTATTGTTAGATTGCGTAAGCGGAAAGTATTTGTGGGCTTTGCCCACACCCACAACCTTTAAAAAGGTTGACCAAACTTTTATAATTGCTTGATAAAGCAATCAGCAAAACCATAATTTATTAATGTTATTCCAACATTTAAAATACAACCCAAAAATCTATTTTAACTTATAAGTCTGTTTATCCTCTTCTTCGGCTTGCAAAAACATAAGAAGAAAACCTACAAAAAGCAATATGCAGCTGCACCAGATTGTATATTGTTTCCAAAATCCGATTATAACATTTTCAATAACCGCTCCGAAAGCAAAGAAGAATATAACTCCGTAGTATATAAGCGATTTTCTAAGACATTCTTTATCTTTATTAAAAATAAAATTAAATAAATTTTGTGTACCTGAACGCAGGTTGCCGATGCACATTGTGGTTGCCGAAGCATTGCCCTTTACTTTTCTGAAACTTTCAACCTGTATACCGCAGGCGAACGAAACAAGCGAGTTCGCAATCATATTGTATTCTTGGGATATAAATCCTACAGAGAATAAAATAATACATTCAAGCAAGACGGTGTATTGTCGCCAATGCAGGATATTGTCAATCGTGCAAAAGCGGTGCACTACCTCCGCAATAATTATTCCGAACGCAAAGGCAATTACCGGAAAAAGGTACTGCAACATTTTCTCAAAATTTCCTTCCGATAAATTGATTGCAAGCAAAATTATGTTGCCCGTCTGTGCATTTGCAAATACTTCACCGCGAAAAGTGTAAGTATAGGCGTCCATAAATCCGCCTGATACCGCAAGCAATATTGCAAGTCGGCGTGATTCCGAAATCTGTCCTCTTAACTTTTTCATAATCTATTTCTCCTAAAAATTTTTCCAATATGTATTATAGTCTTTTTTGTTAAAAATGCAAGTATATGGATTATAAAACAGAAAATTAAGTTAATCGTATAATTTATAAAAGCAGCGTTAGATATAGTTTAAAACTATATCTAACGCTATTTTTTTAGTATTAACACTTTTTTTACTTTAGCTGTATAATATTTACAGACTTCTTTGAAAGGATTTGTAAATAAATATGAAAACTTCGATAATCGGTTATCCGAGAATAGGTAAACTTCGTGAACTTAAATTTGCGAGTGAAAAATATTTTAGAAATGAAATTGCACAGTCAGAGCTTTTCGATACAGCAAAAAAGTTAAGAACAGAAAACCTTACAGAACAAAAGAACAGCGGGCTTGATTTTATTCCCTCAAACGATTTTTCTTTTTATGACGGAATGCTCGACACGGCTTTTCTTTTGAATGTTGTTCCCGACAGATACAAAAACCTCGGTTTATCTCCGCTTGACGAATATTTTGCGGCTGCAAGAGGTTATCAGGGAGAAAAGGGAGATGTTAAAGCTCTTGCAATGAAGAAATGGTTTAATACAAACTATCATTATATGGTACCTGAAATTGACGATAATACGGTTTTGAAATTATCCGATAACAAACCTTTTGAACTTTTTACCGAGGCATTGGATAACGGAGTAAAAACTACTCCTGTAATAATCGGTCCGTATACTTTCCTTGAGCTTGCAAGATATATCGGCACAAAGACCAAAGAAAACTTTTTCGGCAACATTACAGATGCATACATTCAGATTATCGGTAAGTTTGTAACTCTCGGCGCAGAATGGTTGCAGCTTGACGAACCTTGTCTTGTAAAAGATATGAGCAGAGAGGACATAGAGTTCTTTAATTCATTGTACACCAAGATTCTTGAGAATAAAAACGGTCTTAAAATCCGCTTGCAAACTTATTTTGGCGATGTAAGAGATTGCTACAAAGAAATATGCGCTCTTGATTTTGACGGAATAGGTCTTGATTTTATTGAGGGTAAAAAAACACTTGAACTTATTGAGAAAAACGGTTTTCCGTGTGACAAAGTGCTTTTTGCAGGTGTGGTAAACGGTAAAAACATTTGGAGAAATAACTATGAAAAGACAGTGGAGTTATTAAAGAATTTACAGAATAAATCAATTAATACTGTAATCAGTACTTCGTGTTCGTTACTTCATATTCCGTATACCCTTAAAAATGAAGTTAAGCTTTCGGATACATATAAAAACCATTTTTCATATGCAAGCGAAAAGCTGGTTGAATTAAATGAAATCAAAAAAATTATCGAAACCGAGGATTATTGCAATTTACCTGAATATACAGCAAACATCAAATTGTTTTCCAAAGAAAGAAGCGGCTGCAATACAAATGTAAAAGAAAAGGTAAACGCTTTATCTGAAAAAGATTTTACAAGATTGCCTGTATTTTCGGAGCGTGAAAAAATACAGAAAGAAGAGTTTAAATTACCGCTTTTACCTACAACAACCATAGGTTCTTTCCCACAGACTTCCGATGTTCGTCAGACAAGAGCGTCATACAAAAAAGCAAATATTTCCGAAACCGATTATGAAAAGTTTATGAAGTCAAAAATTGCGGAGTGTATTGAGTTTCAGGAAAACATTGGTCTTGATGTACTTGTTCACGGTGAATTTGAAAGAAATGATATGGTAGAGTATTTCGGTGAATGCCTTGACGGATATATCTTTACCGAGAAAGCCTGGGTACAGTCATACGGTACAAGATGTGTTAAACCTCCTGTTGTATGGGGTGATATTTCAAGAGCAAAACCAATGACTGTTAAATGGTCAACTTATGCTCAAAGTCTTACAGAAAAGCCTGTTAAGGGTATGCTTACAGGCCCTGTTACAATATTAAACTGGTCTTTCCCGAGAGAGGATATTTCTTTAAAAGAAAGTGCATACCAGATAGCTCTTGCAATTCGTGAGGAAGTTTTGGATCTTGAGGCAAGCGGAATTAAGATTATTCAGATTGACGAAGCTGCTTTAAGAGAAAAATTACCGTTGCGTAAATGCGATTGGAACAAGGAATATCTTGACTGGGCTATAAAAGCATTCCGTCTTGTACACAGCGGCGTAAAATCTGAAACTCAAATTCATACTCATATGTGTTACAGCGAATTTGCCGATATTATTGAGGATATTGACAATATGGATGCCGATGTTATTACTTTCGAGGCAAGCCGTTCTGACCTTACACTTCTTGATGTACTCAAAGCAAAGAAATTCCGTACAGAGGTTGGCCCGGGTGTATATGACATACATTCGCCGAGAATCCCTACAGTTGAGGAGATTAAATCGGTGATAAATAAAATGCTTTCCAAGGTATCTTATAATAAATTGTGGATTAACCCCGATTGCGGTTTAAAAACAAGAGGTAATGAAGAAACTGTACAAAGTCTGAAAAATCTTGTAAAAGCAACAAAAGAAATCAGAGAAGAAAATAATTTATAATTCAGATGAATATTTTAAAAGTAACCTGTCCATACTCCTTAAAAAGAGAGGGCAGGTTATTTTTATGAAATTACTTATAAAATCATTTTGTATTGCATTTGTACTTACCGTCATTTACTCTGTAATACCGTTTCAGGCAGAGTGCGAACAGATTTCCGAAGAAGTGTTCAGACTGCATATTCTTGCAAATTCCGACAGTGCGGAGGATCAGGCATTAAAGCTGAAAGTGCGTGACGCTTTGCTTGAATATACCGATATGCTTTTTGATAAAGCCGCAGACAGTGATGAGGCAGAGAACATTGCAAGGGAAAATTTAAAAACTTTGCAAACCGTTGCACAAAATGTTGTTTATGAAAACGGATATGATTATAAGGTAAACGCTCAAGTTGTAAAAATGTATTTTAATACAAGATATTATGATAATTATACAATGCCTGCGGGTATATATGATGCATTGAGAATTACTGTGGGTGACGGTAAAGGGCATAATTGGTGGTGTGTAATGTATCCGTCAATTTGTATATCATCTGCGGTCGATACGGATGAAAAGGTGGAAAAAACTTTTTCGGAAAATCAGCAGGAAATCGTTAAAGGAAATGATTATCAATATAAGTTTAAGGTTGTGGAGATATTTGAAAAAATAGTTTCTTTTTTTGAGTAATGTTCTTTAAATGACACACCTGTTATGGTATCATAGTAGTATAATTTATTTACTACACTTGAAACGGGGGATAGATTTGCTTAGATTTGTACTCGGAAAAAGCGGTACAGGCAAAACGGAATACCTGTATAATACGCTTACAAAACTTGCGGAATCGGGAGAAAATCGCATAATTATGCTTATTCCCGATCAGAGTTCTTTTGAAACAGAAAAAGTGTTTCTCGACAGGCTCGGCGCAAAAAAGTGCCAGAATGTAAAAGTATTCGGTTTTTCACGCTTTTGCAGATATGTTTTTGATACGATTAATTTTGAACAGAAAAATGTTATAGATGACAGCACAAGAGCGGTAATTATGAGCCTTGCACTCGAACAGCTTGACACAAGCCTTGAAATGTTTGCAAACAGCAGCGGTAAAAAGAGTGTGATTGAGGCAATGCTTTCTGCACTTAAGGAATGTAAAAAGGCGAAGATTTCTACCGAGATGTTAAGAAATGTATCGGCTTTGGTTGATGATAAAACACTGAAAACCAAACTAAGGGAAACTGCGTTAATAATAGACACTTTTGACGCTATTGTTGAACAAAGTTATATAGACCCACTTGATAATCTTACAAGAGCAGCGGAAATTTTAAAAGAGAAAAATATTTTTGACGGTTTTACACTTGCTGTAGATTCTTTCAGCGGATTTTCAAAACAACAGCTTGAGGTGTTAAGACTGTTATTTATGCAGTGTGAAAGCGTTTTTGTCGCACTTACATTAAATCCTTTTGAAGATGAACAACAAAGCCTTTTCAGCACCACAAATGATACATATAAAAGTCTGAAAGCTATTGCAAAGGCAGAAAATATTGATATAAAATCGCCGATAAAACTTGAAGAAAATTTCAGAAATGAGAGTGAAGAACTAAAAATTCTTGAAAAGAATTTTTATCAAAACAAAAATAATAAATATGAGTTAAAAACAAATGCAATAACTGCTTTTTCTGCCGATACCGTGTACGGAGAATGTGAGTTTGTTGCAAAACAGATTAAAAAACTCATTATCGAGCAAGGGTATTTGTATTCCGACATTGCCGTGATTTGCAGAGATATTGCACCGTATGCGGGTGTTTTGAATACTGTGTTTGACAAATACGAAATTCCGTATTTTATGGATATGAGCTATGATATTTATATTAAGCCCGTTATTCGATATGTATGCTCGATTTTCAATGCTGTTTTGAACGGTTGGCAAAAAGATGATTTACTTGCAATTTTAAAAACAGGACTCAGCAATAATTCCGATGAAGAAATATCAGCCTTTGAAAACTATGTTTATGTGTGGAATATTAACGGTTCTGCCTTCTTAAGACCATTTGAGAACAATCCTAACGGTTATTCAGACAAATTTACACAGTCAGATTTTGAACAACTGGGAATGGCTGAAAAAGTCAGAAAAAGTATTGCACATCCTTTGCAGGATTTTAAAGAAAATATTAAGGACAAGACAGGAAAAGAAATAACGGAATTACTCTATAACCTTTTATGCGAATTAAAAGTTACAGATGCTATTTCTAATATGTATGACAAACTTAAGGCAAACGGTGAAATTGCACAGGCAAAAGAGCAAATCAGACTGTGGAATTTGCTTATGGGCACTCTTGACCAAACCGTTGCGGTTGCAGGCGATTTAAAAATATCTTTGAAAAGGTATTTTGAGTTGTTGTCGCTAAGATTGTCGGCACTGAAAATCGCAGATATTCCCCGTACGGTTGACAGTGTATCGGTGGGTACGGCAACCCGTGTAAGACTTAATAATGAAAAAGCCGTTTTCCTTATAGGTTGTATTGACGGAGTATTTCCGGCAGTACCTTCCGCATCGGGACTTTTTTCTGCATACGAATTAAAAACGCTTATTGCCAATAATCTTCCTTTCGGAGATGAACCTGCCGAACTTGCGGATTTTGAAAATTATATGGCTTACAAATCCGCAACAGCGCCGTCGCAAAAACTTTTTGTTTCATTCTATAAAACCGACCTTACGGGCGGCACTTATATGCAATCTTCAATTATAAATGAAATAATCGCTGTTTTTCCGAATATTTTATTGCACAGAGAAGAAGAGTATTGCTCGGTTGCGGACAGCACATGGGCTATATTGCCTGCGTTTGAGGAGTGTGCAAGAAATTTTAACAGTGAAAGCAATGAAGAAAGAGCGTTAAAAAAATATTTTTCCGAAAACAAAATATTTAAAGATAAGTACAGTGCCGTTGCAAACGCAAGCAAAGCAAAGCCTTTTGTGTTTGACGATAAAAGCAATGTAGGTCTTTTGTTTGGCAATGATTTAAACATATCCGCCTCGCAGGTTGAAAAATTCAGTTTATGCAGATTTTCATATTTTTGCAATTACGGTCTGAATGTTCGTGAACGCAGAAAAGCGGAGATAAATCCCCTTGAATACGGTACTTTTATTCATTATATTATGGAAGTATTTTTCAGCAAATACTCTAAAAATGAATTCTCAAATATGAGTGAAGATGATATAAACAAGGAATGTGACAGTATTCTTGATGATTATGTCAATAAACATTTCGGCGGTTCACAAAAAAATACTCCCCGCTTTATGTACAGGTTCAATAAGATAAGAGAAAATGTACATTTTCTTGTTTTGCATATCATAGAAGAACTCAAGAACAGCGGGTTTGAACCCGTGGATTGTGAACTTAAAATAGACGGAGATATTCCGGGGTACGAAGTCGTTTTGCCTACGGGACAGAAAATATTGTTAAGAGGCAGTGTTGACAGGGTAGATATTCTGAAAAAAGGCGAGGAAAATTATATCAGAATTATTGACTATAAAACAGGTTCAAAGGAATTTAAACTGTCTGATATTTTGTACGGACTTAATTTGCAAATGCTTATCTATCTTTACGCCATTACGCTTGGCGGTGAAGAGCGTTACGGTAAGGTTACTCCTGCAGGAATACTCTATATGCCTGCCACCGTAAAGCCGATTTCTGCCGATAATACCATAAGTGACGAGCAGATAAACGAGCAGGTTTCCAAGGGACTTAAAATGAACGGTATGCTGTTAAATTCTCTTGATGTTATTGATAATTCGGATGCCGCTTATATTTCATTCAATACCAAAAATGGAACGCTTACGGCGGGTGGAAGTCTTGCGAGCCTTGAAGAATTGGGTATGATTTTCAAAAAACTTGATATGACGGTTGCAAAAATGGGTACAACGCTTTATTCGGGCAATGTAGAGGCTTCTCCGCTTAAAGGCGGTAAAGATTCCTGCGAATATTGTCCGTATGACAGTATTTGTGCATATCATATGAGTGACTGCAGAAACAGTTTTTCACTTAAAAACGACGAGGTATGCAGAATACTTGAAGAAGAACAGGAAAACGGGGGTGAGGAGTAATGGCTACTTTTACTGATGCGCAGACCGATGCGATAAATGCTCAAGGCGGTAGTGTGCTTGTATCTGCGGCTGCGGGTTCGGGCAAAACTACCGTACTTATCGAAAGAATTATAAGAATGATAACACGCAGAGAAAATCCCATAGATGTTGACCGATTGCTTATTGTAACTTTTACGAGAGCAGCGGCAAGCGAGATGAAAGAAAGACTTGCCAAAGCCATTAATTCGCTCCTTGAAAATGACCCGTACAATTCTCTGCTTTTGCGCCAGCGACAGCTTATGTACAATACAAGCATATGTACAATAGACAGCTTTTGCGGTTCTGTGGTAAGAGAGTATTTTCATATTCTCGGCGTGCAAAAGGATTTTCGCCTTGCCGATGAAAATGAAATAAAAGTAATCGGCAGTGAGGCGCTTGAAAGCGTACTCGAAGATTTTTACAGAGAAAATACCCCCGATTTTACGGCGCTTGTTGACGCTTTTGCAAATAAAAACGGTGACGATAATTTAAGGGCGGCGGTGCTGAAAATTTCGGATTTTCTTGCAACCCAACCGTTCGGCGAAAAGTGGCTTGACGATATGTTGTTAAAGTACAGTCCCGAAATTCCCGTTGAACAATCGCTTTTTGGCAAAATATTAATTAAATATGCAAGGTCTATGGTTGACCACTCGCTTTTGATTACGATTAATTCAATTAAATTGCTTGATGGGGACGAAAAACTCCGAGATGCAAATTTGCCGCTGCTGCTTGACGATAAAGCATATTTTGAAAAATTGTCGGAGCGTTTTGAGGACGGTTCGTGGGATGAAATAAAAAGATTTGCCGAAACTTTTGTGAAAGGCAGACTTAAAACTCCTAAAGGATATAAGGATGACCCGATAAAAATTTCGATAGCAAATTCCCGTGATGATGTCAAGAAATCGGTTGAAAGTATTTGCAATATCTTTATGTGGAGCAGTGAAGAAATAAAAACCGAGATTGGTTATTTAAGCAAAACAGTTGCCGAGCTTTTTGAGGTAGTGAAAGCGTATTTAAACAAATTTTCTGAAATGAAGTATGCAAAGAATATTCTTTCCTTTTCGGATGTAGAGCTTTTGACCGTAAAATTACTTGCCGAGCCTTGCGGTGACGGATATACAAAAACCGAGCAGGCAAAGGAAATTTCAAAGCGTTTTGACCAGATTATGGTCGATGAATTTCAGGATGTAAACGATGTTCAGGACCTTATCTTTAAATGCGTAAGTACGGACGAAAACAATATGTTTGTTGTCGGCGATGTAAAACAGAGCATTTACGGATTCAGACAGGCAAAGCCCGAAATTTTTATTGACCGCAAGGATAAATACAATAAATATGACCGAGAAAACGAGATTTTCCCTGCGGCTATAATTCTTGATATGAATTTCAGAAGCCGCAAAGAGGTTTGTTCGGCAGTCAATTTTATCTTTAAAAATCTTATGACGAAAACTTCGGCAAAAATGGATTACGGTACTGACGAATATCTGAATGTCGGTGCGGTATATCCGCCGAGTGATGGCCGTAATTTTGAAGTTGACTATATTCAGTATGAAAGTTCGGACGAAAGCGTAGAGAATGAGGCTGTATTTATAGCAAACAAAATTCTTAAAATGAGGGCAGAGGGATTTACCGTAGGCAAAGATAAAAAGCCTCTTGAATACGGTGATTGTGCAATTCTTTTGAGAAGTACAAAGAATACGGCGACTGCCTTTGTAAATATTTTAAACAGCCTTGGTGTGCCTGCAAGTTCAGAGATAAAAGAGAGCTTTTTTGATGCGAACGAAATAAAGGTTATGCTTAACTTTTTGCGCTGCATAGACAATCCGTCGCTTGATATTCCTTTGCTTTCTGTAATGTGCAGTCCTGTTTACAGCTTTACCGTTGACGAACTCGCAAAAATCAAAGGCAACAACAGGCATACTAATTTGTATTCGGCAGTTGCCGCTTACGCTAAAAATGACGGTCGCACAGCCGAATTTTTAAAAGAACTTAATTTGCTCAAAACATATTCCTGCACCTGTTCCGTTGATGAACTGTTGGGCAGAATTTATGAGCTTACTTCTTTTTCTGCAGTCATTTCCGCAATTGACGGTTCAAAAGGCATAAAAAATCTTAATCTTTTAAGGGAATATGCCCGTGGCTTTGAGTCGGGCGGTTACAGGGGATTGTCGGCATTTATAACATATATGGATAAGCTGATTGAAAACGGTGCCGACCTTGAATCGTCATCGGGTGCAAACGGTGAAACCGAAAACACAGTAAAAGTAATCAGTATTCATAAATCCAAAGGTCTTGAGTATCCTGTCTGCTTTATTGCATGTTCATCAAAAAAGTTTAATAAAACCGATTTGAGCGCAGATGTGCTTATTGACAGTAAGGCAGGTCTTGGCATAAGGAGAGTTGACGGATTTTGCAGATACAATACATTGCCGAGAATGGCGGTGGGAGTGGAAATATCGGAAAACGAAATTGCTGAGGAGATGCGTGTTCTTTATGTTGCTCTAACCCGTGCAAAAGAAAAGCTGATTGTAATATCATCGCAAAAAGACCCGAAAGATTATCTTGTAAAATTAAATTCAAAACTTGCAGGCGGTGTAATTGACCCGTATGCGGTTATGAAAGCAAGGTCAATAAGCGACTGGGTGAGTATGTGTGCGCTTGTTCATCCGTTGCATAACGAATTGAGAATGAAATTGCAAATAGGTGAATCGGATTTAATGGGCACGGCATCGGAAGAATTGCCGTGGCAGATTAATTTTATAAGTCCGTCTGATTTTGTAAGTGAAACAGATGAACGAAGTAATGATGTAAAAAATAATTCCGATAACGAAATATACGATAATTCCGTAATAGATTTATTAAAAGAGAGAACAGGTTTTGTATACAGAAATCAAGCTGTTCTAAAAATTCCTCAAAAAGTCAGTGCCTCTGAACTTGCCCATAATGAGGGCGACAGCTTTGATAAAATTTTCCTTAAACCTGCATTTATGTCTAAGGGGAATACATCGGCTGTTGAAAAAGGTACGGCTCATCATAAATTTTTGCAGTTTTGCAATTTTAAAGATGCTAAAAATAATTTGCAGGCAGAACTTGACCGACTTTTATCAGAAAATATTTTGACGCAAGAGCAGTTTGACGCCATTAATAAAGAGGAAGTTCAAAAATTCCTTGACGGCAGTCTTGCAAAGCGAATTACAGCTTCGCCGTTAATTATGCGAGAAGAACGCTTTACCGTAAATATCAAAGCAGGTATGCTCGACAGCACGCTTGAGGGCGATTCTGCCGACACAAGAGTGGTAATGCAGGGTGCTGTTGACCTTATTTTTAAAGAGGATAACGAACTTGTTGTGGTTGATTATAAAACTGACCGTGTTCGTGATATAAGCAGATTGAAAGAGCTTTATGCTAAGCAGTTAAATCTTTACAAACTTGCGGTAGAGGAGTTTACAGACTATAAGGTAAAAGAATGTATAATTTATTCAATTCACCTTAACGATTATATTGCGGTCGACTGCTAAATAGACAATTAACGGGAAATATGGTATTATTTTACAGGGTGATATTTTGAAACTGACAATACTCGGCACAGGGTGTGCAAGCGTAACCGACTGTTACAATACTTGCTTTGTGCTTTCGGATAACGGGCAGAATTTTATGGTTGACGGCGGTGGCGGAAATACGATTTTTAAACAGTTAAAGTCAGCGGGAATCAACTGGAAAAGCATAAGACATATTTTTATTACACACAAGCATATGGACCATTTATTTGGTATAATGTGGTTTGTAAGAATGATTTGCCAGCATATTAACCGCAATACATACGAGGGTGAGGCATATATTTACGGTCATGACGAAGTAATAAAAATCATCGGAGAAATTGCAAATCTGCTTTTACTTAAGCGTGAGCTTGATTTAATAGGAGATAAACTTCATCTTGTAACCGTTGAGGACGGAGAAGAGCTTGATATAATAGGGCATAGGGTGCAGTTCTTTGATGTTGAGTCGGTAAAGACAAAGCAATTCGGATTTACCATGCAGTATGGCAATGGCAAAAAACTCACCTGCTGTGGTGACGAGCCTTTTCATGAATGTGAAAGGGAATATGTGTACGGCAGTGATTGGCTTTTGCACGAGGCTTTTTGTCTGTATTCTCAGGCGGATATTTTTAAGCCGTATGAGAAAAATCATTCTACAGTCGCAGACGCCTGTAAACTTGCGGAAGAATTGAAAATTAAAAACCTTGTTTTGTATCATACGGAGGATAAAAATTTGAGCAACCGAAAATCACTGTATTATGATGAGGGCAAAAAATATTTCAGCGGAAATCTGTATATTCCGAATGACCTTGAAGTGTTTGAGGTTTAATAAAGGGTTGATCACAAAATATATTCTACAACTTTTATTTCAATGAAAGGAGGAATGTAAAGTGAAAAATAAACATATTACAGAAATATTGGCTCCGATAATGACGAGTGTGTTAATTTTTGGAACTATGATTATTGTATGTGGTTGTTTTTTAAATTCCACTTTATCTACTCAACCCTCTGAAAACTCTGTATTTTCAAGGCTTTTCGCCTGTGTAATTCTCAAACCTTATGTATTTTCCCTTGTTTTTGCCCTTATGAGCGAAAACAAGGGAAACTTTTTGTTATTCGCCGCCGACTACCTTATCCAGCAGCCTTGCGGAAGTACGCTTCGCTTCCCTTGTAGCGTGAGCGTAGATATTCATTGTGGTACTGACATCAGCGTGTCCGAGAAGCTCCTGCACATCCTTTGGGGCAGCCCCATTTGAGAGCAGATTGCTTGTGAATGTGTGACGAAGCTGGTGGAAATGGAAGTCCTCCAACCCATCGACCTTTTTCCTTGCCGCCCTGCACATAATCCCTACCGTACTCGGCGATTCAAACGCCCCGTCCGGTCTGAGGCAGACAAAGGATATTTCCTTGTATCCCTCCGGGACTTCTTCCGTTCTCGGCAGACTGTAAACCTCGTAATAAGTACGGTCTTTTTCTTTGACCTCACTGTAATAGTTGAGGCTGTACAACTCTCCGTATCGGAAGCGGTTTTTATGCTGTTCGGCTTTGGCTGTTCTAAGAATTTCTGCCAGTGTGTCGCAGAAGTCCACAGTACGGATTTTCTTTCGCTTGGTCGCTCCGATTTCCGTCTTGTGCCTTGCCCCGTTGTAGCGCATACTGCGGCGTACTGTAAGGTACTGACCTTCAAGGTTAATATCCTGCCAGGTCAAGCCGCAAACCTCGCCGATTCGAAGCCCCGTGTAGTAGGCAATCTGAATGGGCAGCAACGCCGGATTGTCTTTCTTTTTCAGAAAGTCCTCCAGCTTCAGATACTGCTCATGGCTGATTGTGGGGGCGGAAGTCACATTCCCGTCCTCGTCTGAGAACAGTTCGTATTCTTCCTTTTTGCCCCTCCACACTACATACTGCATCGGGTTAAAGGAAATCAGCCTTTTCGGGAACACCGCAAAACGGAACGCCCCTTGCAGGACTGCCGAGAACAATCGCAGATACCCCTTGCTGAGAGCCTTTGCCTGTGTGCCATCGGGATTTGTGCCACCGAAACTGAGAAAGTCGATATATGCCTGTAAATGGTCAGCAGTTACAGTTTTCAGCTTGCGTTCCCCAATCGGGTACTGCTTGATACGGTTTACCGTACCCTGATATGCCATTACTGTACCATTGCTCAGATTGCCGGGCTTCAGTTCTTCTTCCACCCATTGATCCAGCAACGTTCCCACCGTAACATTTTCGGACTTGGCTACGAATTTCTTTTCCTCGTAGTCTTCCATTGCCTTTCGCATAAGGGCTTCTGTTTCAGCCTTGCTTTCAGTGCCGGGAAACTCCTTCTGCACACGGTTTCCGCTTTCATCTTCGATATAGAAGCGGTAGTACCACTTTTTGCCTTTCTTTCTTACAGAACCTTTTGCCATAGATAAAATTTCTCCTTTCTATCCGTGGCAATCGGAACTGTGACATATGGTGTGCGTAAAGTAAATAGTGTCACTTCTGCCGATTGGTTTCAATCGGCTTTTTTAATTGTCAAGGTGCCACGGAATTGTTCTTTTCGGATAGCCTTTTTTCAGCTTCCGTCACTATCTCGAAGAGATCGCCCATCTTTACAGCGGTACGACCTTCATCGTAGATATGTAAAATCCCGTCAAGAAATCGTTTCATATCTTCGATAGGTAATTCCATTTCGTTGCGATAGACCTTTTCGGTAATCGCTCCCGACTCGATAGCGTATCGCATAAGCGATTGCTTCAAGCCTTCATCGTTTGCCACACGGTCAACCTCTGTCATAGCATCGGAAAAGTAGTGGCAAAGCACAGAGTACAAATCAATTATCTTCCCGAGAAATGTAGTGAGCATCTGTTGGTGCGGCTCACCCTTTACGGTAGAGGACACCGTATCAAGATATTTCTTGATGTGCTGCTCAATGTCCTTTTGGCAGAGTGTATAGCTGTCATATTCCTTATCATCAGAAAGACCTGTCAGCCATTCGGGAGTGGTAAGAAGTGCTTCGGCAAGACCGTTGATAATCATTGTTCGCTTCGGATCAACGCCGTCAGCTTCATACCTTTGAATGGTAGACTTGTTCACGCCGATACGCTTGCCAAGTTCCGGCATAGAAAGTTTGAGTTCTATTCTACGCTCTTTAATGCGTTCCCCGACTTGTTTTGGGGTAAACATTGTTTCTTCTTCCAAGGTATTCACCTCCTGTTTGAGTACAGTATAGCACAAACAAGCTCAATTTGCAACCCCTATTTCCGAAAAATATTAAAAATAATCCTTAAAAGGTTGCAAAACAGGTTGACAAGTGATGGCAAAATAAGTATAATGATAATACCAAAGTTGCATTTTGAGTATTTAAGAAAGGAGAACAGCACTATGAACGCAATCAAAATGGGAATGACAATCGAAGAAGCGGCAGAAACCAGCGGCATCGGCAGAAACACAATGCGAAAGTTGGTGGACTGGGGCAAGCTGCCTGTTCTGAAGGTCGGACGTAAAACCATTATCCGCAGGGATACCTTAGAGCGTTTTATGACCGTCAATCAGGGCAGAAAACTACTGTGTCAGGATGATGTCCGTAAGGTAGAGTAAACCGTTCTCAAAGCCCTCGGCGTTTGAGAGCGAAATACACCCCTCGCACAAATCTACGATTTGTTCAAGTGATATTTCGCCCTTGCAGGGAGCCTGTATCACAGCTTGTCGGCATATACCGCCGCTATGATACAGAGAAAATTGCTGCCGCAATTTTCATTGGCTGTCTCGTCAGCACCCGCCGCCAAAACAGCCGCAACCGACAAGTCGGTTGCAAAATGAAAACGCACCTTTACAACACAGAACGGAGATGATTTATGACACGCCACAGCTTTATTCAGATGTCAAAGCTGTATAATGTCAAGGGAAGAATATCGTATATTACAAGCCATGCAAGACAGGAAAACCTCTATGCCACTTACCGCACCGCAGACAATTCCTTTTGGCGAAACCTTGCAAAAGAATGTCAGCAGGAATTTAAGCGAAGCAACTCGCCGGGGAAGTGTATCGAAGCAAGGGAATTGATAATTGCCCTGCCCGAAGTTTACACCACCTATGAGCCGCAACAGGTACTTGAAGATTTCACAGAGGAATTTCGCAGACGGTACAATGTGGAATGTGTATCGGCACTCCACCACAACAAGAGAAAGACCAATTACCACATCCACCTTATATTCAGTGAAAGGCGGCTACTTGCCGAGCCGGATATAAAGATCGCCACCCGAAGCGTATTCTATGATGAAACGGGCAAGCGGGTACGCACCAAGAAAGAGATCACCGATGAAAGCGGCAAAGTCCGTGAGGGCTGTACCGTTATCCCCAAAGGCGGCATATACGAACAGCACCTTTTCACCGTAAAGGATGACCGCTTCAAAAGCGACCCTTTTCTTCGGGAAGTAAAGGAAATCTATACCGCCCTTATCAATCGGCATATCTCAGACCCCGAACAGCACCTAAAGGTGTTCAATCCCGACAGTATCTATCTGCCAACCAAGAAGATTGGCAAGAACAATCCCAAAGCCGCAGAAATTGAAGCAGACAATGCCGCAAGGCAGGAATGGAACAGAACGGCGGATATGGCACTCATATCAGGGATTGAAGAAGCCAAGATACTGGAAATCAAGAAAGATGAGATCCACCAAAAAGCAAGTCAATCCATTAAAGCGAATGGATGGCTGCCAAATCTGTTCCGCAGTATTGTGGGCAAGGCAAAGGAATTTTTGCAGAACCTGATAAGGCAGACGGCACTACCGCCCAAACCGGTACTCAATATGGATATGGCAGAGTTCCGCACAATGCAGAAGCTGATGATACGGGTGCAGGACAGGGCAAGAGAAATCCGCAGCTTGCAGGATGAAGTACCCAAGTTAAAGGCACAGCTTGCCGAAACAAAGGGTATATTCAAGGGCAAGGAGCGAAAGGCGTTGGAAACGCAGATACAGCAGAGGGAAGAAAAAATCTCCGCTATGCTTGAAACAATACCCGATATTCTGAAAGATGACGGTTATCCCGACGTGCAAGCATTTATGGCAACCTACTGCAAGGCAGAAGTCATAGTTAATAACTACAACCGAGAGCTTGCAGAATGGGAACGCAAGGTCAAAGAAAAAAGCAGACCCGCCGAAAAAGAACGGTATGCACCGCCAGAAAAGCAAAGTGTCCGTGACCAGCTAAGACGGTTGCAGGCAGAGGGCAGACAGACCAAACCCAAGCATCGATCCCACGACAGAGAAAGATAGCTTTAACACCGAAAACAACACCGCAGGGCAGTTTCCCTGCCTTGCGGGATTACATATTACGGGCGGCAAAGAGAAAGCCGCCCCTTTCAATTTGTATGAAAATCTTAGCGAACCTATTGACAATTATAGTCTCTATGCGTATAATATAATTAACAATTTGGTTAAATGTTAAGGGAGGGTGTCAAATGGGACTGCAACAGACATTAAAAGCTCTTGCTGACCCAATTCGCCGTGAAATACTAAATATGCTGAAAAAGGGGCGAATGTCTGCGGGAGAGATTACCAACCATTTCTCTGTAACAGCACCTTCGATTTCAAGACATCTATCGGTGTTGAAGGATGCTGACTTAATCAGAGATACAAGAGAAGGAAAGTTCATTTTCTATGAAATCAACACCTCTGTTTTGGAGGAAACTATGCTATGGATTGCAGATTTGAAAGGGGATAATGATAATGCTTAAAAAGAACAAGATTAAGGTTATAATATCGTCAATTATTATTTTACTTCCGGCTTTATTCGGGATCATTATGTGGAATGATTTGCCTGACATTATTACAACCCATTGGGGAGCTGACGGCAATGCGGACGGATTAAGCGGAAAGGTCTTTGCTGTCTTTGGTACACCTATCATACTTTTGATTTTCCATTTTGTTTGTTTGCTTTTTACTTCATTGGATAAAAAACAAAAAGATCAAAATCAAAAAGCATTGGGAATGGTTTTTTGGATTCTTCCGATTATATCCCTTTTCGCAAACGGAATAATGTATCGTGCAGCTTTTGGCAAAGAATTTGATTTAGCATTTTTTATGCCGGCTATGCTCGGAGTAATGTTCATCTTTATAGGCAATTACTTACCCAAAGTTAAACAAAACAGAACGCTGGGTATCAAGATTTCTTGGGCGTTGAATAACGAGGAGAATTGGAATAAAACGCATAGATTTGGCGGTAAGGTCTGGGTAGTTGGAGGACTTATTTTATTGCTCTCCATTTTTCTTCCTCTAAAAGTGATGGTATGGGTTGTAGTATGTGTGATTGCTGCTTTGGCGATTATTCCTATAGTTTACTCTTATTTCATTTACAAACAGCATCAAAAGGAAGGAATTGTATATGCTGAAGCGCCCAAAAGCGGTGCGGAAAAAATTGCGCTTAGAATAACCGCAGTTATAGTACCCATCATTTTATTAGGTGTTGCTCTTTTAATGTTTACTGGTAACATCGAGGTAAAGTGCGAAGATACAGCATTAACGATCAATGCAACCTATTGGACAGACCTGGAGATCGATTATTCCGAAATTGAGACCATTGAATACCGTAAGAATTTAGATGTAGGAGTGCGAACAAGCGGTTTTGGTTCTCCCAAACTATCTATGGGCATTTTCCAAAATGATGAATTTGGATCATACACCTTATATTCCTATACAGGTGCTAAAGAGCATATTATCTTGACTTCCGGCGAGAAAACTCTTGTCATTGGAATGAGCGATCCAAAAGAAACACAGGCAATTTATGATGCGATGTTAGAGAAAGTAGACAAGTAACGAAAATGGGATGAAAAGCCATATTTCAAGCTATTTTCTGACCGCAAAAACAGAGGGGTAAGGTGTTTGTACCTTACCCCTCGATTTTGTGTATTTTGGCGTTACAGTCTCATTTTGCGAACTTTATCATAACCTCGTCAACGGCATCCGTATATCTGCCTTGTGCTATCAGTCTGTTGCGGAAAGCAAGCAAAGCATTGAAGATATACCGCCGCTCCTCTGCTGTGAGGTAAAGGTAATACTTCCGTTTTCTCATACGAAGATCACCTCGGCATTGACAGTTTCCGTAACCGCAGACCGCAGATTGCTCATTCTGCCAACCCATTCCATTTGGTTGTCTGCTTTCAGTTTTTCGGTAATGCCCTCACGCTCTGCCCGTTGTTTCATAAGATGGTCAAACAGTTCCTGTGCCTGTTCTTCAACATCGGCAAGGTGGGATTGCAGTTTGCCGCTTGTCAACAGCTTGATGTAGAACACTTTTCTATGCTCACGGATATACCGCAAATGCCGCTGTCCCCATACTCCGATATGCCTTTCTTCTTTTTCGGCAGGTAATACCAAACAGGGGATGTAATAATCTCCCTGTAATTCATACCATAAGCCGTTGCTGTTATCGTAAATGTACTTGTCCATTATAAAATCCTCCAGTATAATATATTCGCACATATGTCACAGTTTCCTGATTACCACATTTTGTTATATTGTGTTACGAGTTTTTTCTTCCCTTGATTTTTCCCTTATGAGGTCACGAGGGAAGCATAAACAATAGTGAAATCGTATAAAGGGATAAGGCGAGCACACAGCGAAAAATCCTTTATTTCCAAGGCTTTTGGAGGATTTTATTGATAACCTATAACCTCTGTTAAGAGGTCATAATTTATAGAAATTCAAATTCTGATTTTGCATTTGCAGAATATACATATTGCTTATTTATGTCAATTTTTTATTTTCCACTTTTTTTATTGACTATTTTTGGTTTTGAAATAAGTGCATTAAGTGTTTTAATAACCATTCTGATTTTAGCAATGTTTTTTGTTTGTCTATATTTAGCTTGGAGTGCGTACATGAAACCCAGTAAGATGAAATATGGAATATTAATTCTATTGCTTGTAATTGACATTGTCGGCTCTTTTTGTGTTTTTATGTTTAGCTTTATTATAGGTTTAATCAATGTCTGTTTTAAGATAGCCTTAATACTATGCTATGCAAAAAATATAAAATTGTATGACGAAGATATGTACGATTATGCCAATTAACAAACTCTGACAGCTAAACGGTTATTGAAATATTGATGAGATTTTGTGGTCAATCCTAAACATCAAGCCGCTTGGCTATCAAGAATTTGTTATAGTTAAAGCATTTGTGGGCATTGCTCACACCCACAACCTTTTACTTTTGGACTGAAAGTTTAGCTTTTGCTTTACTTTGTTGCCAGACCAAAAGTGTGCTAAAACATTATTTATAATGTTACCTCAACATTTAGAATAAAACAAAAAATAACGGCTGCTGCAAATTTTGCAACAGCCGATTTTGTTATCAGTTAGCTTTTTGTGGGAGTTTTACTCGTGACATTATCTTACCGCAGGCAAGAATAAGTAAAATTTCAGGAATACATTTAACAGCCTGACTGATAAGTCTTGCTGAAAGGTAAATGAAATATGACTTGCCCGAAGAAGTGCCATACAAGAAGAAGAGCCAATATGCGATAAGGAAGATTTCAACAGCAATGCAGTTGATAACCCAAGCAATGACTACCTTTGGAACAGTTACTTCATTCTTATAGAGAAATAAACCGTAAATAAGGCCTGTGAGAATACCGTTAATTGTAAAACCGGGGAAGTAAGCACCGCCTGTCGGATTCATAATGAATGAAAGAACATCACCAAGCATACCGACAATCATAGCAGGTACAGGGCCAAACATCGAGCCTGTAATTGCTATCGGCAAAAATGCACCGCTTAATTTTACATTGTTGCCAAAGAAAGGCAAGGTGCTGTTGCCGATGAATCCGAGGATGATTCTAAGAGCAAGCAACATTGCAATCATGGCTAGTGACTTAACTGACTTTAGTTCTGTAAAAGAATTATAGAACTTTTTAGAAATTGACATATATTTTCCTCCTAAAGATTTTTTCGGTGTTGCTTTAGGAGAAAAATAAAAGCGGACAGAAATTCTGCCCGCTATCAGTCCCAAAGTAACAGCGGGATGCGAAACTTGTACCGCAGGATACCCTTTCGTTTTTGTGGCAACTCCCCGTCCACAAAACACTTTACGCACAAATTTCTACTCTGTTAAGCAAAAATGCTTACGAATTACATTATATCACTATGTCGAAAAAAGTCAAGCCTTTTCAGCTTTTGAATTACGCTTTTTTGTAAAAGCCGTATTCATACGAACAATCATATTTGAAAGCGGCTTGTAAATAATCATAGCTATAACTGCATCAACTATACCTTTAAATAAGGTAAAAGGCACATTAAAGATGATTAAAGATTTGAGCAATGTGTCTGAAGACGGAAGAAGTAATTTGTACATATTTACAATTACATTCATATCACCGCCTGCCCATAACTCGGCATAAACAGGATAAACTATAAAGTAGTTTGTAACTACGCTTAATACAGCCATTGCAAATGCACCTGCTACGCAACCGATTAAAGCGCCTTTTTTAGTTTTGTTATACTGATAAATAATGCCTGCAACAAATACAAAAATAGCACCGAGTATAAAGTTTGAAAATTCACCGACAAACATTGAACTTGATACAGGTAAATGAATAAGATTTTTAAGCAGGCAAATAATTATGCCGTACTGCGGGCCCAACACAAATGCGCCGATGAGTTCGGGCAGATCCGAAAAATCAAGCTTTAAGAATGACGGTACAAGCGGAATAGGAACTTCAATGTACTGAAGTGCAATGGCAACGGCAGTTAAAAGTGCCGTTACGGTGATTTTGGTAGTCATAATTTTTTGACTGTTTTGTGCTGTTCTCATAGAACACACTCCTTAGAAATAAATTCAGATGTCCCGAGAAAATAAAAATCCCCGCTACTGCGTAACGGGGAAATTTTCTGCACAAAAGGTTCAACAAAGCCAAAGGCAATGTTGATTGTTTGCGTTTCTTCTTTCATCCGGACTATACCGTCGGTGTCTGAATTTCACAGACTCGGCAAGCAAATTGCTTGTTCGTGGACTTTTACCACCGGTGGAGAATTTCACTCCGCCCCGAAGACAACTGTTAATTATATTATAATCCTTATGTTTGATTTGTCAATATGAGATAAGATTTGTTTATGTAATGCACAATTTTTGAAACAAACATTTATTATATTGATTTATATTGACAATGAATTATTTATACCTTAAAATAAAATTAACATATTGTGAGGTGAGTGTATGAAAAAAATTCTGATTTTTTTAATTTCAACTCTTATTTTACTTGTCGGCTGTCAGAGTAACAAGGTTAATAATGATGTATATTTTGATAAAATTGCAAGTATTTCTTGGCTAAAACCTGATGAAAATGAAGTCAATTTTAATAAAGAAGATTCAGAGAAAATACTTGATATTCTCTCTAAAGCCGAGTTGTCATCGGATAACGAAGAAAGGGACGGCGGGTTATGGCTTAAGGCATATACTGATGATAACGAAAAATACAGTATTACGATATGCGGTTATAAAAATATCAGTTTTAGTTTTGATTCGGAGCACAAGTACAAAATATCCGAAAGCGATTACGATACTATAAACAATTTAATAGATTTATACAGGTAATATTAAAGCCAATTAATCAATATGCGATTAATTGGCTTTTGTTATTAATTATTTATGCCTTTTAAGAGTTCTTAAAAACTTTTTATCATCATCTGTAACCCGTCTGCTTTCAATGCACTTTTGAATAGCTTTATTAAAAGTAGCGTCATTAAGGTTATTGTTCAGAAAATATTTATGAGTTTTTTCTTTTTGCTTTGCATATGCTGTTGCAAGCATCCATGCTTGCGCCATTAAAATATAATATTTATCACTGTTTACGCTGTCACAACGAGCAAGCACATCGTCTATAAATTCACTCTCAAGGTAATAATTAAGCATAATTACAAATGCAAAGCGAATGTACCACTCATTTTTGATTTCTAAGTAATTTGAAAGGAAGTCAAAAAATTCCTTTTTATATTTATTGACTTCCTTAAGTCCCGCACAAAAGCTGTCACAAACTGCCCAATTATTTATTTTGGGGACAAAAGCATTTACAAGAGAAACAAAATCGTCAAAACTTTCGGTTTTTATCAGTCCCATAACAAGGGCGGAGATAATACGCTGCTCATAATATTCTGTTTGAGAAATATCAAGAAATTCCCGTGCATTGCCTTTTGAAATCTCTTTTGCAATTTTGCGCATTATCGGCATACGAATTCCAATAATGCTGTTGCTTTCGGTATCGGGAACAAGCGAAGAATGAAAATCTCTGTATTTTAAATCTGCATTGCTCTTAAGGTACTCGGTAAGATTATCGTAGTCATCCGCTGACCAACTGTCGAGTGTAAACATCAGCGTTCCTCCGGTTTCAGGGTATTCTGAATTACCTTGCGTCTTACCTTTTCAATCTTTTCTTTTGCATTACTGTTTTTTATGCTTTTCTGCCATGACGGAATCTGAATTAAGCCGACTATTGTGCCAATTCCGTATGCAATATGGAGCATAGGGAAGATGAACGGCAAAAGTACAAACTGCGGCTGAACATTTTTCATTGTACAGCAACCGACTGTATTTACAATGTCAAACATTCCGTAAATTGCAAGCAAAACATATAAAAACAGCGGAAGTCCGATAAATGCGAGGATAGAACAGAACAGCAATGCCATTACGAAAAGAAACGGAGCAAAATGAAAATAGGAAAGACAACCCGGACATTCCGATAGGGTAAGTCCTATCCACCTGCCGTTTGAATATTTTTGATGAACCATATATTTAAGGTTGTTTCTTGCGTGCTGATATGACACAATGTCAGGGCAACAGCACATCTTATAGCCTGCTTTTCTTATGCGGTAGTGAAACTCATTATCCTCTGTTCTTCCGAGATTTTCGTTAAAACCGCCGACTTTTGCGATTACTTCTCGTCTGTAAGCAGCGTGAAAAAGGCTGTCGAGGTATTCTTTTTGTGCAGACGGTCTGCGATATGAGGCTACCGAACTGCCGAAAAGCGAGTCTTCGGCAGCAAGTAAAGTGAGTTTCCATGAAGAGATGTCGGATGTAATGTTTGGTCTGCCGCCGCCGACTACATTCTCACCGTCTTCAAGATTCATAATATTTCGTGATACAAAATCTTTTGGAATACGGGCATGGGCGTCAACTCTTATTATTACATCGCCACGGGCAGTCATCAAAGCGGCATTCCATGAACTCGCCTGATTTTTTTTCATACACTGTACAATGGAAATATTGCGGAATCCGTAACCGGTTTCTTTGAATTTTTCCATCATTTCATAGGTTTTGTCGGTGGACATACTGTCAACAAATACAACCTCTATTTTGTTGTGAGGATAGTCCTGTAAAGAAATATCCTTAAAAAGTCCGCTAAGAGCGTCCGCCTCGTTGTAGGCTATCATACACAGAGAAACTATCATAGTTAATTCCTGCCTTTTTCAATTGATATAAGCCACTTTGCAGAGGTAGCAAAGGAAGTTGAAATATAAGGTAATACATAAAATGCCGGAACCACAAAAAAGCAAAGTGCAATCCAGCCGGCAAAACCGAAATACAATTTCATTGTGTTGCCAAAGTTTTTAACAAACATTTTTACGCCTTTGCCAAAGCAACAAAATACATTTGAATTTGAATCGTCAATAAATAAAAACATAGCATAATTTATGAAGAACAAATAAACAAATGAAATCAAAAGTACCGATACAGCGCCGAATACAATATTTAATACGGCAGTTATAAGCGTAGTAAGAGCGGTATTGCTTGTTTTAAGCGAATCTGTAATCATAGTTACAAGGTAACCGAAGTCAAATGCGAAAAACGCCAAAGACAGAATTACAACAAAAATAAGATTAAGCAAGATAGTCTTAAAATACAATTTAGGTGATTTAAAAAAGCTGAATATTTCCCAAAAGCTCGGTATTTCATTGTGAGCAACAGTATAAACAGATTTAAAAAATCCGTTTATAAGAGGTGTTAAAAAGAACATTACAACCAAATCTATTATGCTTATAAGAGTAAAAGTAAATTCTTTTCCCGATTTTGCCATACCTGTGGCAGTATCAAGTGACTTTGTAATTAACTGAACTATACTTCCCATACTGTATATTGCAATCATTACGGCAGATATTGTAAGAACCATTGCAATCAAAATTATCCATGAGCCTTTTAAGGAGGTCAGCGCCTGATTTTTTATAAGTTTTTCTTTATTCATAAAAAAATCCTTTGTTAATTAAAGTGTGTCTATACAACAATATAATTTATTAATTTTCGTTGTCAGAAATACCGCAGTACATTCTGTACATTGCCTCAAGGCAGATTTGTGCGTGGGTAAAGAATTTTTCTTTATCAATGCTTTCGTCTGCATTGTGCATATTAACCTCATCATCTTTAAAAGCAGGGCCAAATGCAAGACCTTTACCGCCGAGTTTTCTTGCGTAAGTTCCGCCGCCTGTGGTGTAAAGTTCGGGTTCTTCGCCTGTTACTGCTTTATATGTGCCCGAAAGGAGCTTAACAAGCTCACTGTCCTTTTCAATGTAAAGAGGTTTTTCGTGGTTAAGTACCTTAACATCTAATTTATTATGTTTAGCTGCATATCTGAACTGTCTGTAAACACTGCCGCCTGTAATTGAAACAGGATAGCGAATGTCGAATGCGGCTCTTGCCTCATTGCCCTCAATATGAATATAACCGAGGTTTACGGTAAGGTCACCGGAAATACTGCAATGAGTTTTAAGTCCGAGGGAACAACCGTCGGTTTCGTTTCCGAGGGCAATATCAATAAAGTCACAAATCGTACCGATTTCGGTTGATGTATATGCCTTTGCAAGAAGTTCAACAAGCGCTGCTGCGGCATTAAATCCTTTATGCGGTTCGCAGGCATGAGCGGCTTTACCGCGGCTGATTACCATAAGACCGTCAATTGTTGAGTTAAATTCAAAATTACCCTCTGTCTTTTTTGAAAGTTCAAGAAGATTTTGCTCATCATAGTTTGAAGAATCAAGCAATGCATAGGCAATATCGGGTACGGCGTTTATTGCTTTTCCCGAATGTAGCTGTGAAAGTACGGTTGCGAGGTTTCCTTTTGTGCTTACTTCAATCTGTAAAATACCTTTTTCGGCATAGCAAATACCGTAATCGCTGTCGGGAGTGAAAGAAAGGTCGGGAACAGGCATTTTTTCAAAATAGCCGTCAATATCTTCCATACCGCATTCTTCGCTTGTACCGTAAATGGCACGGAGAGTATTTACACCGTCAATACCCTCTTCTTTTAAAGCTCTAAGACAGTACAATGTAACGAGTGCGGCACCTTTGTCATCGGCTATTCCTCTGCCGTAAAGTCTGCCGTCATTTTCTGTGAGAGAATAGGGGAGTACGCTCCAATTATTGCCTGCGGGTACAACATCAAGATGGCTTAAAATACCGCAAAGTTTACCCTTGCTGCCAAGCTGAATGTGCATACTTTCATCGGTAACCTGTTCGCCTGTAAGACCAAAGTCATTTGCTCTCTTGAGCATAAAATTTATTGCATTCTGACATTCTTCTGGCTTTTCGTTTGCAACCGATTCAAAGCCTATGAGCGTGTTGAGATCTGCAAGAAGTTCGTCTTTGTATTTTAATATTTTGTCACCAAACATCATTTTAAAATCCTCCGAATGTAATTATTTCCTCTTTTTTATTAATCTGAATATAATTATTGATAAAATGTAAACAGCAAATGCTGCGGCTGAAAGTACAGAAATAAGAATACCTGTGGAAAGTCCCGGAGTTTCGTAAACAAACTCAATACTGCATTTTGTATTTTCGGGAATATAAACAGCCATAAGTCCGTTATTTACTTTTTCTATATCTGTTTTGTTACCGTTTACATATGCCGTAAAACCGTCACTGTAAGGAACGCTGAAGAAAAGTAAATTTTCGTTGCCGTCCGTATTATCAAACTCGGCAGTAAAGCCGTTATTAGTGTATTTAAATTCCGAACAAGAATTATCGGCGTGGCTTTTACAAATCTTTGTATAGGTGTCTTTATCGTAAGAATAATCGTTAACCTTACTTGTAAATTTTTCGGGTGTTTTACTGTACAAATATTTATAATCTTTATCGGAATATCCTGTAACAGAGGCATATTTTTGCATCTGCTCACGGCTTAAAACCATTGAGTACAGAATAGCCTCGGTTTTGTGAGAATTTGTAATAAGGTCAAATTCTTCGTTTGTAATGAAAGAATCATAGGTAAAGCCCATCGGAATGTAGCAGGTGTTTTCGTAAATTCTGAAACCGTTTTCCGCTTTTAAGAATTTCCAGTAAGGCATTTTTGTTTTGCCGTCTTTTTCTGTAAATGACTTTGAAATATCGGCATCGTCACCCATATAATCAAAAAGATATTTACAGCTTAATAAAGAGCGTATGCCGTACATATTTGTTTCGGGGCGTGAGGCAACATCTCTGGTCATTCCGAGAGAATCGTAGAACTCCATAATTGAAGGTGAAACCGAACTTTGGAAACAATTGATGGATTTAATCCGCCAAAACATTGCCGTGTTATCGGGACATTCGTAAAAATCACTTCTTACGCTGTCATCGTCAAGGTCTTCGATATGAATAGTGTCACGCTTGTTTATTATATTTTCTTTTATCGGCTTTATGGTAGAACTGTATGCGGTTCCCGAGCCGATAATAAATCCGCTTGTGAGCAGAATTGTAAAGCAAAGTGTGACGGTTGTTGTAATATAAAATGCTTTTGTATGGAAACCGAATTTTTTAAATATAAGCACAAATCCTAAAATGCAAACAACTGCAATGAGTGCGTATATCCAAAATCTTCGTGTGTCGCCCGCAATGCCGATTGACCATTCATCTGTTTCGACATCGTTTGTAGTAACGGTGGTAATTTTGGGCATAAATCCTATAAGAACCGTCATAGCAAGGGTGATTCCCGTTGACCATCTTACAGCCCTGCCCCAATCGGACTGATGACTTTCAAATGCACGGATTGTGGCAAGCGTGAGCATCAGTACAAGCATATAGTACCATCTTGCATAGTAAATTGAGCTGTTGAGCATTTGGAAAGCGGAGTTTAAAACAGGGACAAATGCCATAATTATAAGCAGACTGATTATTTTCTTTATCCAGTCACGCTTTTTTAATTGCAGATAAGCAATTGCTCCCGTCATACCGACAAGCGGCAGCCAACCTGCGACAGAAGCCCATTTACAGTTTGAATCGGGCGTAAATGTCGGGAATGCAGGCATATCGGCAGGGAAGAAAAAGCTTGCAATCGACAGCCAGTACCGTTGCGGACTGCTGTGAACAAGTGCGTCCCAACCGTTTGGCAGAGTGTTGAGTCGAGGATTGCCCATAATGCCGAGAACCGACGGCAAAAGTATGAAAGCAGACGCAAGAAAACCTGTTAAAACCTCTACCGCAAGAAGTAAAAATTCTTTTATAGAAAATTTATATGTTTTTGTAAACACAAGCATAAGGAAGTAGATAATCACAAACAGAACTTGTCCCGTAAAGAAGTAGTAATTAACTACGCAGGCGCAGAACACTGCCGGAGCAAAAATGCCACGCTTTTTATCAAATAAAAATGAATCCAATGCCGCAAGCAGTAACGGAAACATTATCATAGGTTCATGAAAATGGAAAAAGAATATATTATAAATCGAAAAACCCGAGAATGCATACAGAAGTCCGCCGATAACGGCAAATTGCCCGTGGCGTACATATCTTTTCAAATAAAGATATGCCGAAAGCGAGGCGAGCGATAATTTCAGAATTAACAACGGGCCTATAAGATAGGGAACAGCCTCACTCGGAAACGGAATTGTCAGCCAAAAGAACGGACTGCCCAACAGATAAAAGCTGTAACTTGAAATTAAATCGGAACCTAAGTCCGTAGTTGTATTCCACCCGAGATTACCGCTTTTTATCGCATCGTGTACCATTTGGTAAAACGGAATTTCCTGTACATTAAAGTCGCCGTAGTAATAAAACACTCCGCCGTCAAAAATAATAAACGGAATAATAAGCACACAGGCAGTTACCAAAGCTATCAAAAAAGCCTGTAATCCAAAGTGATGATTTTTATTTGTGTGTCTTTCAAGTTGCCTGCCCATATTATCCTCCATAAAGGGTTAATATTAAAATCAAAATTCTTTACAAAGCCTTTAAATACGGCTATAATTATATTAAAATTTATACTTAATATTTATTATACCACATTGTATGGCAATTTGCACTATATTTTTGGAAAAAACAGGAGAAAACAGCTATGGAACAGTCGAATTTTTATGCTATGATGTCAAGAATGAAATACATAAATCGCTGGGGACTTATGAATAATACAAAATATGAGAATTTAAGCGAGCACAGTTTGCAGGTTGCAATGATTGCGCACTGTCTTGTGCTTATTCATAACAAAAAATTCGGCGGTAATTTGAATGCTGAAAGAGCAAGTATTCTTGCGATTTTCCACGATACCACAGAAATTATTACAGGAGATATGCCGACACCGATAAAGTATTTTAACAATACAATAAAAGATGCATACAAAGAAATTGAAAATGCCGCCGCCGACAGACTTTGCTCACTTTTGCCCGAAGATTTCAGAAAAGATATGGAAGAAATTATAAAACAAAGTGGTAAAGATGACCTAAAACTCAAAAGGTTTGTTAAGGCAGCCGACCGATTTTCTGCTCTTATAAAGTGCATAGAAGAACTGCGTATGGGAAACGAAGAATTCAGAGAGGCTAAAAACGGCATAGAAAAATCAATTTCCGATATGAATATGCCTGAAGCAGATGTGTTTACAAATGAGTTTTTACCTGCATTTTCACTTTCTCTTGACGAAATGCAGTAAAAAAACCTCTGATATTTACATAATTTTACAAAATTATAAAATATCAGACATAAAATTCTTATTTAGAATTAATTATTGTGCTTATATGGTATAATTATTAAATTAGTTATGCTCGGATTGTAACATAATTAAATCTTTGTTTTTCGGAGGAATGTTATGGCAAATCACGATAACGATAACGAAATAAAAGAAGGTTTTGTCGATATAAGCTCTAATAAGCAGGTAAATAAAATTTACAAAAAGAGGGGCAGAGCAATCAGAATAACATCAATTGTTCTTTCAATTCTTTTGCTTATCGGCGGCAGCGGACTTCTTTATTATTATTCGGTTCTTAATTCGCTTAAGTTTGTTGATATTTCGGATAATAATTCAACGAAAGCCACTTCAAGTACATTGCCTACATCTGACGGTACTTTCAGCAAGTCGCAGCTTAGCAATGATGAATTGCTTGAAGATTCAAAAGTCCTTAATGTTATGCTGTTCGGTGAGGATAATGCAAAGGGAGAGAAATTCGGCCGAAGCGACTCAATGATTATGTTGTCTATTGACAACCGTCACAAAAAGCTTAAGATGACTTCTTTCCAGCGTGACAGTTATGTATATGTTGACGGTTACGGTTATGACAAACTTACAAATGCCTATGCTTACGGCGGTCCGAAACTTACAATTCAGACTATTGAATCAAACTTCGGCGTAAAGGTTGACCGTTATGCGGTTGTTGACTATGCAAGTTTTATTGATATTATTGATGTTCTCGGCGGTATTGACCTTGAGCTTACTCAGGACGAGATTGATTACATCAACTATCAGCTTTACAAGAACAAGCAGTCGGATACCCGTACAACAATAACTGACGCACCGGGCAAGGTTCACCTTACAGGTCAGCAGGCTCTTTGGTATGCAAGAAACAGAGGTCTTGATTCTTCCGAAGAAGGAATCGGTATTGCCGGTGATGACTGGGACAGAACATCCCGTCAGCGTAAGTTACTTGAAACAATGTTCAACGATATGAAAGGCGCTGACTTAACTCAAATAATTTCAATCGTAGGCAAGGTTGGTCCTCTTGTTACAACAAACCTCAAGAAAGATGAAATTACAGCGCTTGTATCACATTCAATGACATACCTCACATATTCGGTTGAACAATACACAGTACCTGAAGAAGGTCAGTGGTATTATATGAACGATACTCCGGTAGGTTCGGTAATTGCATTCTCGGATCTTGAAACCCAGAGAAAACTTTTTGCGGAGTTTATTTATGAGGAGCTTATAACAGGAAATACACCCTCAACAAGTTCAAATTAATATCTAACATAGGTGCTGCATCCTAAACGGGTGCGGCACTTTTTAATTTATAGATTTAAGTTTACATATCTGTCCGGGAGAAATCTACTAAGCAAAGCACTTGCGTATTCATTGCACTGTACAAAAAACGCTTTAGCAACAATTAAGCTTGCTAAAGCGTTTTCTTTATTAAACTACCGAATAAATTTTGTAACCGTCAATTTCGGTTTCAAGTTTATAGAAATAACTTTTGTTTTCTTCTGTCGAGTAATATTTCTTTAAGTAGTTTTCTTTTTTATAGGTGATGTAGTTGTCAATAACATAAACATTTTTTATACTTATAGCCGCCCGGTACACACTGTCTGCTCCCTTTTTGTTGAGCACCGAATTATGATGCATATATCCAAAGCTGTCAACATTGCTCAAATATGAGGATTTAAAGCCCCACATAGGATGGACATAGTTTGTTGAATATTTTGTGTATTCAATTGCAGTCTTTGTATCAAGTATATAGAATCTTTCGGGATGTCTTTCAACCTCAACATACAGTCTGCTCGGTCGGCTTTTGGTATCTATGTTGTTGTGCAGGTGTGACTGATAAACAAGGCAGTTTACAAGCAACAGTGTTACAACAAGCATAGCCGATACAAAGAAAGTTCCTTTTCTTGCGGCTTTCAGCATTGCATTACAACCGTCTTTAAACGCTGTAAAATCTATGCTGTACAAAAGTACGCAATAAGCCATTATCCACGAAATATATACAGTGTAATAGTAACTGTTGAACAAATATCTCAGTAAAGAGTTTGAAACAATGAGCTGTAAAGTTATCAGGATAGGGAAGAACATATGAGTTTTCTTGTGAAAAACAAGGAACAGTGTAACGAATATAATGTAGATTATGATAAGCATGGCGTCATTATCAAACGAGGCAAGACTTACTCCGCTTGATGAAAGGAAATCCACAAAGCTGTCCCAAATTGTAATAAGATTGTTGTTCTGCTTTTGCAGTGAATCAACAAGTTTTAACGCATCAAGATTAATCGGTGTGCTTTCATCGTAATAACCGTCTTTGAGAAGTTCGTACTCTGTTTTTGTTATTCCCGCATTGCTAAAAGCCTCTTTGTTCTTGCTGTAATCGGGATAAGGAAAATTAGCGATTTTCTCTGTCAGTTGATGGTATTCATAGTTGCCTTTTAAAGTATCGTTTTGAGTATTGACCGCTACGGAGTAGTTATGCAGAGCAAAAGTCAAAACCGTAATAAGAACGAATAAAATGAGAAAAGGTCTGAAATACCACATAAACTTATGAAATTTGATTTTATATTTACCTTTTGCAATAAGGTCGGCAATAAGATAAACAATCGCAAACGCCAATGCAACAAAGAAAAGTTCAAAGCAGTAGAACGAGCCAATCAAAATTTCAATTGCGCCAAGCAGGCACATAAATCTGTATCTTTTTCGTCTGATTGCATTAAACATAAGCAGAAAACCCGCAGTAAGCATAATAGCGGATGTCTTTTGACTTGCTATGTCTGCATAGTGGTTAAGTGCAAATAAAATGTTTAAAAATACAGAAAATACAACTCCTATTTTGTATCCGAATTTATCGGTCAGAGCATAGGTGATGGATGAAAAGGCAAGCCAGCCGAATATTACCTGTGCAAATACAAAAATATTGATTGTGGAAAAAATATATTGAATACTGCTTACAGCAAATGCGAGTAAGTAGTTGACTGTATTGTTGTACGGTATGTGATAATGTGAAATAAGCAGAGAATTTTCATAGTCTTTGTAAGAGTCGTATGAAAACGAAGAAACATATATGCAAAAAACCATTATCAAAGCATTTACTGCAAAGGAAACAAATAATTTATTTTTAAATAATTTAATAAAAAATTTTTTCATAAATGATTTATCCTTTTAATGTTTTTGTGTCTGTGGTTATCAGCGAATACCCCTGCTCTTTTGCTCATTTATAATAAGCTGAATGTTAGCCTGCTCATATTCGTTAAATGTTACATTCTTAGAAAACTCCGAAGAAGTGTAGCGTGGTGTGTACCATGACTGTGAATTAAAGTAAGCGGAAAGCTCCGGGTCGGAGAATATCCAACCTCTCTTAGCGTAAATTTCATTGAGTGCAAGCTCAAGATTGTTGTCGCTAAGGTCTTTTACTTCTGACTGACTGATATATGAAGAATCGCTGTTTGCAAAGATAAAATTGTTTTCGGTCGCAGAACTCTGACTTGATTCTTCGGGTGCTGTGGTTTCGGGTTCAACATACTCTTCGCCGAGTGAAATATCAAGTGTAATTACAGTGCCCGGTTTTGCCTTTGTGCCTGATTCGGGACTTTGAGAAATTACATATCCCTCGCTGTAAAGTGTGCTGTAAAGGTGATTGCCCTCAGCAACCTTAAAGCCTTGCTCCTCAAGTTTATTTTTAGCGCTTTCGTAGTCATATCCGACAACTGAAATAATCTCTTTTTCCGCAACGGTTGTAGGTTGAGTAGTCGGTGCAACCGTCGTAGGTGGCACGGTAGTTGCCGCTGTTGTTATCTCGTCTGCCGTGGCAGGCTTTGTATTATTGATTTTTTCAGCAAAAATCTCATTGTAAACAATGCATCCGACAAAGCCGAGAACTGCAAGTATAATAATTACGCTGACCGTGATTATTGCAATTGCAGCGCCCTTTTTGCGTGGCTTTTCGTCCGTCTCTGCATTTTTTGCGTTTTTAGATTTATAATCAATCGGAATACTGCTTTTGATTTCATTCTTTTCGGGTTTCTGCTTTACAGGTTCCGGTTTCTTTGTTTCGGTTTCCGAAACGGTATTTTTTACAGGTTCTGCCTTTTTGCTGTCTGTATCGTCAATATCATCAAAGAACGAACCGTAATCCTTAGTAGATGCTTTTACTTGGGTATCGGGCTTTTTTGTTACCTCGTACTCGTCAAAAACATCGTTTGAAATAGGAACATCGGGAGCAACCGAATTTTCTTTTTCAGCAGTCTGCGGTTTAATTTTTGCGGTATCTTCCGAATTTGTTTCCGTAACCTTTACTTCATCTTTCTTAACAACAGGTACATCGGGTTTATTTTCAACAGGTTCTTTTGTTTCTTCCGGCTGTGTGGATTTTTCTGTATTATCTTCTGCTTTTTTGTCCTTTTCGGCTTTTTCTGCCTGTTCAAAAAGTGTCGGCACTGTGCCCGTTACTGCGGGAGTTTCTTTTTCTTCCTGTTTTTCCTGTGCTTTTTCGGGTTCTGCAGTAAGTTTTCCGCAAGAAGCAAGCAAAGCGTTTTTCATATTAACGGCATTTTTCCATCTGTTTTCGTTTTTCGGCTGAATAGCTATAACGATAATACTTTTCAGCTTTTCGTTGCCGTTTTTAGGAGCGGTAATTGCCGTACCGTCGGTACGCATTTTAACAGCTTCCGATTTAGTTGTAAGACCGCCCTCGAAAGGTAAAGCCTTATTGTTTGCAAGGCAGTACATAATAAGACCTACGGAGTAAATATCTGTAGTAAGGTCAGGATTTCTGCCTTCTGCAACTTCGGGTGCTGAGAAGTCAAGGTCAGATGCTTTACATTCAAAATCGGAAAAGCCTCCGAGCTTGTACTTACCGTCTGCGGTTACAAAAATATTTTCCGGGCGGATATTGCCGTGAAAAATATTTTTTTCTTCGAGAAACATAAGAATTTCAGCCATCTGCAAGCCAAAATCGGTAATTTCGTCGTCAGTAAAGTTTTTACTGCGCATTACTTTTGAAAGAGGTTCAAGTTCCTCTGTAGCAATATACATATCTGCTTTTTCTTTTGACGGATTATCATAAAGATAAGCGCCAAAGCAGGTGAAATATTCTTTTTTATCAGCTATGGAATTGAGAAAATTAACTTCATCTTCAAAAAAATCGGCTTTCTCATTGCTGTAGTGATTACCGTATGCAAAAATATGGAACAGGTTAGCGAAAACCTCGCCGCTGCTGTCTTTTTTTACAATTCGATATTTATTTTGCCCTTTCTTTTCGGAAACAAGCGAAGTGATTTTCCAATCTTTTAATTCTTCCGGTAATTTAATACCTCTGGCCATTTTTACACATCCTATCTATTACACAAATGTATTGTTTTCATATACCTTCATTACGGCACACTTCCGTATTATGCTATTATATCATATTACAGGATTTTTTTCTATATTTTTTTCTGAATAGTTTATGAATATTTTGTAAACAAACTTGTAAATTTTTACAAAAAACAGAGCTTTGATTCAAAAACTCAAAGCTCTGTCATATTTTGTATAAAGAAAATGTATAAAGAAAAATAATTAGTTCTGTTCTAAATGTTTGGATAATATTAATAAATTATGGTTTATTGCACGAGTTAAGCTAAATAATTTAAAAATATAGGTCAAGCCTTTTTAAAGGCTTGCGGGTTTGGGCAGCGCCCATAATATTTTCAAATATAGCAATTTATCGGGCGCAAACAGCGCAGCTGTTTGCGTGCTAAGACTAAGTTTGTTAAAACAGGCGATAGCTTTTTAGAAAATAAATGATTAACTTTTTCATTATATAACAAATGCTTTTTCTTGTTGCTGTCGCATTTAAAGGCTAACGCCGTTGTGTTTAAGCCGCCAAACAGCAGGCTGTTTGGCTATCGTTAGATTGCGTAAGCGAAAAGTATTTGTGGGCTTTGCCCACACCCACGACCTTTGAAAAGGTTGACCAAACTTTTATAATTGTTTGGTAAATTATTGCAAAAGAACCAAATAATTTATTAAAATCGTTAAAACTACATTTTTATTTTATAAATACCTTTTCTTTTTGATTAACTCCCAATACACCGCCCGCACAGCCGCAGATAAGCATTGCGCCGAGTTTAATCAGAGAAAGAGGGGTAAGTACGGCTTCGCTTTGCAAAAGCCCGATTACGGTAATAATTACAAATACCGCCGCTGCTGTGAGTAAACCGCATATTAATCCGGAAGATTTATTGACTTTTGCACAGATAAATCCGCCGCAGAATACCGACATAGCTGTGACTGCCACCATTATGTAGTCGGTAATATCGGCAGGCAGTAACCCCGAGGTTATTATCAGTACGGAGAACAGCGACATAAGTATAATTTCCGTAAGTGCGGATGTAAGTACACCTACAAAAACCGATTTTATGAGTTGTTTTTTATCAGACATAAAAATTCCCCCGAATAATATAAATATTAATATACTCATATATATTCGAGGGAAAGTTATTTAATTCAAAAACTAAGTGAATGAAACGAAAAGATTAGATTACTTGTCCTCTTCGTCCTTTTTCTTTTTACCGAAAAGACCTTTTTTCTCTGTCTTTTCTTCTTTTTCAGAAGATTTCTCTTTTGCGGGAGCTTCCTTAACTGTATCAACAGTAGAGATGCACCACTTTTTAAATTTCATTTTAACTCTGTCGGAACCTGTTTCAATAATGATAGCGTCCTCATCATCTTTAATTGCAACAACTCTGCCCATAATGCCGCCGATTGTTGTAATTTCATCACCAATTTCAAGAGAGTTTCTCATCTGTGCTTCTTCTTTTTTCTTCTTTGAGCTTGGGCGCAAAATAAAGAAGTACATTGCAGCGAATACCAAAACCCAAATAAGAATCATACCGTATGTACCGAAAGCGTTGCCCGAAGCAGCGTCAGCAAGTACAACCTGATTTAAAAAATTCATAGCAGTCATTCCTTTCATACATTACATTGATTATAACAGCTTTATATTAATCTTGCAAGAAGTTTTTTAAAAAATATCGATATTAAATTCTCACTCCGAGAATATTGCGATATTTATTGTAAAATTCTGTGAAAGTGCCGTTGTCAAGCTGTTCTCTGATAACTGCCGTAAGATTATTATAAAAGTACAGATTGTGAAGAACGGCGAGGCGCATACCGAGCATTTCACCGCTTTTGAGGAGGTGTCGTATATATGCTCTTGAAAAGTTTTGACAAACAGGGCAGTCGCAATGCTCATCAATCGGGCGTTCGTCAACTTCGTATTTTGCGTTGTTAATGTTGCGCACACCCTCCCATGTAAACAGCTGTCCGTGTCTTGCGTTACGGCTTGGCATTACACAGTCAAAAATGTCAATGCCTCTTGCGATTCCCTCAAGAATGTTTACGGGAGTACCTACGCCCATAAGGTATCTCGGTTTGTCTTTCGGTGCATAAGGCTCAACCGCTTCGATGATTTCATACATTTTTTCCGTAGGTTCTCCGACAGCAAGACCGCCTATTGAATAGCCCGGAAGGTCAAGGTCTGCAATTTCTTTCATATGATTAATACGCAAGTCATTGTAAATGCCGCCCTGATTTATGCCGAAGAGCATTTGCTCACGGTTGAGTGTATCTTCAAGCGAGTTAAGACGGTTCATTTCTGCTATACATCTTTTAAGCCAGCGTGTTGTACGCTCAACGCTTTTCTTTGTATAGTCATATGGAGATGGGTTTTCTACACACTCGTCAAAAGCCATTGCTATTGTAGAGCCGAGGTTTGACTGAATACGCATACTTTCTTCGGGTCCCATAAAAATTTTTCTGCCGTCAATATGAGAGTTGAAGTAAACGCCCTCTTCTTTAATATTTCTTAGCTTTGCAAGCGAGAAAACTTGAAATCCGCCGCTGTCGGTGAGGATAGGACCGTCCCAACGGGTGAATTTGTGAAGTCCGCCCATTTGCTTAACTTTTTCGTCACCCGGTCTTAGGTGCAGGTGATATGTGTTGCAAAGCTGAACCTGACATTTAATCTGTTTTAAATCAAGTGCGGAAACAGCGCCTTTGATTGCTCCGCAGGTGGCAACATTCATAAATGCAGGAGTTTGCACGGTGCCGTGAGGTGTAACAAATTCGCCTCGGCGAGCGTTTCCCTCTGTTTTAATAATTTTTAACATATTATAGAAATCTCCTTTTAATTCGCAATAATAATGTTTTTAATCTTAAGAAATGAACATTGCATCGCCGAATGAGAAAAATCTGTATTTTTCTTCAACGGCGGTTTTGTACGCATTCATTACATTGTCATATCCTGCAAATGCGCTTACAAGCATAATAAGTGTGCTTTCGGGCAGGTGGAAGTTTGTGATAAGTCCGTCAAGCACTTTAAACTCATAACCCGGATAAATGAATATATCCGTAAATCCCTCGCACGGCTTAATTTCTCCGTAGAATGACGCAACACTTTCAAGAGTACGGCAGGAAGTTGTGCCGACTGCAATTACTCTGCCGCCGTTTTTCTTTGTTTCATTAATAAGTTTTGCGGTTTCTTGCGGAATTTCGTAATGTTCGCTGTGCATTTTATGCTTTGTTACATCATCTACCTTTACGGGACGGAATGTTCCCAGACCGACATGCAGTGTAACATAAGCAATATTTACGCCTTTATCCTTTATTCTTTGCATAAGCTCTTTTGTAAAGTGAAGTCCTGCTGTGGGAGCGGCGGCAGAACCCAATTCGTGACTGTAAACTGTCTGGTAACGCTCTTTGTCTTTAAGTTCCTCCGTAATATAAGGAGGAAGCGGCATCTGACCGATTTTGTCAAGTGTGCTGAAAAAGTTTTCGTCACATTCAAAGTCAACTATTCTGTTGCCGTCATCTTTTACTTCTGCAACGGTAGCTTTTAAAAGTCCGTCACCGAAAGTAAAAGAAGCGCCCTCTTTGGCTTTTTTACCGGGTTTGCAGAGAGCTTCCCAACGGTTGCCTGTAATCTGTCTTAATAATAAAAACTCGACTCTCGCACCTGTTTCATCCTTGATACCGTAAATTCTTGCAGGCAAAACCCTCGAATCGTTTGCCACAAGCAAATCTCCGGGGTTTAAGCTGTCTATAATATCGTAAAAATGCTTGTGGTCAATTTCACCTGTGTTTCTGTCAAGCAGCATAAGTCTTGAACTGTCACGGGGTTCGACGGGGGTTTGAGCGATAAGTTCTTTCGGTAAATCGTAATAAAAATCACTTGTTTTCATTTTTAGTTCCTCTCAAGAAAAAACCTCGAAAATGAGGCTGAAAATTTATAAAAATTGTGTTTGTGATTGCAAAAATAATTGACATTATAAATATTAAATGATATATTATAATTTAATATGAGCAGTTTGTGCGTTTGTTCGACAAAGCTCGGCATTGCAAAACACACTGTCTTAATAATATAATATTTTATCAAATAAGGCAACTGCTTTTTATAAAAAATATTTCATTCGGAGGAATTGTTGTGAATCAGAAGAAATTTAAAGTTGGTATTATCGGTGCAACAGGTATGGTTGGTCAGCGTTTCGCTCTCCTTCTTGAGAATCACCCATGGTTTGAGGTAAAGGTTCTTGCGGCAAGTGCAAGAAGTGCCGGTAAGAAATACGGTGATGTAGTTGAGGGAAGATGGCATATGACAAAGGATCTTCCAGAGAAATATAAAGATATGGTAATTGTTGACGCAGAGAATGTTGAAGAGGTTGCTTCACAGGTTGACTTCTGTTTCTGCGCTGTAAATATGAAGAAAGACGAAATCAAAGCTCTTGAAGAGAGATATGCAAAGGCAGAGTGCCCAATCGTTTCTAACAACTCGGCTCACAGATTTACTCCTGATGTTCCTATGGTTATTCCTGAGATTAATGCAGATCACCTTGAGATTATTGACGCTCAGAGAAAAAGACTCGGCACAAAGAGAGGCTTTATTGCCGTTAAGTCTAACTGTTCACTCCAGAGCTATGTTCCTGCTATCCACCCACTCAAGGAGCTTGGCGTAGATAAGGTTCTCGCTTGTACATATCAGGCAATTTCAGGTGCAGGCAAAACATTTAAGACATGGCCTGAAATGATAGATAATGTTATTCCTTACATCGGCGGTGAGGAAGAGAAGTCAGAGCAGGAGCCGCTCAAGATTTGGGGCCATATTGAGAACGGCGAAATCGTTAAGACAGACGATATTGCCATCACAGCACAGTGTATTCGTGTACCTGTTTCAGACGGTCACACAGCTGCTGTATTTATGTCATTTAAAGACGGCGTAAAGAAACCGTCTGTAGAAGAAATCATCAAGATTTGGAAATCATACAAGGGCAGAGCACAGGAGCTTGAGCTTCCGAGCGCACCAAAGCAGTTCTTACACTACTTTACAGAGCCTGATCGTCCACAGATTAAGAGTGAGAGAAACCTTGAGAACGGTATGGCTATTTCTGTAGGCAGACTCAGAGAAGACACACAGTATGATTACAAGTTTGTTTGTATGTCACACAACACATTAAGAGGTGCAGCAGGCGGCGCAGTATTGCTTGCGGAACTTCTTTGCGCTGAAGGCTATATGGACTGATTTAAGCCGTCAGCTTTATAAATTTAATTTTAAATTAAAAATCTTAAATGGAGGTAAATTATGGGAAATCACATTTTCACAGGTTCCGGTGTTGCTCTTGTAACACCTATGAATTCTGACGGCAGCGTAAATTATGATGTACTTGAGCAGTTGCTTGAATTCCATGTTGAAAACGGTACAGATGCCATTATCGCTTGCGGTACAACAGGCGAGGCAGCAACTCTTTCGGAGGAAGAACACTGCAAAGTGCTTTCTTTCGTGTCAGAGAAAATCAACGGAAGAATTCCTGTTATTGCAGGCACAGGCAGCAATGATACTTCAACTGCTGTTATGCTTTCTAAGTCTGCAGAGAAAACCGGTGCAGACGCACTCCTTTGTGTAACTCCATATTACAATAAAACTTCACAGGCAGGTCTTGTAAAGCACTTCAATGTAATTGCAGATGCAGTTGACCTTCCTATCATTCTTTATAATGTTCCTTCAAGAACAGGCTGTAACATTCAGCCAAAGACATATGAGGAGCTTTGCAAGCACCCTAATATTGTTGCTGCAAAAGAGGCAAGCGGCAATATTTCACAGGTTGCGCTCATTCGTTCACTTTGCGGAGATAATCTTGACATTTATTCGGGTAATGACGACCAGACAGTTCCGTTTATGTCACTCGGCGCTTTGGGTGTAATTTCAGTATTTGCAAACATTTGCCCTGCCGAAATGCATAAGATTTGTCAGCTTTGTCTTGAAAATGACTTTGCAGAGGCTCAAAAGCTCCATTTCCACTATCTTGAGCTTATGAACATTATGTTTAACGATGTAAATCCTATTCCGATTAAGACAGCTATGAACCTCTTTGGTTTTGACTGCGGTGAGTGCAGACTTCCGCTCGTTCCTATGAGCGCAGCAGGCTATCACGATCTTAAGGATTGCCTTGCTAAGTACGATCTTCTCGGCAAGCACGTAAAGTAATTCGTACAAAAGGGGAAGTTTAAAATGGTAAATATAGCTCTTGTAGGCTGTAACGGAAAAATGGGTAAGGCCGTTACTTCGGCTGTTCAGTCAAGAAATGACTGTGAAATTGTTTTCGGTGCAGATCCTTTCGGCACACCTGCATACGATTATCCTGTATTTGAGAGCCTTGCCGTATCAGACAAAAAGGCTGATGTTATTATAGATTTTTCAAATCCTGCATCTCTTGACGATATTCTCGCATATGCGCTTGAGAAAAAAATTCCTTGCGTACTTTGCACAACAGGTTATTCACCGGAGCAGGTTGAAAAAATAAAAAAAGCGTCGGAAAGCGTAGCTGTTTTCTATTCGGGAAATATGTCGCTCGGTATCAATCTTCTTATTGAGCTTTCAAAAGAGGCTGCAAAGATTCTCGGTGCGGCAGATTTCGATATTGAAATCGTAGAGAAACACCACAATCAGAAAATTGACGCTCCAAGCGGTACTGCACTTATGATTGCAGACGGCATTTCCGACACACTTGCAGAAGAACCGCAGTATGTTTATGACCGCCATTCTTACCGCAAAAAGCGTTCTAAGAATGAAATCGGTATTCACTCTGTAAGAGGTGGTACTATTGTTGGCGAACACGAGGTTATTTTTGCGGGTCACGATGAGGTTGTAACTATTTCACATCAGGCTCAATCAAAAGAGGTATTTGCAGTCGGCGCAGTAAATGCCGCTGTTTATCTTGCAGATCAGAGCGCAGGTATGTACAATATGGGTAATCTCCTTGCCGCAAAGCTCGGCTGATTATTTTAACTTTAAAACGGCACTTTTTATCAGTGCCGTTTTCTTTTTGGCTTTTTATAGTTTGGGGATAATTATGGTTTAGGGAGTGTCGGTCGGGCATTGAAATTTAGCTAACGCTAAATTATCCTCCAAAAAACAAATAAGTTTACTCAATTTTTTCAAAAATTGCGGGTTTGGGCAGAGCCCATAAAAATCTTCCGATATAACAATTTATCAGGCGCAAACAGCTCGCTGTTTGCGTGCTAAAACTTAAGCTTGAAAAAACAGGCGACAACCATTAAAAAAAGACCTATATAAAGACCTATATTTTATTAGTGAAATAACTAATTTCTTTTCTTGTTGCTGTCGCATTTAAAGGCTAACGCCATTGTGTTTAAGCCGCCAAACCGCAAGCTGTTTGGCTGTCGTTAGATTGCGTAAACTGAAAGTATTTGTGGGCTTTGCCCACACCCACAACCTTTGAAAAGGTTGACCAAACTTTTATAATTGCTTGTCGAAACAATTTGCTAAACCATTATTTATTATTTTTACCCCAACATTTAGAATAAAACAGGTTTGTTTTTTAAGAAACTGTTATCCGATTGCAATTTTGCAAACTTGCAGATTGTAATAATGTTATAAAATTTACGATAACAGGGAAAAATCTGTCGAAAACACTTTACTTTGCTAATGTGATAATGCTATAATATAGTGTAGCTTTTCGCTAAGTTAAATTATGGAGGAAAACATTTATGAAAAAGATTTCAGCTTTATTACTTGCAGGTGTTATGGCGGCAACTGCTCTTGCAGGTTGCGGCGGTTCAAATTCAACAACCGCTAAAGGTTCTTCGGAAACTGAAAACGATTGGACTTATATTCAGAATAAAGGCGAATTTGTAATCGGTATTACATATTTTGAGCCGATGAACTATATGGACGAAAACGGCAATCTCACAGGTTTTGAAACAGAGTTTGCTACAAAGGTTTGCGAAAAGATGGGCGTTACACCTAAGTTCCAGAAGATTGACTGGGATTCAAAGGAAGTAGAGCTTAATGCAAAGACTATTGACTGCATCTGGAACGGTCTTACAATTACAGAAGAGCGTAAGGAAAATATGAGCATTTCAACTCCGTATATGGAGAATAAGCAGGTTATGGTTGCTAAGGCAGACATTGCGGATCAGCTTACATCGGCAGATGCACTTAAGGGTAAGACTGTCGTTGCAGAGAAGAAGTCAGCAGGTGAAGAGGTTGCCCAGAGTGATGAATTCTTTACAAGCGCCGATTATGTTTCGGTTGACTCACAGGCAAAGGCTTTGCTTGAGGTTAAGTCAGGCACAGCTGATGTTGCGGTTATCGACTATGTAATGTCAATCGGTACACTTGCAGAGGGTTCTGATTATTCAGACCTCAAGGTAGTTTCTGACAAGGCTTTCTCACCTGAACAGTACGGTATCGCACTTCGTAAGGACAGCAAAGAAACTCTTGCAAAACTCAATGACGCTATTCAGGCTTGCGCCGACGACGGTTCACTTGAGCAGATTGCAGAAAAATATAATCTTCAGGATTTACTCCTTGTAAAGGCAAAATAATTATGAATCAGTTTATAAATGTTACAAACAGCCTTTTAGAGGGTTTTGGACAAAACTGCCTTATCTTTATAGTGACAATTCTTGCGGCTATGCCGCTTGGACTTATTGTTTCTATGGGTTCAATGTCAAAATTTAAACCGATTAAGTGGATTACAAAAACTTTTGTGTGGATAATCAGAGGCACACCTCTTATGCTCCAACTTTTTGTTGTGTTCTATGTACCACCGCTTATGACAAACGGCGGATTCAATTTTTCAAGAATAAATGCGGCGCTTATAGCATTTATTATTAACTATTCGGCATATTTTTCTGAAATATACCGTGGCGGTATTGAGTCTGTGCCAAAGGGACAGTATGAGGCAGGACAGGTGCTTGGTATGACTAAGCCGCAGATTTTCTTTAAGGTTGTGCTTATGCAGGTTGTAAAGAAAATCACAGCACCGATCGGCAACGAAATTATTACGCTTGTAAAGGATACATCACTTTCAAGCGTTATCGCTATTCCTGAAATTTTGATGATGGCAAAAGACTTCTCAATGCAGGGACTTATTTGGCCGTTGTTCTACTCGGCGGTATTTTACCTTGTGTTCTGCGGTGTTTTAACAATTCTTTTCTCGTTTATAGAGAAAAAGCTCGATTATTACAAAGGTTAAGGAGGGGCAGTTATGTCATTGTTAAGCGTTGAAAATATCCGTAAAAGCTACGGCAAAACTCCCGTCCTGAAAGACATCAGCTTTTCGCTTGAGAAAGGCGAGGTGCTTGCAATTATCGGTTCTTCCGGTTCGGGCAAAACCACACTTTTAAGATGCCTTAATTTTCTTGAAACTCCGCAGAACGGCAAAATCAGTGTAGGGGATAAGGTGCTTTTTGACAGCAATGATTCCGGCAAAAACAGTGAGTCGCAAATTCGCAAAAACAGACTGCATTTCGGACTTGTGTTTCAGTCTTTTAATCTTTTCCCACAGTACAGCGTAATTGACAATATTATGCTTGCTCCACACCTTGCGGCAAAAGAACAGATAAAGCAGACAGGCGAATATATGGGTGCGAAAAATCATAAAGACGCACAAAAAATTATCCGAGAAACCGCATTGAGCTTGCTCGAAAAAGTGGGACTTTCGGAGAAGAGCGAATCGTATCCCTGTAACCTAAGCGGCGGTCAGCAACAGCGAGTTGCCATTGCAAGAGCGCTTGCTCTTAATCCTGATGTTTTGTGCTTTGACGAGCCTACATCGGCACTTGACCCTGAACTTACAGGCGAGGTGCTCAATGTTATTAGAAGTCTTAAAACTTCTGACAGTACAATGATTGTTGTTACTCATGAGATTGAGTTTGCAAGAGATGTTGCAGATAAAATTATCTTTATGGCTGACGGTGTAATTGCCGAGCAAGGTACACCCGAACAAGTAATCAATAATCCGCAAAATCCGAGAACACAGGCATTTTTATCAAGATTCAATCATTAATCTACCTATTATAAAAACGCTCCGACTGTTTAATTGCAGTCGGAGCGTTTTGCTTTGCAAGTTATTGTTAGTACACGCTTTTAGTTAAATGATTATAAAACATTTTGAACAGAACTACTTTATAAGTAATTAAATTCAATTTCAAGCGGAGGTTCTTCTATACTGCATATGGCAAATGAATGATTTTTAAATTCAAAGTGGGTGATATAGCAATTTTTCTTCTTGTTATTTTCAGAAACGGTAATGGTATCTTTATTTATATTAATTTCAAAACTGTTGAGAGGTGTTCGCAATCCCTTGCCGCTCTGCTTTATATAACTTTCTTTAATCGTCCAAAGTTTGTAAAATGCATTGCTTGTATTTTCCGAATGAATAATATAATTGTATTCATTTTCGGTGAAAAATCTTTTTGCAATGTCAAGGCGAGGTTTTTTAATGATTTCAACATCACAGCCTATCTCCTTATCGGAACTGACTCCGAAAGCAAAGTTACCGGAGTGAGACGCATTAAAGAAAATTTTATCAACATACGGTTTGCCGTTACTGCCGTAATAAATTGAATTTATGTCAATATTATTCTCATTGAGAATTTTATTTATAATTAAACCTGCTCCGAGCGAGCGTTTGCGATCGTCGGCAAGTTTATATCTTAGTATCTTTATTTGCCTTTCTTGAGGTAAAAGAGAAATTTTACCGTTATCATTCAAGGGGTCGCAAAGAACTGAAATATCAGCTAAATAGAGCTTTATCAATGTTTTCACCTCATCTTTTAGTGTAATTATAGTATTATTTTTGTTTTTAGTCAATCGTAATAGATATATTATTCTGTTTATGAAAAATACAACTTTGTTAAAAAAGTCAAAATTTTGTTCTAAGTATCCTTTTATAATAGTAAAGATGATTAACTAATGCAAAAAGCAAATGAAGAAAATGTAAACATATGTTCTAACTATTGTGATATATAGACAAAAATATCAACTTTAAATTAGTTGATATGTACATTTGAGTAGCATATTGTACAAATAAATATTTTAAAAAATGTTGACTTTCACGAACTTTTGAGTATAATAATAATTGTCAAGTAAATAGTCCGCTTGACTATCGGCTGATTAAACAGTCACATTACTCGAGTAAAATTAATTAAGTCGAATTTAAGTCTAGATTTTGCCAAATGGTAAATGGCGCACGAAAAAATAAAAATTGATATTTTTAAAGGAGGAAATTTTTATGACACCAATCCTTAATTTACACGACATTGATGTAACCAAATTCCTCGCCGTGCTCGATACCTGCGAGGGCAATGTATATCTCGTTACAAGCGAAGGCGACAGATTAAACCTTAAGAGCAAACTTTGTCAGCTCGTTGGCTTAACAAAGCTTATTGAGGGCGGCAGAATTGCAGAGGCAAGCATCATCTGTGATAATAAGAATGATGAAAGCAAACTTTTCAGATTCAATTTCTTTGGTGATACAGCAGATGCCAAGGTTGGCTGATAACCCGAGTTACATTGATAACACCGTGTTTTCACGATAATTTCAAAACTTCATAAAAACTGAGGACAGCCGCAGCAATGCGGCTGTTTTTTGGTATATAAGCAAATCGGGCAAAACAAGTATAATGTTTTGCCCGTGATTTTTATTTTTATCAAAAGTTGGGGTAAATATCAGTAAGTGAAAAATTTGATAAACTCTTATAATTATTTAATAATAACCGTGTTTTAAACACTAATCTTACTTATTAAAGAAAAGTTTTATATCGTCCTCTACAGAACCGATACCGCTTATTCCGAAGTTTTCTACAAGTACATTTAATACATTTGGAGAGAGGAAAGCAGGGAGTGTAGGGCCGAGATGGATGTTTTTGACTCCGAGGTAAAGCAAAGAGAGAAGAACGATTACGGCTTTTTGCTCATACCAGGCAATATTGTAGATAATTGGAAGTTCGTTAATGTCATCAAGACCGAACACTTCTTTTAGCTTAAGTGCAATAACCGCAAGCGAGTAGGAATCGTTGCACTGACCTGCGTCGAGAACACGGGGAATACCGTTTATATCGCCGAGATTAAGTTTATTGTATTTGTATTTTGCACAGCCTGCGGTGAGAATTACCGTATCTTTTGGCAATGCTTTTGCAAATTCGGTGTAGTAATTTCTTGACTTTGCTCTGCCGTCACAGCCTGCCATTACAATGAATTTCTTGATGTCGCCGTTCTGCACGGCCTCTACGATTTTATCGGCAAGAGAAAGTACCTGATTATGAGCAAATCCGCCTACAATCTCGCCCCTTTCAATTTCAACGGGAGGTTTGCATTTTTTTGCAACTTCAATGATTTCTGAAAAATCTTTTATTTCTCCGATTTCGCCGCCGATGTGTTTTACACCCGGATAGCCCGCTGCGCCTGTTGTAAACATTCTGTCTTTGTAGCTGTCCTTTGGCGGTACAATACAGTTTGTAGTCATAAGAATTGCGCCGTTAAAGCTCTCAAACTCTTCTTTTTGTTTCCACCATGCGTTGCCGTAATTGCCGACAAAATGGCTGTATTTTTTAAAAGTAGGGTAGTAGTGCGCAGGCAACATTTCCGAATGAGTGTAAACATCTACACCTGTATCTTTTGTCTGTTCTAAAAGCATTTCAAGATCTCGAAGATCGTGACCCGAAACAAGAATTGCAGGGTTACTGCGTACACCGATGTTGACTTTTGTAATTTCGGGATTACCGTATGCGGAAGTATTGGCTTTGTCAAGCATAGCCATTCCGTCAACGCCGAATTTACCTGTTTCAAGCGTCAGTGCTACAAGGTCGTCAACGGACAGTGTATCGTCAAGCAACATTGACAGCGCTCTCTGTAAGAAAGCGTCAAGCTCTTCATTGTCATTCATAAGAACATTTGCGTGTTTACTGTATGCCGAAAGTCCCTTTAAACCGTAGGTTATAAGTTCCCTAAGACTTCTTATGTCTTCGTTTTCTGTGGCAAGTACGCCGACTGTAGCCGCTTTTGCCGCAAATTCACTTTCATTTCCGTTCCATAAAGATGCGCTTGGAAGTGCTGATTTATCGGAAACTTCCTTTAACAAATTCTCTTTTACTTTGAGGGTTGTTTTAATGCGTTCAACGATAACATCTTTGTCAAAATTTGCGTTTGTAATTGTTGTGAAAAGGTTGAGAGTAATAAGATGATTTATGCTTTTGTCAATCTGTTTTCCCTCTGCTCTGATTTGTGTGGTAACTGCCGAAATGCCCTTTGTAACATATACGAGCAAGTCCTGCATATTTGCGGTATCAGGCTTTTTGCCGCATACACCGCTTAATGTACAGCCGGAACAATTAGCTGTTTCCTGACATTGATAACAAAACATTTTATAATCCATAGTTGCCTCCAAAATATTTATTTATACAATTGTAAGTTGTTGTAATTACTTACCTTGTGGTATAAGTATAATATTTTTCGGTCGGCAAATATGTTGTTACGGCAACGAAATTAAAATTAACATTATTTTATAAAATTGTTAAAAATTAAGTTATATTAAATCGGCGAGTATTGTGTTTGAAACCAAAAAGCCTTTCGGAGTAAAAGAAAAAGAAGTGCCGTTGTGTTCCATAAAACCGTTTTTTACATACAAATCAGTTTTTTTGAAAAAACTCTGCGGCAACGGAGTACCGTATTTTTTGGCATATTCTTCGGTATCGAGTCCCTTTTTCAATCGCAAAGACAGCATAATATATTCTTCGGCAGTGCCGCCCTCGCCGTCATTGATAATTTTGTTTGCTTTGAAATTCTCTATACTTCTGTCATAGAAAAATCTTTTACCGTTAAAGAATGAATGAGCGGACGGACCTATTCCGATGTACTCGCCGCACTCCCAATAGCTTGAATTATGTCTGCTTTCAAAACCTTTTTTTGCAAAATTTGAAATTTCATATTGCATATATCCGTATTGTTCAAGCAATTCAACTGTATATAGGTAGAGTTCAGCCTGCTCGTCATCGCTCGGAAGATTTAATTTTGATTCTATTTGCGCAAATTTTGTGTTTTCCTCAATTTTCAAAATATACGATGAAATATGAGTGACTCCGCATTGAGCGCAAAAGTCAACGGATTGTTTCAGAGTTTCCTTTGTTTGCAGAGGAATACCTGTCATAAGGTCAAGTGAAATGTTGGTAATTCCCGCAGCTTGTGCAAGCTCTGCCGTATGTTTTGCGTCTTCGGCGGTGTGTATTCTGCCGAGCTTTTTTAATTCGGCGGGTACTGCGCTTTGCATACCGATTGACAAGCGGTTAAAGCCTGTATTTTTCATTAAGGCAAAATCAAGTTTTTTTCCGCTGTCAGGGTTTACTTCAACCGTGATTTCCGCATTGCTTTCGAGTGTAAAATTTTCTTTTACGGAACTAAGAATATCGCAAAGCCTTTCCGCTCCGAGAACGCTCGGAGTGCCTCCGCCGATATATACGGTCTTTACAGTTCCGTTAAAGTGATTGCTCCAATATTTTAATTTTTCTTTTAAAGCAATAACATAGTCGTTATATTCATATTCGCCCGCCCTTGTGCTGTAAAAATCGCAGTAAGGGCATTTGCTTTTGCAAAATGGGATATGCAGATACAGTCCGATTGATTTACTCATAATAATCTCCGTAAAAGAATTTGAGGCAGAAGTAAAACTCCTGCCCCGATTTGGAAGGTATATGAAAAAATAGGAAAAAACAAAATATAAAATGAATTTATTACCTTCATCAACTATATATTACAATAAAATTACAAATTTGTCAAGCTTTTGTAGCAATTGATTTTTTATATACCGTAAAACAAATATTTTTCGTCCGTTTTATTGACATATATATAAGAAAAATAGTAAAATATAGTATTGTAGAAAAGTATGTAAAATGATTCCGAAAGGATTGTAAAAGATGAGTTCATTAAACGAAGAAATCAGCAAGCGCAGGACTTTTGCGATTATTTCGCACCCTGATGCGGGTAAAACAACACTTACAGAAAAACTCCTTTTATACGGCGGAGCAATCAATCTTGCAGGCTCTGTAAAGGGCAAGCGTACTGCAAAGCACGCAGTATCGGACTGGATGGAAATTGAAAAACAGCGTGGTATTTCCGTTACTTCTTCTGTTTTGCAGTTTAAGTATAACGGCTACTGCATAAATATTCTTGACACCCCCGGACATCAGGACTTCTCCGAAGATACCTACCGTACACTTATGGCTGCCGATTCGGCGGTAATGGTAATTGACGGTTCAAAGGGTGTTGAGCGACAGACTATCAAACTTTTTAAGGTTTGTGTAATGCGCCATATTCCGATTATTACATTTATCAATAAGATGGACAGAGATGCGAAAAATCCTTTTGATTTGCTTGAGGATATTGAAAATGTACTCGGTATTCATACCTGCCCTGTAAACTGGCCTATCGGTTCGGGTAAAGAATTTAAGGGTGTGTATGACAGAAATTCAAAGAAAATTCTTGCATTTACCGCTAACAACGGTCAGAAAGAAGTTGAGAAAAAAGAAATCACTCTCGATGACCCGAACATTGATGATGTAATCGGTATGTACCACAGACAGGATTTGTTTGATGATATTGAACTCCTTGACGGTGCAGGCGATGACTTTGACCTTGAGGCTGTAAGACGAGGCGAGCTTACTCCCGTATTCTTTGGCTCGGCTCTTACAAACTTCGGCGTAGAGCCGTTCCTTGAGCAGTTTTTAAAGATTACAACTTCACCTCTTGCAAGAGAAACCGTTGACGGCATTGTTGAGCCGATGTCTGATTATTTCTCTGCATTTGTATTTAAAATTCAGGCAAATATGAATAAGGCGCACCGTGACAGAGTTGCGTTTATGAGAATTTGCAGTGGCAAGTTTGAGAAAAATATGGAGGTTTACCACCTTCAGGGCAACAAAAAAATGCGTCTTTCTCAGCCACAACAGATTATGGCGCAGGAAAGAGAAATTGTAGAAGAGGCGTACGCAGGCGATATTATCGGTGTGTTTGACCCGGGTATTTTCTCTATAGGCGATACAATCTGTTCACCGGGGAAGAAAGTTCAGTTTAAGGGTATTCCTACCTTTGCACCCGAGCATTTTGCACTTGTTCGTCAGAAAGATACTATGAAGCGTAAGCAGTTCATAAAGGGTACAAGTCAGATTGCGCAGGAAGGTGCAATTCAGATTTTCCAGGAGCTTGACGCAGGTATGGAAGAAGTAATTGTAGGCGTAGTAGGCGTGTTGCAGTTTGATGTTCTTAAATACCGCCTTGAAAACGAATACAATGTTGATATTATTATGGAAAATCTGCCTTACGAATATATCAGATGGATTGTAAATAAAGATGTAAATCCAAAGGAACTTGACCTTGCGTCAGATACAAAGCGTATACAGGACTTAAAAGGCAATCATTTGTTGCTGTTTACAAGTTATTGGAGTATTGACTGGGCGCTTGAGCATAACAAGGGACTTGAATTAAGAGAGTTTGGCACTGACTGGTAATGCTGTACGATAAATTAAAAATGTATTCCGAAAGCGGAGTATATCCATTTCATATGCCGGGACATAAACGCAATCCTATGCTTTGTGACGGCATAATGCCTTATGAAATTGACCTTACAGAGATTGACGGCTTTGACAATTTGCATAATGCGGAGAGTTGTATTCTTGAAGTGCAGAGCCTTGCGGAGAAATTATATAATGTTAAGAAAGCATTTTTGCTTGTAAACGGCGCAACGGGCGGAATATTATCTGCTGTTCGTGCCATGACCGACAGGGGAGATAAGGTGATTGTTGCCCGCAACAGTCACAAGTCTGTTTATAATGCGCTTGAGCTTTGCGGATTAAAACCCGAATATATTGTGCCGAAAGTTGATAAAGAGTTTGGTATAAACTGTTCGATTACACCGTCACAGGCAGAAAAAGCAATCAGGGAAAATCCCGATGCAAAGCTGTTGATTATTACTTCGCCGACCTATGAGGGAGCGGTATCAGATATAAAAGAGATAAGCAAAATTGCGCATTTACATAATGTGTCGGTACTTGTTGACGAGGCACATGGAGCGCATTTCCCTTTTTCGGGCAGCTTTCCTGTTGAGGCAATACAGTGCGGAGCAGATGTGGCGGTGGCAAGTTTGCACAAAACTTTGCCGTCACTTACACAAACTGCGCTTTTGCTCACTTCAAACGAAGAATTAATCAATCCTCTTGCCGAAAACCTTGCAATTTTTGAAACCAGCAGTCCGTCATATGTTTTTATGTCGTCAATCGAAAAGTGCCTTGATTTTTGTAAGAATACAAAGGCTTTTGATGAATATATAATCAGGCTTAATTCTTTTAACAAAAAATGTCGAGAATTGAAAAATATAAAGGTTCTTTGCTGTGGCAATGATAATATCAAAAATCATAATTTTTTTGATTTTGATATTTCTAAAATTACCGTGTCCGTAAAAGGACTGAATATTAACGGTGTTCAGCTTGCGGACAAACTTAGAAACGATTTTAAAATTGAGCCTGAAATGGTATGCTCGGACTATGTTTTACTGATTACGACAGTTTGCGATACTGATGAGGGTTTTGCAAGACTTGTAAATGCGTTACAAATCATTGACAGCGAATGTTCTGCAAAAGAATTAAATTATAATAATCTGCTTCTTTCACAGCCTCGCATAGCACTGAATCCTTGTGATTGCAGCGGCAAAAGCGGAGATTTTTACAGATTGAAAAACAGTATTAATAAAATTTCACTTGAGTATGTGTGGGCATATCCGCCCGGGATTCCGATTGTGGCAAAGGGCGAAGTTATAACTCAAGAAATTGTCGATACAATTTTTATGCAGATTGAAAACGGTATAAATGTGTATTCTACCAAAGGCAAAGTTCCGAGAGAGATACTTTGCTGTGAATGATTATATTTAATGAGCAGTAGGAATACTGTAAAAGTATTATTGAATAGTTTAAAAATAGAACCTATAATTAAAGCCTGTCGATTATACTGAATCAACAGGCTTTATGCTTAAAATATTAATTACAAAATAAATTTAGTCTTTGAATTTTCAAACTCTGCTTTGCGAATTTCAAAGGCTTTTTTTACATCGTCTTCAAATGCGAGTGCGGTGTTTTCGGCGCCCATAAGTTTTAATAATCTTTTTGTAAATGCGGGGTTATTTACAAGGAGCGGTCCGAGCTGTGCCGTGGCAATTGCATTGTTCACCATAATGCCCTCTTTATCGGACTCTTTATTAATACCGATTCCCTTAATGCATTTGACAAAGAAACAATCGGAATTATCACCAAACCAATATGTAAACTGGCTTCTGAAACCGAGAATTTCTGTTCCGTCTGCCATTGTGCCGTGGTTAAGACCGTTAAATCTTGTGTATTGCTCACGCTTTGCGGTAAACGGAAAAATATTAAGCGCAGGGATTTTTCTGCCGTCATAGTTTTCTATCTCTTTAAAAAGAATTTCTCCCGAATTGCCCGTGAAAAGCATAGGAGTGCCGTTGTCAATCAATTCTTTGAGTCTGTCACGGTAGGGGAGCAGAGCTTTTATTATAAGCTCTTGATTTTTTTCGTTTGACGGTGCAAGGTAAATTAAATTTGGCTGTTCGCTTGCAAAAAGCGGTTTGTCACCAAATGCGGTTGAAATAAATTCAGCGTTCGGCAAACATTTTTTCAGATATTTCATATTGCCCATATCGCCGAAAAGATTGCATATTTCAGGGAATAGAATTTCTATTTTCATTGTTTTGCACCCCTTTCAGCCATTCTGTCACTGATTGTATTTTTTGAAATTGCGGCGTAAGATGTTGTGTAAACATCATAAAGGAAGAAAATTGTATCTGCTTTGTCAAGGTCAACTTCATTTGCCGCATCGGACTCTTTTTCAACACAAGTAATTTTTTCTTCGGGAACGCCTGCAAGCAGAAGTCTTACCTTGTAGTCTGTACGGCGAACACCGCTGCAAATTACCTGTGTAATTGAATCGTCATTTAAAAATTCAAAGTCGGTATCGTATATCCAAGCTGTGTTTTCGCTTGTTTCTTCGGCGTCGCCGAGGTCGTCAAGCATAAGTACAACGGCTTTTTTGCCTGTGTGATTTTTAATGGAAGAAAATACTCTTGAGCAGGCTACGGGGTTCTGTCCCTTTGCAACACTCATAATAACCTGCTTGTCGCCGATTTTTTCTTCGTCATAACGGCTCTTTACAATTTCAAGTTTTTCAACGGATTTCTTAAGCTGCTCTGCGCTAAGACCAAATTCGGAGAGAACGGCAATCGCACCTGCAAGGTTGTAGGTATCAGTAACAGAAGTACCGACTGCTTTAAAATCAGCCTGTTTGCCCTTGAGCGACATTGTAATTCTTCCGGTGCTTTCGTTTACCTTTGTAACATCGTAATCGGCTTTTGGCGAACGGAAACCGCATTTTGTACAGTGAGCCGAACCGATATGATGATAACGGCGGAAGTCATATTCAAGTCTGCTGCCGCACTTGGGGCAAAGCGGAGTGTCGATGATTATTGTATTCTCATTGAGAACCTCGTTGTCCTGCTTCTCAATGCCGAAATATACTCTGTCATTGCCTTTGGCAAGTCTTGCACTTACAAGGTCGTCTGCATTTAAAACAAGTTTTGTCTGCTTTGGAATGTGCTTGTCGAGAATGTCGAATATAAATTCAGAGTGAGCATTACGCTTGTAAGAATCTCTGAAAAGGTTTGTGCAGAGTAAGTATGTCGGATGAACATACGGATATATAAGTCTTGAACTGCGTTCATCAAGCTCAAGTACAGCAAGGTCTTTTACTGTTTTGCCTCTCAAATTAACGGCGGAGATCAAGGTTGTTGCCACACCGCCGAGAATGTTACTGCCTGCACGGTTATTTACAGGAGAATACCCATTGTCTGCAAGAATATCGTTAATCATATTTGCAGTTGTGGTTTTGCCGTTTGTGCCGGTTATGCCGATGATTGTTTTCGGCTTGTCCATTCTGCCGAGAAAGTCGGGGCAGATTTTCATAGCAAGTACACCCGGCATATGAGTACCGTTGCGGTGCATTACAGAAAGTGCCACAGTCGCAAGCTTTGCGGCATAAAGCGCCGCAAAAAATCGAATACCTTTCATTTATAAAGCTCCTTTAATTACTGATTATAAATTTTATTATAGCAAATTGAGCATAATAGTGCAAGGTTACGAGTACATAAAACAGACTAATAAATCACAATAATTTTATTATATTTTTAAAAATCTTAAATGTTTGACAATCTGCAACAAAAAATCTTTGACATTTAACGAAAATAATGTTATTTTATATATAGTGAAAGTTTAACAATATATTAAACTTAACTTTGTGAAGATATAGATATTTTTTATAAAAGGCGGTATAATCTTATGGCTGAAATAAGTTTGTTGAATCCGCAAAATTCAAAAGCGGTATTCAAGAGCCTGACAAAAGAAAGTATAAACGACCTTTCGCTTGATTTTATTTGTAAGGCGCTTACCAAAAGTGAATATGAGCAAAATGTTATAATGAAAATTATGACTGAAATTACAGACGATGCAGAAACCGTGAAATATAGGGGAGATGTGTTTGACGATTTTCTTAGATTTCCGAAACTGCGTGATTCTCTTGCTCAACTTCTTGAAGAACTTAACGATTTGCGTGACATTTCAAGATTTCAAAAGGACACCGAGGCGTCTTCTTTATGGAAGTTGATTAACCGTCTGCGAGAGATTGACGGTTATGTTAATTGCATTACAAAAATAAAAGAATGCCTTGAAAGTCTTGATATAAAGTCGGAGGGATTGCTTACCCTGAAAAAAGAAGTTACCGATATTTATGCCAACAGCGGTTTTCCGCAGTTAAAAGCCGATATTAACGAAACCTTTGCCAAGGTGCAAAAAGTAAAGAGCATTACGATAGGAGTAAATCTTGATGATTTGTTAAGACCGAAAAATGCGGGAATTTTGTCGCTTAACGATAAGGCTTTTACATCTTCGGGACTTATGCAGCATTTTATGAAGTTTACCAACAACGGAGATGAAATTCATTTCGGTACAGATATATCGGATATTAAGAAATTTCACCCGTCAAGTCCGAAGTTTAAGGAAAATGATATAGGAATCGGTACTCTTGACGCAGTGCCGACAAACGGTAATCCTCATATAACCTCAAGCGGATTGACAGGCGCCGACCCGCTTTCGGACAGCCTTAAAAAGGCGGTAACCGATATTATGAGAAAAACAGTCCGTGACATTCAGAGCGTGCTTACAAAGTATGTAAATATCAGCGGATACACGCTTTCTGCGCTTATGCCTGAAATCGTTTTTTATATAAGGTGGGCAGAGCTGGTTGAAAAAATCAGAGCAAAAGGACTTGCTATGTGCAAGCCCGAAATCCTGCCGTCGGAAAACAGAGAGATTTTTGCTAAAGGCGTGTATAATCTGAAACTCGGCATAAAGCGTGTGAACGGAGAAGAATTTAATATCGTGGCAAATGATATTGATTTTGACGACAAATCAGGCAGAATTTATATTCTTACGGGTCCGAACAGGGGAGGAAAGACCACTTTCACTCAAGCTGTCGGTCTTGCTGTTTTGCTTGCTCAAAACGGTATTTACGCACCTTGCCGTGAGCTGAAAATCAGTCCTTGCGATAATATTTTTACGCACTTTCCGGCAGACGAAAACGACACAGTTGACCTGGGCAGACTTGGCGAAGAAAGCAAAAGACTTGCGGAAATTTTTGATATTGCAACCGAAAACAGTATGCTTTTGCTTAATGAAAGCCTTGCAACCACAAATGTATCGGAGGGTTTGTTTATTGCAAAAGATGTCGTGCGGGCAATGCGTTACCTCGGAGTAAGGTCGGTGTTTAACACACATATGCACGATTTGGCTAAAAACCTTGACGAAATGAACACCAAAACAGAGGGCAAAAGTATTGTACAAAGCCTTGTAACGGGAGTTGACAACGGTGAACGCTCGTTTAAAGTTTATATTTCACCGCCGCAAGGAAGCAGTTACGCAAGAGATATTGCAAAAAAATACGGTGTAACTTTTGAACAGATAAAATTAAATATTGATAAAACATAATCGGGGATAATTATGTTGAAGAAAGCTGTCACAGCGGAAGTTTTAATGAGAAGTTATATATTTCGGCAGGCACATATACAATAAAAATTTCGGCATACGAAAAAGTAACGGGAAAGTACAGCGTTGACTTTACTTTTACGCCGTTTTATGAATCTTTCTCCGAAACCGAGGAGGGTTCAAACAATACTCTCGAAACCGCAAACAATGCGGAAACCGAAACCATTTACAGCGGACTTTTGACAGAAACCGACAAGGTGGATATTTTTAAATACAGTTTTGACAAGAAAGCAATGCTTGCGGTTCTTGCAACATCTCATATGGACAGTGTGAATGTATATCTTTTAAATGAAAAGGGCGAGGTTATTAACAGTAAAACTCTCGGTAAAGATGAGAAATATACATTCGCAACATCTGTGGCAAAGGGCGGTACTTGCTATGTGGCATATGTAAGCGCAGACAACTCTACGGGCAGTTATGAAATTGATACAACAAAGGCTGTATTCGGAGATTTTAACAGCGACGGTAAGATTGATGTTAATGACGCAACAATTTTGCAAATGTCTATTTCGGGCAGACATAAATTATCCGACTTAAAGGTATTGTCGGCAGATTTGGACGGTGATGGTCTTATTATGATTACGGATGTTACATATCTTCAAATGAAAATCGCAGAATCCGCCGACAGTATGTAAGTTTAATCGAATAATATTTGCTAAAAAATACTCGCCGCATAAAACGGCGAGTATTTTGGCGTACGGTTGCAGATAGGGTAAATTGACAGTAGAGCAGAAAAGTAAGAAAAATCGGTTCTTTATAGAAAGTTGGGATAAATTACGGTTTAGCGGAGTGTCGGTCGGGGATTGAAATTTAGCTAACGCTAAATTATCCTCCCAAAAACAAAAAGTTTACTCAATTTTTTCAAAAATTGCGGGTTTGGGCAGCGCCCATAAAAATCTTCCGATATAACAATTTATCAGGCGCAAACAGCCACGCTGTTTGCGTGCTTGCACCGAGTTTGAAAAAACAGGCGGTAGCCTTTTAGAAAAGAATTTGCTTATTTATTGTTTAATGAATGGCTTTTTTGTTGCTATCGCATTTAAGGGCATTCGCCGTTGCGTTCAAGCCGCCAAACAGCGAGCTGTTTGGCTATCGTCAGATTGCGTAAACGGAAAGTATCTGTGGGCTTTGCCCACACCCACGACCTTTGAAAAGGTCGACCAAACTTTTATAATTACCTGTCGAAACAATTTGCTAAACTATAATTTATTATTACCCCAATATTAAAAATAGAACCTATTTATCAAAAGTTGGTATATAGTCAAAAAAGCACTCGTCAAAAGACGAGTGCTTTTTTAATGTTTTTTGGAGCGGATGACGGGGCTCGAACCCGCTACCTCCACCTTGGCAAGGTGGCGCTCTACCAGATGAGCTACATCCGCATAATAAAAAGGGCAAAGGCATAAAACTTTTACCCTTTGGTGGGAACAATAGGACTCGAACCTATGACCCTCTGCTTGTAAGGCAGATGCTCTCCCAGCTGAGCTATGCTCCCATAAAGTTATTGTTATTTGTAAAAGCACCTCTTACGAAGTGCTTTTACAAAATTTGGAGGCGACACCCAGATTCGAACTGGGGAATCGGAGTTTTGCAGACTCGTGCCTTACCACTTGGCTATGTCGCCGAAATGCTGTAATCTCAATCAGCGATATTGATTATATCAAATACGGATTGATTTGTCAAGCATTATTTAAAAATTATTCAAAAATTTTTTACGAATTAAAAAAGCGGGTTTATCTGTTTATAAGTTTGCCGATATTTTTAAGTGCGATTGAAATTGTGCCGTCGTTGTTGTTGATAAACTCAATATATCTGTCATCTTCAAAATATTCTACGGGTACGGTTATTTCTATGCCCGTATCGGTTTTTATTTTCTGACTTTTGCTGGCTCTTACGGCAGATGTTTTTTCGATTTTTAAGTCTTTGGGTATTTCTTTTTCTTCGATTTTCTTTTCAAATGCCTCTTGCATAACAGGTGACTCCGAAAAAATATTTTCGGCAAGTTCCTGTGTGGAAATGGTGTCGGATTCCTCGCAGTTTTCGACAATGTAGCTTTTTGCCTTTGAAACGGCGACTGCCGAGTTTACTCCGTATTCTTCGGCAACCTCGTTTGCGGTTTCCCTTACGATTTTTACAGCCTCTTTTGCGGAAACGCCCGATGAACATTCGAGCAGTATTTCCGGAAGTACATATACGCTGTTACCGTCGATTTGGCGCCTTTTATCAGAAAAATGTATTTCTCCCGTTTTCATATTTATAATCGCATATGAATCTATTTTTTGCGACGGGGCAGGCAGGATAGCGTAATGCTTCATAATTTCGTTATGAATACCGTTTTCATCTGTAATTACCTGATGAGTATAGGCGGATTTGTTGGTTATAAGCAGAATTGCAAAGTAGTCGGAATCGTCATTTATATAATCTGCCGCAACAAAATCTATTGCGTCAAGTTTGTCGGAAAGAGAAATATTCTCATAAAGAACATTGGCAATTTGAGAAGTGAAATCTATAAATTCAAGACCTTTGTTGCCGTATTCCGTCAGCGCCGCCGCAAAACCGCTGTCGGTATTAAAAGTACCGCTTTTTCCCGCGGAATCCTTGTGAAGTTTTTCAAGGTGCTTTTGAAGAAATGTGCTTACAGTATCGTCTGTACAGTCGAGTTCGTTTTGAGAAAAAACGCTCATTCCCGAATTGAAGTCAAGTATATGTAAAACAGCTCTTTTAATAATCATATCATTTTTCCTAATCTGTGTAATATTTTGTTAAATAAAAACGAATATCGAATAATCAGGCACAAGCCGCCGACATTCCGTTGAAATTTATTATATTCTCATATTAAATAAAAATCAAGAGATACAGAAAAACCCGCACCGAAAGTCATAAAAACAACTCCTCGGTGCGGGCTTGGTTTGGCGTGCCAAAAGGGCTTCGCCCCCCCGACCTACCGCTTAGGAGTTCATTCCGAAGCGTTATTTCCAAGATAAACAAACCTCAACTTTTCCCATCCTAATGCGGTTTTCAGCAGGAAACGTGGACGGTAAAGTCCGACAAAGCACCGCTTTTAAAAAAACAAAAGTTAAGGTTCTCGCAATAGAAGGCGTCAAGCTCATAGTAGAACCCGTAACAGAATGAGAGGTAAATAATGTTAGGACTTATTATTTTAGGAATTATCCTTTTAATCCTGCTTATAGTAATCGTAAGCAATGTAAAAGTAGTACCGCAGGCGCACGCATATGTAATTGAAAGACTCGGAACATATCATGTAACATGGTCAACAGGCTTGCATGTAAAAATTCCGTGCAAAAATGCATATGAGATTCTTTAAAAATGTTAATTATAAATAAGAGGCAGATTCATTTTTATATTTCTGACTAATCGCCGACTCAAATCACGCCAAATGTGCTATATTAGATTCTTCAAAAGTAGTCAAGTAGTAGTCGGTTAAGAGGGCAGACTACTTTCAAAATTAACCGTATAACGATAATTTTATTATAGCATATAATCGTTTAATAACGACGATAATTATAATTTTTTAGGTTTTGCACATGAGTTGCGAACTTTTATTGGACAAGGCAGATAGACACGCATAGGAGAATGATAATCGGTGCTTTTAGATTTCATCATATTCAAAATAAATCTAATGCCGTAAATACCCATTGCATATACAGGTGCGTTTACCGTAGTGAGCGGAGGGTTTGTATATCCCGAAAGCTCCGTGTTATCAAATCCCATAACAGAAATATCCTCAGGAATTTTATAACCGTTTTCTTGCAGAGCTCTCATTGCACCGATTGCAATAGGATCGCTTGCCGCAAAAATAGCTGTGGGGAGATTTCCTTTGCTGATCATTTCTGACATCATTTTATAACCGGATGATGTTGAAAATTTGTCCTGCATAATAAACCCATCATATTTAATGTTTAGTTCATCGCAAATGTCTGTGAAAGTGTTGAGTCGTTTATCAGGAAATATCGTTCCGTCCTCAAGCTGTTCAATGCCTCCGATAAAGCCAACTGTTCTATGGCCTAAATCATATAGATATTTAATTGCATCGGACACTGCCTGACGAAAGTCGAGCGATACGGATGTGATTTCAATATTCTCAACGGTCATATCAAGAAAAACAATTTTATTATTCAATGAATGCAGTAATTTTATTTCTTGTTTACTAAACTTCCCGAGGCAGATTATGCCATCAACATCGCAGAGTACATTCTGATAGTCATTGTCTGTTTTAAATGTTCGTACAATACTTATATTATTTTTTGAACAGTAGTCCTCGATACCCTGTCTCATCAAAAAGTAATAATTATCTTCAATTTCCTGTTTGAAAGAGAACCATTGTAGAATTCCAATGCGACATGAAGGTGTTGATGTAACCCTTTTTTTCTTTACATAATTAAGTTCTTTAGCTGCTGCAAATATTTTTTGCTTTGTTTCAAGCGAGGTGCTGAGGGTAGTGTCGTTATTAAGCACTCTTGAAACAGTAGCAACTGATACATTTGCCTTTTTGGCAACATCTCTGATTGTAGCCAATTGAATCACCTCACTACCATTATAGTGAAATATTACCAAAAAATCAAGTCGTGTTTAGTAAAAAACAGAGAAAGTAAAAATGTTTACCAAAAACTATTGACAGTTTACGAAACAAAACGTATAATTTAGTTAACATAAAAACAAAAGAAACATTATTATTGAATAATAGCGAAATCTTTTGTGCAGGTTGTCACGGCGTTTCATTTAAAATTAAAAGGAGGAAAAATTATGAAACAGACATCATCACAACCAAGACTTGATGGCAAAATCCCAGGTAGAATCAAATACACCTTTGCTTTAGGTGCCCTCGGCAAAGATATGATTTATGGTATGATTGCCACATTTTCAATGATTTATTTCACAGACATCATCAAGGTCAACCCGGTATTTATCGGCGTAATGTTCTTTATTGCAAAGTTATGGGATGCCTTTAATGATTTGTTTATGGGTATGATTGTTGATAACACACGTAGCAGATGGGGTAAATTTATTCCATGGCTTGTAATAGGTACGCTGGTTAATTCAATTATATTTGTTGTTTTATTCACAGACTTCCACCTCAATGGCGTTGGACTTTGCATATTTGCAACAGCAGCTTACATACTCTGGGGTATGACTTACACAATTATGGATATTCCTTATTGGTCAATTATTCCTAACCTCACTTCAAATCCTGAGGAGAGAGAAAAAGTTTCGGTACTTCCGAGAATCTTTGCAAGTATCGGTCAGTCACTTGTTATTGCAGGCTTTGGTGTTCAAATTATTGAGGCTCTCGGCGGCGGCACAACAAATCAGGCAGGTTATCACAGATTTGCAATCATAATTGCAATTGTATTTATTCTTACAATCGGTATTACAGTAATCAATCTTCCGAAAAAGAGAGATGATTCTGTTCCGGAAAAGAAAGTTAAGTTTAAAGATATTTTCTCAATCATCGGCAAGAATGATCAACTTCGTTGGGCGGTAACTCTTATCTTCCTTTACAACATCGGCATTCAGTGCATTATGGGTGTTGCTACATATTATTTCAAATATGTTTGCGGCGACGCAGGAATGATGTCATCATTTATGATCAGCGCATCAATCGCAGAGGTTGTAGGTCTTATCGTATTCCCTAAGGTTACAAAATTTCTTTCAAGAAAAACTTCGTTCCTTCTTGCGTGTCTTTTCCCTGCATTTGGTCTTGTAATGCTTTTGCTCGTAGGTATTTTTGCTCCGCACAATGTTGTGCTCACATCAATCTCAGGTGTTATTGTAAAACTTGGTACAGGTCTTGAACTTGGTTGTGCAACAGTATTCCTTGCAGATGTTGTTGATTACGGTGAATTTAAGCTTGGAACAAGAAATGAAGGCGTTGTATTCTCACTCCAGACTCTTATCGTAAAATTCACAGCAGCTCTTACAGCACTCGGTATTGGCGCGGCACTTGGAAGCACACAGTATATTCCGGGACAGGAACAGTCATTTGCAACAGTAGCATCAATCAGTACACTTATGTGCATTGTTCCTGCGGTTTGTATGCTTATTGCTTATGTTGTTTACAGAAAGAAATATAAACTCAATGACGGTATGATGAAGAAGGTTATAAACACAATCAGTGCAAGAAGAGAAGGCAAGATTGATATGACACAACAGCTTGATGAAAGCGGTAACACAGAGCCTTCTATGTTCCTTCCTACAGTTGCGGAAAAGGCAGGTAAATAAAATGATTGATACTAAAACAGCAATTGAAAAAATTACAAACGGCGAATTTGATAATCTTTTCACTGATATATATATAGATTCATCAATGATTGATTATCAGAAAAAAAGATATGTTCATGCAATTGAACAGTATGAAACAATTTATTGCCCTGATAAAGTAGCAATATTCAGTGCTCCCGGCAGAAGTGAGGTTTGCGGTAATCATACAGATCACCAGCATGGAATGGTGCTTGCAACATCCATTAATCTTGATACTATTGCTGTGTCGGCCAAGAATAACAATGATGTTGTAAGATTTGTTTCTGACGGTTATGATATGATTACTCTCGATATAAATGACCTTGAAGTTAATAATGATGAGGCAGGCACAACGGTCAGCCTCATCAGAGGTGTTCTTCGTGGACTTAAGGATCATGGATACAAAATTGGTGGATTCAATGCTTATGCAACAAGTGATGTACTTGTTGGTGCAGGACTTTCATCGTCAGCAGCTTTTGAGGTAGTTGTCGGAACTATTATTTCCGGTTTATATAATGATATGAAAATAAATTCAGTTGAGATTGCTCAGATTTCTCAGTATGCTGAAAATGTATTTTTCAAAAAGCCGTGCGGACTTATGGATCAAATGGCTTGTTCAGTCGGAGGAATGGTTAACATTGACTTTAAAGATCCGACAAAGCCAATTGTTAAGAAAGTACCTACCGAATTTGAAAAATATGATTACAGTCTTTGTATTGTTGACACAAAGGGTGATCATGTTGATCTTACAGATGATTATGCTATGATTCCATCGGAAATGAAAAAGGTTGCAAATTTTCTCGGAGAAGATTATCTGAGAGATTGTGATTCAAACGAATTTTATATTCACCTTGGCGAAATTCGTGAGGCTGTTGGCGACAGACCGGTACTTCGTGCAATTCATTTCTTTAATGAGGAGCATAACGTTAAAAATGCCGTTTCGTCACTTGAAAACGGTAAGTTTGTTGAATTCCTTGACGCAATCAGAAAATCCGGTAATTCATCGTTTAAGTATCTTCAGAATGTATATACAACAAGAGATATTCAACATCAGAACATCTCGGTAGCCCTTGCACTCAGCGAAAGCCTTCTTCGCAATTACGGCGTGTGCCGTGTTCACGGCGGTGGATTTGCAGGTACAATTCAGGCGTTTGTCAAAAATGAATTTGTAAGTAATTACAAAGAATTTATAAATAAAATTTTCGGAGAAAACTCATGCCATGTTCTCAAAGTGAGAAAATACGGCGGAATAAAAGTAATGTAATTTTGTAGGTTTTGTTTTTATTAAGGAGGACAAAATGAAAATTCTTGTTTTAGGCGGTGCCGGATATATCGGTTCGCATACAGTTTACAGACTTATTGAAAGCGGTAATGAGGTTGTTGTATTCGATAACCTTGAAACAGGTCATATCGAGGCGGTTCATCCCAAAGCAAAATTTTATAAAGGCGATCTCAGAAACAGAAGTGAAATTGACAGCGTTTTTGATAAAGAAAAAGGTATTGATGCTGTAATTCATTTTGCAGCCAATTCACTTGTCGGTGAAAGTATGACCAACCCTCTCAAATATTATGATAATAACCTCAACGGCACAAAGGTTTTGCTTCAGTCAATGGTTGCTCACGGAATTGATAAGATTGTATTTTCATCAACAGCGGCAACATACGGTGAGCCTGAGAGAACTCCTATTCTTGAAACCGATCCGACAAATCCGACAAACTGCTACGGAGAAACAAAAAAATCCATGGAGAGAATGTTCTATTGGGTTGAAAAAGCACATGGTTTAAGATATGTTTCTCTCAGATATTTCAATGCATGCGGAGCACATATCAGCGGAAAAATCGGTGAGGCACATAATCCTGAAACCCACCTTATTCCGATTATTCTTCAAGCGGCACAGGGTACCCGTGACCACATAAGTATTTTTGGTACTGATTATCCCACATCTGACGGAACTTGTATTCGTGATTATATCCATGTCACTGACCTTGCACAGGCTCATATTCTTGCAGTTGAATATCTTATGAAGGGCGGTAAAAGTGATATATTCAATCTTGGCAACGGTGTAGGTTTTTCTGTTCGTGAGGTAATTGAAAAAGCAAAGGAAGTTACACAGAAAGATATTAAGATTGTTGAAGAAAGCAGAAGAAGCGGCGATCCTGCTGTATTGATTGCATCAAGCGATAAGGCGAAAACTGTACTTGGCTGGAAACCTGAGTATGATGATCTGGGAACAATTATTAAAACAGCGTGGGAATGGCATTCAACACATCCAAACGGCTATAGTAAGTGAGGCGGTATTTATGAAGAACAGCGTTTACGGCTTAATATTAAGACTTGTTTCATACGGAATCAATACAGGGCTTATTGAAAAAGAGGATATAATCTACACGCAAAATAGGCTTTTATCGTTGTTCCATATGGATGAACCCGATGACAGTTGTACTTGCCTTACAGCAGATAACGAGGATACTCTTGAAGAAATTTTGTCGGGACTTCTTGATTATGCATACGAAAAAGGAATCATTCCCGAAAATACAGTAACATATCGCGACTTATTTGATGTGAAACTTATGGCTTCACTTGTTAAGCGACCGTCAGAAGTAATAAGAGAATTTTGGCAGAATTATAGCGTTTCTCCTAAACTTGCAACCGATAGCTACTATAAATTCAGCTGCGATACTGATTATATAAGAAGATATCGTATTAAGAAAGACTTAAAGTGGAAAACATCAACCGAATACGGTGATATTGATATCACTGTAAATCTTTCAAAGCCTGAAAAAGATCCGAAAGCTATTGCAGCGGCAAAACTTCAAAAACAGTCGGGCTATCCGAAATGTTTGCTTTGTAAGGAAAATGAAGGATATGCCGGAAGAGTAAATCATCCTGCAAGAGATAATCACAGAATTATTCCGCTCACCATTGACGGTGATAACTGGTTTATGCAATATTCTCCGTATGTTTATTACAATGAACATTGTATTGTGTTTAACGGTGAGCATACACCAATGGTAATCAATGATTCTACATTCAGAAAACTGTTTGATTTTATTTCACAGTTTCCGCATTATATAATCGGTTCGAATGCTGATTTACCGATTGTAGGCGGTTCAATACTTACACATGAACATTTTCAGGGTGGCAGATACAGCTTTGCACTTAATAGGGCAGAGGTTGAAAGAAAGTTTATCGTTAACGGCTTTGATGATGTGGAGTGCGGAATTGTAAAGTGGCCTATGTCAGTTGTAAGATTGACAGGTAAAAACAAGGACAGCATTATTTCATTATCTTCTTATATTCTAAAGAGTTGGAGAGCGTACACGGACGCAGATGTTGGTATTTTTGCCGAAACAGACGGTGAAATTCACAACACTATCACTCCGATTGCTTTTACAAAGGATGGAAAATTTGTTATTGACCTCGTTCTCAGAAATAATATCACAAGTGAAGAGCATCCTCTGGGAGTATTTCATCCTCATGCGAATTTGCATCATATTAAAAAAGAAAATATCGGTCTTATTGAAGTTATGGGACTTGCAGTATTGCCCTCAAGGCTTAAAGACGAAATGGCTATTTTAAAGGATGCTATTCTTAATCACAAGGATGTAAGTGAAATTCCGAAAATCAGCAAACATTCCGAGTGGGTAAATGAATTTGTTTCGCAGTATGATGAAATCAATGAAAATAATGTTGATTCAATAATTCAAAATGAGATAGGAAAGGTGTTTCTTAATGTTCTTTTGGATGCAGGTGTATTCAAAAGAACTCCTGAAGGACAAAAGGCGTTTGATAAATTTATAAAGACGCTGTAGTAAAGGAAGTGCTAAAATGTCAAAGGTAAGGGTAGTAAATTTTGAACCTACATCCAAAGGTGAAAACACTCATCTTTATACAATAGAAAATAACAACGGAGCAAGCGTGACATTATGTGATTTAGGCGCAAGTGTCGTTTCGATAAAAGTTCCCGACAAAAACGGTAGTATTAGAGATGTAGTTCTCGGCTATGAGCACATTGGCGGTTATGAATTTGACGGAACATACTTCGGTGCTACTGTCGGAAGATGTTGCGGAAGAATTGCTTATGGCAAGTTTACTCTTAACGGAGAAGATTATCAGCTCTCTGTAAACAATGGGAGTAACCATCTACACGGTGGATTTAACAGCTTTAGCCGCAAAGTGTGGCTTGCGGTAGTTGATGATAAAGTTCCAAATACAGTTCTATTTATGCTTGATAGTCCCGACGGTGATGAGGGCTATCCCGGAAATATGAAGGTCTTTGTACGCTACACCTTTGATGATGAAAATGCACTTACGATAAAATGGTCGGCAGTTTCTGACAAAGACACAATATGTAATCTGACCAATCATTCATATTTCAATCTTAACGGACATAAAAGCGGTAAAGTTACAGAAAATCACAAGCTGAAAATAAATGCAAATTCCTTCATACCGATAAATTCAAACCTCAATCCCACAGGAGAGATAACTCCCGTTAAGAATACATCGTTTGATTTTACCGAACCCAAGTTAATTGGAAATGGTATTGACAGAAAAAACAAGCAGATTGGTTTTGCAAACGGTATTGATCATATGTTTGTGCTGAATCATTCTGATGAAGAATTTGTGCTTGCAGCTGAAGCTGAGGGTATTGATAGCGGAATCACATTAAAATGCTATACTTCTCAAAAAGGTGTTCATGTATATACAGCAAATTATGTCGATGTTTTGTCCAATATGGGAAAGGATTCAGCAACATACGGAGAAAATCCAGCGTTTTGTCTTGAAACCCAGGGCTTTCCCGATGCTGTAAATCACAAGAATTTTCCTACGACAATATTAAAAGCAAACGAAAACTATACACAAACTACAAAATTTATTTTTGGTATAAACAAATAAAATGAGCTGATTTCTAACTCCTTTAAAAATAAAATCTCTCTAAAATCAAGGACCACCTATTTTTCTTGGGTGGTTCTTGCTTTTTTAATCTATGAGGATGTTTCAAGTTTTACAGTATTACACCGTCTTAAACATATTCTGTTTTAGCGGTTATGTGCCGAGCTGTGGAATAAAAGCAGTGCGGATCCCATTTTGTTTCTGCGATAAAATACATAGCAAAGTTCTCGTTGCCCTTTTGATAGACAATCGCCCAGTCAGGAGAGTAATTTCCTGCCGGAGTTTCAAGAACAAAACCGCCTTTTTTGAGCTTAGTGTATAGCATTACATTCGGATCATCGTCAAGAGCTTTTGCAAACTTCCATTCACCTTCACTGTCAAACTTATATTTCAAGTTCATAGCTTTATTATGAGCTGGATTTGGTGTAAACAGATACTTTATCTCGTCCTCATTTACAATCTTATCCACCTCGAAAATGTCCTTTTCAAGAGCACCAACGCCCTCAATTAGTTCGGATGTCAAAAACTCCTTACTCTTGAATTCTTTGAGTAGCTTGTTAATTGTTTTAATCGCTTCTTCAAGATAATCCTGATTGTTAATTTTGTTCCTTGCTTTTGCTGATAAACCTTTTATTATTCTTATGATAGCCAATCTTGGCAACATTGTATTTGCCATTATCACATTTACAAGGTCAAAAGGGCATATAGGTAGTGTGCGATTGTCTCTTGACCACCCCTAAATGAACGAATTAACAGGGTAACAACCGCCTTGTCCATTAGCAAGAATTTTGCTCGTTTTTTTCTCTCATTAGCAGAGAGGGCATTTTCATTAGCAAAATAGCGAAAATCCTGCTAATTTTTATTAGCAAGCCGTACACCTGAAAGGCGGACGACATTAGTCCTAAATTCCATTAGCAGACGGAGAATTTGCTTATGAAAATTTGTGATTTTTTCGTTTTTGCTGTTTCTTCGTAAAAATGAAAAAACGCCGGAAACCCTTGATTTTACTGGGTTTTCCGGCGGAATTTTTGGCGTTCCCGAGGTGATTTGAACACCCGACCTACCGCTTAGGAGAAGCCCCCGAGGGGCATTTTTGACTCCCTACAAATCCCCGAAAATCCTTGATTTTACTGGCTTTTCTGGGATTTCACTGTTAGTAAATTCTCGTCCAAAACCTGCTAATTTTTCGTGGTTTTTTGCCTTCCTTTTAGCAGGGTATTAGCAAATGCAAAGAAATATGGGAAACATCATTGAGTTAATCTGTAGCCCATAAATCACAGGAAACGCATTTGAAGTTTACGCATTCTCTTATGCAAATCAATAATCTGTGTTCAAATATTATAATGGTTTTTCTTCTTGATTTCAAGATTTTTCAGGAATTACAAAAGGCAACCCTGACGGATTGCCTTTTTTGTATGACTAAATTGTTTTCGCTAAAGCCTTTAATAATGCTGCTGTTTCCGGATTTGATAACAGTTTTGTGAGCAAGGCGGCGTTTTCATCTGTACTGTTCTCAGCAGGCTTTTCTTTTTCAACTTCGCTCTCTTTTTGAACCTCTGCCATTGGGTCAAGGAGTTCAACCGAAGTTTCAAACTTGGGCATTGGAGCAGTTTTACCTTCTTCCGCATTTTTGAGACCTTTAGCGTTGTAGAACTGTTCCTCAAACTTCTGTGCGTTATATCGCCTGTCCTCGTCGATTATATGGCTGTAAACATCGGCAACCATATCCATTCGGGCGTGTCCTGAGTCGCCTTGAACCGATTTCATATCGCCGCCGTTCCATTTCAGCTTGTAGGTTATACTTGCGTGACGGAAGCTGTGAAATACCACATCGGGTAAGTCGTTGTCCTGTATCAGCTTTTTCAAAGCACGGTTGATTACCTGACCTTCCATCGGTCTGCCTGACGAATGGCAGAATACCAAGTCATAATCCAAATACTCATCACCGAAAAGCTCTTTCATTTCGTCAATCTGCTTTTTTCTCTCTAACAGCATTTGAGCTACGGTTGACGGCAAGAAGATTTTTCTCACACTTGTTTTAGTTTTTGGCGTTTTCAAAACAAGGGAGGTATTTGTATTTGACAGAGTTCTCGGAAAGACACGGATAATGTCCTTATTATCAAGCACCTCCATTACATCTCTGTTTACTCGCTGAAGCTCTTTATCTACAAAAATGGAAGCGTTGTTTTCTTTCAGGCTTTCCTCCGAAATATCAATGCAATCCCAAGTAAGACCGAGCATTTCACCCATACGGAGTGAACAGGCAAAGGATAAATTGATGGCTAATGCGAGAATATCATCATCGCACACTTCAAGAGCGTGCATAAGAGTTTCTGCTGTCCATATTTCTCGTTTCTGATGTTCCTCTTTCGGGAGCGTTGCATTGAGAACCGGGTTTCTTGTCATCAACTCCCATTTTACCGCCTGATTAAAGGCACTCCTTAAAAACTTATGGATTTCTCTTACGGTATGTACGGTCAGATACTCATTTTTAGGCTTTTTATTCTGTACCACTTTGGTCTTAACTTTCAGAAGGCTTTGATAGAATTTATCCATAAGTCTCGGAGTCAGTTCATCAAGTTTCACATCGCCGATAAGCGGAATGATGTAATTATACATAAGCCCTTTCTTTGAACGGTAGGTTGACATTGCCCAGTTATTTACTCCGTACACGGAGCAGTATTCTTCAAGCAAATCCGCAACTGTCGTAGCATTAGGAATGATGAATGTACCGCTTTGCTGTTCAAACTCAATTTGAGTTTTTCTCTTTTTAGCGTCTGCGTTTGTATCAAAGGTTTCCCATTTTTGATGTTGGTTTCCGTCATCGTCTTTGTAGGTATAAACGACGGAATATCGATTCTTTCTCTTTACAATAGAAGCCATAGTCGTTCCTCCTTATTCATTATCCAGCCATTTATCAAAGCTGGTCTTTATTATGCGGTATCCGGTTTCGAGCATTACTGCCTGAAAACACCCCTGTTTGATGAGCTTATATACGGTCTGTCGGGTAATACCCAAGATTGACTGAACTTCCTCTACGGAATAGCTCTTTTTTGTATATGTACCGCCGTTTAATTCACGAACTCTATCCTCAATCGACATATCCCTCCACCTCCTCGATTTCCTTAACTTTAGTGTATTTACTTTGCGAAGCGTACCACTTATCAAAGCTTTCTCTTTTTATTCGGCGTTTACCGTCAACCCATATAAACTCAACAATGCCATCGTTCATAAGGTCATTTGCGGTGCTTCTCGGAATGCCGAGTACCTTTGCAACAGTAAGAGGAGAGAGCGTTTTGCCGTATTTCTTACCGGGTCTTTCGCCGTTTACTTTCTCATAATGGAATTGTCCTGCATACCAATCTTCAAAGCTATCCACATCAACTCTCATTTTGCCCAGTACCAAATAGGTCTTAAATCGGCACTGATTGATGAGTCGGTATGTAGCCGTCTTTCCAAGACCGAGTATTCTCATTACGTCGGGTACAGACATTGTCTTTTTGTCCTGATATGTAAGAACTGCCTTGACGATTTTCTTATTTTCTTCAACGCTTTTCTTTGAAGCTCTGTATTCGTTGCCGACTCGGTATGTTTTGAATAAGCCGCAATTCATCAGTTTCAGTGCTTCTTCTTCGGAAATGGAAAACAACCGAGATATTTCCTTGACAGAATAGGCTTGCCACTGTGCTTCCTCCTGAAGCTTTTCATCGCTGAACAATTCTGCCAAGCGTTCATTTTCCTCTCTGAGATTAAACTGCTCCACTCGGTCATTGAACATATTAACAAATGCCATCTTCAGAACCTCCTTTCTCGCCATTGAGCCAATTTTCAAAGCTCTTTTTAGATATTCGATATTGACCTCCGACACGAACGCTATGGAATTTCTTGCTTTTAAGCAGCTCATAGACGGTAGTTCTGCTCACTTTCAAGATGTGCTGTATATCATCTACCGTGTATGCTCGTATATCAGGTTCAGTCTGCCTGAATGTATTAGGAAGTCGAGTATCGCTCTTTTCAATTTTCTTTCGCATTACCGTTTACCCCCGATTTCTTATTTGCCACTCTGACTACCATATAGCCAAGTGACTTGGCTATATGGTACTGAAAATCGGAGTTTTTGTTAATTATGCGATTGGTTTAATCGCATAATTGACAACCGGAGCTTTCGCTGTCCATATTATCAAGCCATCGGTCAAAGCTCTTCTTGGAAATTCTGTAATGTCCGCCGACCTTTACAAAATGGAAAACGCCTGAGTTGACGAGAGCATAAGCAGTGTTCTTTCCAATGCTGAGAATATCCATTATTTCTTCTACCGTATAAACTCTTTTCTCAAAGCCGGAACTATCATCAACAGCGTTGGGTAGTTTGTTCATTGCTTCAATCTTATCTTCAAACATTGTCAACACCTCCCTTAGCGTGATGATGGTTCTTTTTGAAAATCATATAGTCATAGCCGTATCCTACCTGACATTTATCGCACATCTCTTTATCTGCCTGAAAGGGGTCAAGTCTTTTTACAATGTTTTCAGGGATAGACTGAAACTCGCTTCTGCAACGAGGGCAAAGACTTAGTACAATGCCTTTACGCTCTGTCTTGGGTTTAACGGGAATACCGACTGCAAATTTCAATCCTCGCTTGATTTCGCTGATTTTATCTGCGTCGGTAATTCTTCCGACAAAATTATCAAGCTCTGTGGCTTTATCCACGGTGCGTAGCTGCTCAAGCATTACCATCGACGGCTCTTTTAAGCCACAATCCGTGTTTAGCTCAATATGAGTATTCATTGCCGTTTTCTTTTTAACAGCCGTTATAGCGGCTACAACGACCGTAGGACTGCTTTCATTTAAGCGATTTGTCTGAACCACAAGAACCGGTCTCATTCCCGATTGCACACTACCGTTTGTAACCCCCAAGTCGCAGTAATAAATATCGCCCCATCTGACATTCTTAAATTCTTTTTCTTTCATATGTAAATCCTCGCTTTCGATTATTCTGAGGTAATTCATATCCGGATTAGAATTAACCCCTTCACTTGTTTGAAATGGGAGAGCGTTTTTGGGGGGTGTTTTAGAAAAATTTCCTCAACTTTTTTATTGCACTGTTTACCGATTCCCTTACAGAAGTAAAATCGACTCCTTCTTCATCTGCGATTTTTTCAAGTGTTTTGTTGTAGAAGAAATACTTAAAAACTCTGCGTTTCTGTGTTTCGCTTAAGTAACACAAAACCTCCCGAAGTCGCTTAATATTGTCTTTCAGCATTATTTCTTCGATTGGGTCTGTATCGACTGCCAATTCCGGATGATGCACTTCAAATTCTCCGTCATTGATGTCAAATGCGTGTCCGAAAAGAAGCCTTCTCATTCTCTCTCTTGCTTCGTAGTTCTGATACTCCGTTATCACTTCGCCCTGAGCCATAGAAAGCAGAATGAACGGAGTGTACCGACGGATAACATCAGGGTATTTAACCCACAATTCTTCTTCCGCCAGTTCTGTTACAATCGCCCATTTCTCCGTGCCGGTGTAGCCGTGATATTCATACCGCAGGTTAATGAGCTTGCAGTCGTTCGCAAATAATAATTCCTGTTGTTCTAATGTAAGTTTTGTCATTGTCGTAATCTCCTTAAATTTGAATTTTTGAATTTGGTTGAAATCAAAAATTCGGAGATTACGGATACTTGGCGATATACGCCAGCCACTTATATGTCACGGTCTTGCTCCTTTCGGGAGCGACAAAAAAGCCGGACACCAAGAACATTAGGATATTTCTATCCCTTAATTCTCAGCGTCCGGCAATTTGATGACTCAAGAGCTTTCGCTCAAGGACTCGTGGCTCGGTACATCTGTCCGATATTTAATTGTTCGCTCTGTTACTACTTCTTGTTAATCTGTACTTGACTGTTCCCTTGCGTAGGGATAGGTCAACCTCTACTACTCTGTGGCAGTTCGGACATTTCAGTTCAATCACGCCTGTTGTCATTGTTACCTTGTCAAAAATACGCCAGCCACAGTTTTTGCACCTTACGATTATCTTTTGTTCCAACGATTTCATAGCTCGCTCACCTCCGGATAAACCGTAACCAAATCAAAAGGATTATCAAGATACTCCTTTTTCAAAAGTCCGAGCTGTTTCATTCGTATAGCAAGTGCTTTTTTGGAACACCCTAAAAAATCCGCAAGTGCATCAAATCTCTTATATACGCTCGGATAGTATATTTTGTTCAGACACTCAATCTTTTCTCCAAGACTGAACAGATACATTCCCTGCTTTATAAGGTTTTCGGGAAGAAGGATAGCAGCTCCAAGCGTATTTGCCTGCCATTCCTCCCAATCGGATATAGGCTTATTTCTCTCGGAATTTGCCTTGTAATAATGTACTCCGGCAGATTTCTGTGTCACACCGTAATCATTCGGGAACAACATCTTAAATATCTGATGGCTGCCCTCGTGCATTAAGGTGAAATTCTTTCTGCCTTTCAGCTTGCTGTCAAAGTTCAAGTCCTTTTCCACGAGAACGGTTTTTCCATCCAAAAAGAAAAAGGCTTCGTTATCATCATCTTCAAATACCTGAACACCCATTTCCGTAAATGAGGTCATTCCGAGAATACTACCGTCATAAGATAGGTGCTGGTATTCGACATTCAATCCGAGAACCTTCTCCAAGAGAAGCTCCGGGTCAATTCTGTATATTTGTGTGTTACGGACATCAGGAAGTGCCATATATGCCTGAACATACTTGTCGGCAATCGCTTCGATGTCAAATCTCGATAAATGTTTCAAGTTACAAAACCTCCTACCATTAGGATTTTGCTTCTACAAACCACTTTCCGTTTTCTTCGTCGAACAGAAATGTGGGCTTGCCGCAAATCTGTACCGTGTAGCGGATACCGGTTCCTCCGACTTTGGTGGAAGCCGCACGGCATTTCTGAATTACACGGTCTATCTCATATTTTTCATCATTCTCAAACTTGATGAAATTCGGACGAGCCGTCCCATCAGGTCTGTGTGTTACATTTACTTCAACATAAACTTTTCTTCTATCGGATTCCATTTCTATACCTCGTAATTTCTCAAAGTCAAAACCAATCTTCCCAAGTGCTTGTATCCGTCGATGTTCTTATCCGACACCCTGTACTTAGGTCGGTCATCTCCGGCAGTATTGATGTAACAGGAAAGCCTTCCTTTCTTAAAGCGTTTTTTCCGGTCAAAGAACAGGAACATTCCCTCATATATACCGTAGTCGGTAAAATGGTTTCCGCCGTCCGCACGGAAGATAACAATATCTTCGCTGCACCCCTGCAAAAAGCAGTCGGGTATCGTAACATAAGCCGTAACCTCTTTTTCGTCAATCACATTAAGCCCTCCTTAACCGACCATACCTGTCGGCATAGTGATTTCAGCTTTTTTCGGTGGTAGCCGCAGGTTCTGACACAGAACCCCATTCCTTATGCTGTCCTTTCCGAAACGCCGTCTGATTTCTTCAACACACTTTTCCATTCGCTCCAATTTGTCCTGCTTGGCGGCGTCCATAAACATATCTATTTGACGGGGCGTGTCTTGTGGAACAAGATTTATGGCTTGTACCGTCACAGAACGGATAGGGTTATTCCACCCATATCTTTTTTCAAACAACTGAAAAGCGGTCTTTGCAATAATCATCGGAGACTGTGTAGGAAGTGCAATCTTCGTCTGCCATTGCCTTGTATTGAGTGTGTTGTCTCTAATATGTATTGCGACACCTTCTGCACTCAGTCCGTGAACACGGAGCTTGTGTCCGATGTCTTGGGTTAACTCGAGAAACACGGGCCACACCTGCTCCGGTTTCTCTAAGTCTGCTACCGTTGTTATACCGTGTCCTACGCTTTTTATAGGAGAAACGAAGTCTTTCTTGGCAACAAGGGAAAGGTCGTTACCATTGGCATAGTTCCATAAAACTACTCCGTTCTTTCCTAATCTTCTGCGTAAGAACTCAGGGTCGGTATTCGCTAAATCCCCGATGGTACGAATACAATAGCTGTCAAGCACTCGCTGGGTTGCCCGTCCTACACCGAGCAGGTCAGCGGCAGGAAGTCCCCAAATCTTTTCTTTGAATGTGTCCTTTGGAATTACGGTTACTGCGTCCGGTTTCTTCATATCCGAGCCGAGCTTCGCAAATATCTTATTAAAGGAAACACCCACAGAAATCGTCAAGCCGAGTTCAAACTTCATAGTCTCACGAATTTCATTTGCCACCTTTTCCGGCGAACCGAAAAGGCTTTCTGTCCCGCTAATATCCAGCCAACACTCGTCCATACCATACGGTTCAACTTGGTCGGTATATCGCTCATAAACGCTTCTCGCAAGCTTTGAGTATTTGATATACTCCTCATAATGGGGCGGCACTACAACCAAGTCCTTGCACTTCTGTTTAGCCTGCCATACTGCGTCCCCGGTTTTCACATCAAAAGCCTTTGCTTTGTAGTTCTTTGCAAGCACGATACCGTGTCGTTCCTCCACAGAGCCGCAGACAGCAATCGGATATTTCTTCAATGCGGGGTCGAGCATACATTCGACGCTGGCATAGAAGTTATTCATATCACAATGAAGTATGCTTCGTAACATTTTTAGAACCCCCTTGACATTTTGGGTAGTTTGGTGTACACTATGTGTAGTTCAACTTCCCAATTCATATTATATACACTTCAACTGTACTTGTCAAGAGCAAATGGGTAGTTCAACTGTAAATATTCTTTTAAGGAGTGAAATCACAATGACATTCGGTGAAAAAGTCAAGGCTGAAAGAACAAAGCTTGGTATGAGTCAAGATGAGTTGGCAGCTAAAATCGGCGTAACCCGACGCATAATTGGTTCTTATGAAAATGATAAATCCCGTCCGAGAGGAATGGAAAGATATAAGAAGCTGGCAGAATCCTTAAATGTAAATGTGAATTATCTGCTGTCTGAGGACGACGCTTTCATCGCCGATGTAGAGGATAAGTACGGACGCAGAGGAGCAAGACAGGCTCAGGAGTTGCTTGCAGAAGTTACCGGTCTGTTTGCCGGCGGCGAAATGGCTGACGAGGATATGCGTGAAATGGTTGACGCCATTCAGGAAGCCTATCTTATTGCAAAGAAAAACAATAAAAAATACACCCCGAAGAAATACCGCAAAGACGAGTAATCCTCGAAGTGAACTAAGTCCAATATATGGGACATATAATAGTTTATAATTTATTATAGGGTTAATATCCGATATACTATAATATGGGAGGTGAGCCGGATTGGGGTATTACACTACGGCTGAGATTGTGAAAATCGTAAACAAGCTCATTGACCGCTGCGGTACTCGTGACCCATACAAGGTCGCAAAAGAGCTTGGTATCAATATAATCTACCGAAATTTTGACAAGCAGCGTGGAGCATATAAAGTTATTCTGAAGAACCGCTTTGTTTTTCTTAAAAACGGTATGCACCCGGTCGTGGAGCAGATAGTGCTATGGCACGAAATCGGACACGATGTTCTCCACAGGCAAGAAGCGGTTGCTGTCGGCGGGTTCAAAGAGTTCAACATCTTTGATATGAGAGAGAACCGTATGGAGTATGAAGCAAATATCTTCGCTTCTCAGGCTTCGCTCCCGGACGACACCATTTTGGAATACATTGAAAACGGCTATGACATTCAGCAGATTGCACGGGCAATGTGTTCTGACATAAACCTGATTGCTCTGAAAGTGGATACGCTGATTGCACAGGGCTATCAACTTCGCAAACAGGAACACCAAAACGATTTTCTTAAATACAATCACAAAATGTAAGACCGTCAAGTCTCGAATGTTGAGATTTGACGGTCTTTTCGTTATTTATTACATTTTTCTTTATAATCTTCGCCCCAACTCCACATAGCGTCGAGAATAGGTTTCAAGCTTTGTCCCAATTCTGTCAGAGAGTATTCTACTCTCGGCGGAACTTCAGCATACACTTTTCGATTAACGAGTCCGTTTTCTTCCATATCACGAAGCTGAGCAGTCAAAACCTTTTGAGAAACGCTGCCGATTGATTTTTTTAATTCACCGAAACGCTTTGTACCCGGCAGTAATGCTCATGTACGGTAAAGAAGCAAGCAACCGAAAACAATAGATAGACCGCCAGCACTACACTATTCCGAACCAAAGACCAAAAGATAAGCATTTTGAGAAAATCTAAACTTTTGGATTTTCCTACAATGCCGACTACGGCGGAATCCCTCCCACTCCTTATATATTTCTTTCTGTATACATTGAATTTGTATTTAGTAAAATGCAGACAACACCACGGATCGGCTTTTGGCTGGACAATTCCAACCAAACACCACAGCAGACAGCAGAAACCATTCTGAACGCCAGGAAGCCGGTATGATTGTTACATATAAGGGGAAGAAAAATTTCTTTTAGGTACTTGCTTTCCTAAAACTGATGTGATATAATAGCTTCATTCCAGAAAAGGAGTAAAAAATATGCGGCAAGGTATTCTTAAATAAAACTATAATCAAATAGTGGGAACAAAGGATTATGATAGTTCCTTTTGTGGGGGCTTGATTTTTTGTACCCAATTTAAGAATACTTTTGCCTTATCAATTTTGACATATCCAAAAAAACAGCAGTCACAAATAGGTGTATGCTGTATATGTGTATGTCAGCAAATTATAATCCCCAGTGGTAAAAGTATTTTACTGCTGGGGATTTTTGTGCCCTTTCGGGCTGTAAAAGGAGGACAATCACATGAAAATAATCAATATTGGCATTCTTGCCCACGTAGACGCAGGAAAAACAACATTGACGGAAAGTCTGCTATACACCAGTGGAGCGATTGCGGAACAGGGAAACGTGGATAAAGGGACTACAAGAACAGACACTATGATTTTGGAACAGCAGCGGGGAATTACCATTCAAGCGGCAGTCACTTCCTTCCAGTGGCACAGATGTAAAGTCAACATTGTGGATACGCCCGGCCACATGGATTTTTTGGCGGAGGTGTACCGCTCTTTGGCTGTTTTAGATGGGGCCATCTTGGTGATCTCCGCTAAAGATGGCGTGCAGGCCCAGACCCGTATTCTGTTCCATGCCCTGCGGAAAATGAACATTCCCACCGTTATCTTTATCAACAAGATCGACCAGGCTGGCGTTGATTTGCAGAGCGTGGTTCAGTCTGTTCGGGATAAGCTCTCCGCCGATATTATCATCAAGCAGACGGTGTCGCTGTCCCCGGAAATAGTCCTGGAGGAAAATACCGACATAGAAGCATGGGATGCGGTCATCGAAAATAACGATAAATTATTGGAAAAGTATATCGCAGGAGAACCAATCAGCCGGGAAAAACTTGTGCGGGAGGAACAGCGGCGGGTTCAAGACGCCTCCCTGTTCCCGGTCTATTATGGCAGCGCCAAAAAGGGCCTTGGCATTCAACCGTTGATGGATGCGGTGACAGGGCTGTTCCAACCGATTGGGGAACAGGGGAGCGCCGCCCTATGCGGCAGCGTTTTCAAGGTGGAGTATACAGATTGCGGCCAGCGGCGTGTCTATCTACGGCTATACAGCGGAACGCTGCGCCTGCGGGATACGGTGGCCCTGGCCGGGAGAGAAAAGCTGAAAATCACAGAGATGCGTATTCCATCCAAAGGGGAAATTGTTCGGACAGACACCGCTTATCCGGGTGAAATTGTTATCCTTCCCAGCGACAGCGTGAGGTTAAACGATGTATTAGGGGACCCAACCCGGCTCCCTCGTAAAAGGTGGCGTGAGGACCCCCTCCCCATGCTGCGGACGTCGATTGCGCCGAAAACGGCAGCGCAAAGAGAACGGCTGCTGGACGCTCTTACGCAACTTGCGGATACTGACCCGCTTTTGCGCTGCGAGGTGGATTCCATCACCCATGAGATCATTCTTTCTTTTTTGGGCCGGGTGCAGTTGGAGGTTGTTTCCGCTTTGCTGTCGGAAAAATACAAGCTTGAAACAGTGGTAAAGGAACCCACCGTCATTTATATGGAGCGGCCGCTCAAAGCAGCCAGCCACACCATCCATATCGAGGTGCCGCCCAACCCGTTTTGGGCATCCATCGGACTGTCTGTTACACCACTCCCGCTTGGCTCCGGTGTACAATACGAGAGCCGGGTTTCGCTGGGATACTTGAACCAGAGTTTTCAAAACGCTGTCAGGGATGGTATCCGTTACGGGCTGGAGCAGGGCTTGTTCGGCTGGAACGTAACGGACTGTAAGATTTGCTTTGAATACGGGCTTTATTACAGTCCGGTCAGCACGCCGGCGGACTTCCGCTCATTGGCCCCGATTGTATTGGAACAGGCATTGAAGGAATCAGGGACGCAACTGCTGGAACCTTATCTCTCCTTCACCCTCTATGCGCCCCGGGAATATCTTTCCAGGGCTTATCATGATGCACCGAAATACTGTGCCACCATCGAAACGGTCCAGGTAAAAAAGGATGAAGTTGTCTTTACTGGCGAGATTCCCGCCCGCTGTATACAGGCATACCGTACTGATCTGGCCTTTTACACCAACGGGCAGAGCGTATGCCTTACAGAACTGAAAGGGTATCAGGCCGCTGTCGGCAAGCCAGTCATCCAGCCCCGTCGTCCAAACAGCCGTTTGGATAAGGTGCGCCATATGTTCAGTAAGATTCCTTGATACGCCACAGCAAGGATGGTTATTGCATTTCCCTGCCTTTCGTGGTAAAATGTAGTTGTAAACCACCAGAGAAAACAACAACCCTGCTACCCCCCGTTATCACCACCGATAACAATTTGATAACAGCCCATCGTATAGGGCTGGATAATATGGACACATCAAATAATCAAAAAAATGAGGTATCAAATTTATGAAGCAAAATCCGTTAAATATGATGCCCAACAACGATTTTGAATAATGTACTTGATGGCTACTCAAACGAGCAGCCATCTTTTTTTAATATGCCGGAATACCGTATCCGTAGATAACTGAGCTACCAACCGTGTATGTTTTGGTTCTGCAAGTGTCGCCTGAGTTGCCCTCAACGGTATAGACTGTACCGTTCTCGCATTTCTGAACGATACCGGTGTGGTCTGTCACACCGTCGCCCTCCCAGTCAAAGAAGATGATTGTACCGGGCGAAGGTTCATACGAACCGTCTGCCCATTGTCCTCGGTCTCTAAACCATTGAACGCCGTTTACACAGCCGGCATACTTCGGAATAATACCGGCGTCGATATATCCGCACTCGTTGGCACACCAAGAAACGAAGCAGGCACACCACTCTACACGGGAGTCAAATCCGTACCAAGACCAGTAAGGCTGACCGCCTACATTACCTACCTGAGACAGAGCAACCGTTACGATTTGGTCGTCGCTGTATCCGATACCGTAAAGCACCTGAGACCATAGTTGATTGTTTTCGTCCTTTAGCAGCTCGGCAAGATACTCTTTCTGCTCCTGATTAAAGCCGTACATAGCCGCCATTTCATCAACGGTCTTGTGCGATACCGTGATATACAGGAAAGTTTCTGTTACTGTGGTTTCGGTCTGTACGATGTTGCCGTGTCCGTCGTCGCTTTCTTCGATTTCGGTGTGGGTTTTCGATTCCGTTCTGGAAGAAATATCGTTCATCTCCCAAAAAATATCCGACAGTAGCTGCTTCTTGGTTTCATCAACCGTAGCAACCTCCATCGGATTGTTGGGGTCGGTATTCACTTTAACAGAATAGACCGCAAGAACATCTTTCCAAACAGCTCTGCTTCCGCTCATTTCAAGCACATCATATCTTACAGAGTTCTTTTCTTGTTCCAATCGGTCATCATATTCTTGATTGATTTCCTGAACGACTGTCTGCATTGACATTCCTGTGCCGGAATCCTCTCCCGAAAAGAATATACCGAACACAGAACCCGCAATCAGAGCTACAAGGCATAGGACAATAATTACTACCACCGCAACCCAGCCGCCGGCAGCGATAGCGGCAATAAGACCTTTTACCGCCGCAATGATTGCTTTTACTGCGGCAACGGTGGCTTTGGCTGCGGCTTTAATCGTAGAGGCTGTTGCTTTGGCGGTAGCTTTTGCCGCCTGTGCCGCTTTCTGCGAAGCCTTAACTGTCGCCTGAGCTGTTTTCTGTGCCGCCTTCGCCGCTTGCTGACTTGTTTTTATCGCTGTCTTTGCAGTCTGTTCAGCCGTCTTAACTGATTTCTGTGCGGTTTTGGTTGCTTCTTTTCCGGCAAACTTAATGGTTTTCTTTCCGGAGGAAGTGACAGACTGCTTTATGGTCTTTTCCGCCTTATCGACAGTCTTAATCGCAGAGCTTGTGTTATGCGAAGCCTGTTTTCGTAAAGACTGCTCGGCTCGCTGTTGCTTGAAACGCTGAATACCGTCCTTTGCGGTGCGGATATTTTCTTTTGTGGTTTCAAGTCCCTTTCGTCCCGCCTTGTCAAACGCATAGGCACCATCGTGAACCGCTTCGTCAATACCGCTTTCCAGCTTATCGGAAGCGTATTCCTCGGCAGAACTGCTGTTGGCATTTACCGACCGCTCCGCCTTTTCTTTGGTTGCGATATACGCCTGCTTCATTCGTTGGGTTGCAACGGCAGCCTTATCTATGGTTCGTATTGTACCTTTTGCATTGTCTTTCGTTTTAATATCAGCCATACAATCCCTCCTTCCTATGCAGGCTGAACTACCTGTTGTATTATTCGTTTATTAGCTTCGCCACTACAACAAGTCTGCCGTTTGTCCGGGAATACTCACAGGTGGAAAGGGTCAGGAGCTTGTCGCCGTATTCGGCGGTTACGCCGGTTTCGTAAAGCGACAGTTTCTTGCACTTCTCAACATAGGCTGTGAAATCCTCGTCGGTTTCCGCATTGATGAACTGATAGTATTTGAAACTTTCAGGACTGTCCGTATATACTACGGTTTTGAACACGGCAATTACTTCATAGGTCTGTCTGTCGGTCAGCGTATCAAAGGATATTGTTTTGTGCTTTTCCCAAAAGCTCTTGTCCTTGAATTTCATAAGACCGGCGAACATCGTACCGTCGTTCATATGATGACCGTAGATGATGATATTGTCGCTTGGAAGCTCCATATCGCAGTTTTCCTGAACATAGGGACAACCGTAGTCGGTGTATGACTTATCAAAGCCGTGCTTCAGATAGAAGTTCGGGTTGTCCTTTGACTGCATAACAGGATAATTGATTTTTGTGTCCTCGACCTTAATCCAACCGACCATATCGTTGTTTTGCAGATAAAGCTCCTGATACTCCGGGATAAAGGTCTTTTCCTCGGAGTAGTTCATCGGCTCTTGGGTTTCTTCAGGCTCTGTCTCCACAACCTCAATCAGATTGTCGTACATCTCCGCCTGCCTTGCAGAGTCGTAATAGTGCTTAATGAGAAAACCTGAACTGACGGCAAATACAATGCTGAAAGCACAGATAATAGCAATATAGATTTTATTTTTCATAAGCATTTCCTTTCTGAGTAAAGAATAGGGCAAGGGTTATGCACCCTCGCCCGGTTTGGTTGTCATCAGCTTATACAGCTTCGTATTTTTCGGGAACTTGTTTGCAAACGGCACAAGCGAACTGCCGACCTTTATCAGTCCGTGTCCTGCGTCAACATTCGTAATATACGAAAGCTGAAGGTCAGAAATGTTAAGGAGCTTGGCAAGCTCAATCCTGTCGGTTGAAGCCTGATTGAGCATAATCAAAAACTCGCTGTTTGCAAGCATTGTTCTTGCCGTATGGCTCTGCAAAAGGTCGTCCACATTCTGCGTAATACCGGTGGCATAAGCACCGTACTTTCTTACACGCTTCCAAAGAGTAAACAGGAAGTTTGCTGAGTATTCGTGCTGGAACAGGAGGTAGATTTCATCAATAAAGATGAATGTCTGCTTACCCTTAGCACGGTTCTGTGTAATACGGTTCAGAATAGAGTCGAGAACGACAAGCATACCGATAGGCATAAGCTGCTTGCCGAGGTCAAGAATGTCATAACAGATAAGTCGGTTATCCGTATCCACATTGGTCGGCTTTGCGAAGGTATTCAAAGAGCCGTGAGTAAACAGCTCGATAGCAAGAGCAATTTCCTTTGCTTCCGGCTCGTCCTGTTTCAAAAGCTCCGCACGGAAATCCTGCAAGGTAGGAACAGTACCGGTATATCCTCTCTGCTGATAGTCTCGGTAAACACTTGCCGTACAACGGTCGATGATAGATTTCTGCTTTGCTCCGAGGTTTGTGCCGCCGATGAGCTGTTCGCAAAGGGACATAATGAACTCTGATTTCAGGATAACCGGGTTTGCACCGTCGCCGTATTCCTTGTTCATATCCATCGCATTGATATGGCTCGGAGAAGTAGCAGAGATATTGATAATTTCGCCGCCGAGAGCCTTTACAAGCTGCGAATACTCTCGCTCGGGGTCGATGATAATAACATCTGCGTTGGAGGAAAGAATGATATTTTCAATCTCTCCCTTTGCCGCAAAGGATTTACCGCCGCCGGATACGCCGAGAATAAAGGAATTGCCGTTGAGTAGCTGTCTGCGGTCGGCGATAATCATATTTTTGCTGATAACATTCTGACCGTAGTAAATGCCGTTTTCGTGGTAAATGTCCTGAACTCTGAACGGGATAAATACCGCAAGGCTTTCTGTGGTAAGGGTTCTGAATGCGTCAATCTTGCGTGTTCCAAAGGGCATAGCCGTATTCAGTCCGTCCATCTGCTGATACTTGAGAACGGCAAACTGGCACAAATGCTTTCTTGCCGTAGTAAGCAGAGCTTCGGTGTCGTTATCAAGCTGTTCTTTGGAGTCCGCAGTATGAACCATAGTGAGTACAGCGAACATCATTCGCTGATCACGAGTGGTAAGGTCATCAAGGAACTCCTTCATTTCCTTTTTCTGCTGTTCCATATCATACGGAACGGTAGCGGAAAAGTTATTGTTCTGATTCTGCTTTCTCTGCCAGTTGGTTATATTCGTCTCAACCCCAAGCAGTCTGCTCTCTGCTTCTCGCACCGCTTCATCGGTAGGAACAGGTACGATGTCAATGGACATCATCAGGTTGCGGTTCAGGTCGGTAAGCTCAGCTACCATACTGTCCTTGATATAGGAAGCGTACTCACGAAGAAAAAGGACTCTCCCGTAACGGTTTCCCATTTTGAAGTAGTCCTTTTCAAATTCCATTGTATCGGGGCAAACATAATCCTTGAAATCGTGTCCCTTTTTTCTCGTTTCCTTAATATTGAAGTGGTATGCGGTTTCCTCACCGACACGGAAGAAATCGTGGACAATTCTCAGTCTCTCATCGGTTTCAAGCTCCACACATTTGCTTCCGAGTCTTGCAAAGTGGGCTATCAGGTCAGCACCGACACGGGCAAAATAGGTTCTTGCGTCCTCCACGCTCTTTTTGTTGATGGAGATAGTAACATACTTATCCTGAACAATTGCATTTGCACCGGTCGCCTTGTCGAGAAGCATTTTGTTATATTCCTCTCGGTAAACATCAAGCTCATCGCCGGTTTCGGGGATAAGAATGGTTTTCTCAAAGTCCAAACGGTTAAGCCGTCTGTTGTTGATAGTCAGCTTTGTAGTAGCTCCGCTGTCAAGAGAGTTGAGAAGCTCGGAGTATTCAAGGAACATTGCTTCCTTGTCCTCACGGCTTGCTACGGCAAAGTTAATATCCGTGAACTTGAAGCTCTTGGAATACTTGTCCTTGCCCACACGGAAAATACCGTCATCATAGATTGCGGTAATGGGAATACAATCCTGTACGCCCTTTGGTACTACAAACTTTTCTTTGTCCTGCTTTAACAGGTTTGTAAGGGTTTTAATCATTGTTCTTATAAGCCTCCTTCTGTTTTTGTTCGATTGTCGGTTTCATCAATTCGTAATAGGTGTTGGTGGAATGAAAGACCAGCTTTTTCGGCATAAGGAACTCGGACTTAATCCACGCCCATATAAATTTCTCAGCCGTCATTCCGTTGTATTTCACAAAGCCGAGAGCCGCAAAAGGGGCAGCTCCCAAAATGCACACCCACGATACGGTTTCTGTTCCGAGGTACGGTTTTAGGAGGAAGTAAAGTCCTACCGCTACCGCACAGGCGAGGACAGAAAAAATGAACTGTCTGAGCGACAGTCCAAAAAACATTGACTCTGTATAATTTCGTATCTCTCGGTTAATTTTGACTTCCATCAAAAGCTCCTTTCTCTGCGATATGCTTGTTTTGCGTGACGGATTTCATCAGAGCAGACGCAGGTGTCCGCAAGGCAAATCACATTGCCGTTTTTCTTTCCTCCGTAGTACACACAATATTTGCAGTCGCAGTCGGCAGGCATATAGCCCTGCCATCTATCGTTATTATTCTTATTTTTCTTCATCAGAGAACCTCCCGTTATAAGCCCATCATTTCACGGATAATTCGGTCGCTCATCTTAACCGCACCGACAAGCACAAGCATATTGAATACCAGTTCGCCGATATATGCCCATACCTGAGTAACGGCTGCTGCGTCAGGGTTCACTACCGGCGGCGTAGAAGCAAATAGGGAGAAGATGATACAAGCAAGTACAATTACTGCTCCCTCAAGCAAAACAGCACAGTAGCTCTTTATAAAGCTCTTACCCACATTCTGCGACGGTTCTCCGGCAAAAGTGGAAAGCGGTATCGGAGCGAGAGCCGTGTACATATACAGCTTGAAAAATCGTCCGTACACCGTCATTATCATAATGAACGACAAGACCGTGATAAACAGTCCGCCGATAAGAGTAACCGCCCACAATGGGATACTCTCAAAAAATCCGCAGCTTTCAATGGTTGTTACCATTTCAGCAGGTAAGGTTGTTTGATTGGGCGTACCGAATCCCGCAGATGTCATAATGGTTGAAATCGTACCTTGTACGATGTTGAACAGGGCAAGCATAAGCTCCAGCCCGTAGGTAATCACACCTTTGGCAATGGCAAAGCGGATAAACAGCTTTAATGCGTGTTCCGGTTTCTTTACATCGGTAAAACTTCCGCAGGTACGAACCACACCGACAACAAAAAACAAAACAAGCAAAGCAAGACCGATAGCCTGAACTGCTCCGTTGATATTCACCATTACCGACCAAATACTGCCACCTTTGAACTCCTGCGGCGAAGTGGTTAGCAACTGCCATATTTCCGATAGCTTGCTGTTCCAAGTTTCAAGGGCATTTTCGAGGTTCTGAACTACCCAGTTATCACTCATCTGTTTGCACCTCCTTTAAGATTAGGGGCATACCTGAAATGCCAGGTATGCCCCGTTTGATAACTGTGTTCTCTTAGCCGGTAATAAGGGTCAGGATTTCCTTTGCAAAGGTGATGATGATACCGCCCGCAAGGGTCAGGAAGCCGTTGGCTCTCTGAGACGGGTCGTGAGACTTCAAAGAGAGACCGACCTGAACGATACCGAAGCCAAGCAGAATAAGACCGATGGCACGGATAAGTCCGAAGATAAAATCGGACAGATTGTTGACTACGGTAATCGGGTCGCTTGCGGCAAAAGCGGTAACGCTCATGCCGCAAACAAGAGTTGCTGCTGCGATTACGGCGCAGTAAGCACGGAAGCCTTTCTGAACCTTTCCGGTCATAGGCAGCTTCTGAGTAGTTTTCTTTTCGTTGTTCTTCTTAAAAATGTTCATTGTGTTTTCCTCCGTTAAAATGAGTTTTTATTTACTTCAAAATCCTCATCGGACAGAAGCTCGTAATTGGTTTCTCCGTAGCTTTCCTCCGGAAGTTCTTCCGGGTTAATAGAAAGAACAGAAATTGATGAGTGCTTGATGGTCACTTCGCCGTGTTTATATGCAGAAGCCTTTCCATCGGTTGTAAGTGCCACATTCGGGTGCTTCAAGATGTCATACTTGAAGTCCATAACGGGTCGTTCTCCACGAATAAACAGAATTGCATATTGGTTATCAAGCATACGAACCTCATCAGGGGTAAGAAGCTCTCGACCGCTAATCTGATAATTGGTGGAGTAGTTACCGCTTCGCCCGGTACTCTTTCCGAAAGTGTTGGTATCAATGGTTTCCTTGCCGAGAAGCTCGGACACATATTTGTGGGTACTTTGCTCGTTGCCGCCGAGATACAGAAACTCGTCGCAGTTGCCGACAATACTTTCCCATTGCTTTTCAAACAAGGCTTTTAACTGAGCCAAGTTCTGCAAGATGATACTTACCGATACTCCACGAGAACGCATAACCGACAGTATCTTGTCAAAATCATCGGGCAGGCTCACATTCGCAAATTCGTCCATCAGGAAATGAACGGGAACGGGAAGTGAGCCTCCGTGAATATGGTCGGCAGCATAAAACAACTGCTGAAAAAGCTGTGTGTAAAGGATAGATACCAAGAAGTTAAAGCTGGAATCGTTGTCCGGTATCAAAGCAAACAGAGCGACCTTTTTCTCTCCGAGTGATGGGAGTTCAAGCTCGTCTGTGGTAGTTAAAGAAGCAAGACTTTCAAGGTTGAACTTTTCCAGTCTTGCCGCAAGGGTTATCTGTATGGACTTCAAAGTTTTCGCCGCACCTGAATGATAGGAACGGTAATACTTCAAAGCGATATGGTCGGGATTCGACATCTCCAATTCCGCAAACAGTTCATCAAGAGGAGAAGGTCTTGTGTCCTCCTCGTCCTCAATCGCACCGGCTCTGAGCATTTCCATTATCATTGCAAAGTTCTGTTCATCTTCGGGTGCTTCATAATGAAGATAAAATACAAGTGCAAGCAGAAGCATTGAAGCCGAGGTATCCCAAAAGGGGTCTTGTGCCTGACTGCCTTTCGGAGTGGTACTCTTAAAAAGGTTCGTCACGAGCTTTTGCACATCGTTGTCGTTCTGCAAATAGACAAACGGGTTATAGCAATGGCTTTTCTCCATTGAAATCAAATCGAGAACACGGACTTCATAGCCTTTGCTTTCAAGCAGCTTTCCGGTGTCTCTCAGTATTTCTCCCTTTGGGTCAAGAATGACAAATGATGTGTTGCACTGCATAAGATTCGGCTTGCAGTAAAACCTTGTCTTACCGGCTCCCGAACCGCCGCACACAAGGGTGTTTAAGTTTCTTCTGTGTTTCTTCGCATTGAGTCCGATACAGACATTTTGCGTCATCAGCTTGTTCTCTGAAGCCGGAGACTGTCTGTATTTTTTGTTTACGGCTCTTGCATTGCCCCATTTTGCGGAGCCGTGTTCTTCACGCCTTCGGTAATTCTTCTGTGTCGAGAAGTAAATCCCGATACCCATTCCATAGCAGAGAAGCAAAACGAGGACAGTTTTTAGGCTGTCCTCGCATAGCTCAATATGAAATGGTTCGTTGAACGCTGTTAATAGGCTCGGCAGTATTTCCGGCAATCCTCCTTTTACAGAGGGTGCAATCAGAAGTGCCAGCCATACGACCGGGATAATACCGATGACGGAAAGAATAATCGCAGACTGCCTTTCGTTATCTCGATTCACAGGAGCGTTCCTTTTCGATAACTCTGAACTTTTTCTTTGGGGCAGTTCCGACCTTGATGATAAGGTCGTCCACCGCATCGGTAGATTTACCCTCGTTCATCAAATCTGTTTTCTCGTCATTGAGAGAACGGATAATAATGCCGTGTTCATAATCGTCCAATGCGATATGATACATTTCTTCCTTCGCCATAGTCTCACCTTATCTTTCGTAGTCTTTGCTTCGTTCCTGCTTCTTCTTGTAAAGCTCATCGGAAACACGGGAGTGAATATCCGCCATTGCATTTCTCGTTTTGGAAAGCTCATAGCGAATGTCCTTCGGCTCTTTGCCGGCAAGCTTTTCAGGGATACGGTTGATAGCAAAATTCTGTGTATCGACACCGTACTTTTTGCAAAGCATATAGCCGATACAAACCGCCTGAAATCCCATATCCGCTCTGCTGTAACTGTCGCTGTTGATGGAGAGCTGTGCGTGGCCAAGCTCCTGTGCTACGCACTGAGCGACCGCTACGCTGTCTCCCACATCACGCTTTACATACAAGGTCTGTTCCTCGTTGTTATAAAACGCCGCCATATTGGGATACGGAAGCTCATTTGTTGCTTCTACTTCAACCGGGGAAGAATCCAGCATAACAGTAATGAGTGCTTTCGGGTCACGGTTGACAGTCGGTGCAGGCGGTCTCTTGCCGCTGGTCTGCGAAACATCAAAGACTTTTTTCACATTGTAGGAAATGCCGGTCGTACCGTCTCTCTTTGCATACTCGACAGGTTCAAGAATGGAAATGCTTTTTGCACCTTTCTGAATTTTCACATTATCCTTGCTCCAGTCATCAAAGTTTTTAAGCTGGCTTGCTTCGGGAAGCTGCTTAAAAATCAGAAGTGCGTTGACCGCAGAGTATCGGTCGAGACGGCTCTGCGTATCAAGGAAGGCTTTGAACTTTTCCGGGTCGGAAACGATAGCCTTTGCGGTGTCGTCCGCCATTTGATATACGGCTTCTTTTTCAGCCTTCATCTTTTCGGCGTATTCCTCTTTGGAAAGTCTGCTTCTCTGCTGTCCTGCTTTTGCAGGGGTAAAATTGTTTGTCATTGTGATTACCTCTCTTTCATATTTTTGCTTTTGGGTTTCGGCTGCTGGTGTATGGTCTGTGCCGGGGCGTTCTTGACCTCCGGCTTTGATACCTCCGGCTCTTTGCGTTCTGCTTCTTTCTGCTGCTTGGACTTTGCCTTATATCGGTCAAGCTTTGCTTTTACCGACGGCTTTCTCTGTCTGTCGCTTACAGTACCCTTATCAGTTTGCATATCTACCGGCTCGGAGTCGTGCCTTGACGGAGGGTTTTTGTCCGTTTTGGCGACTGTGGGGTTTGACTGGGAATACCCCTCTTTCTGAATAGGTTTTCTGACGGCTTCCTCAGTGATGATTTCGTTTTTGGTTTTCGTCGGCTTGTCTTTCTCCAAAGCTTCACGCTTTTCGACAGCCTTCTGAGATTCGGTAACAATCGCAGCCTTATCAACTTTACCGAGTTCAAATCTCTCAACGATTCTCTGAATTTTGGAAGCGTCCTCTGCACGGGCAATAATATCAATCGGTACATTATCGCCCTTTGTGTTTTTATCCCTGAGTACGCAGTATAGAACGCCGTAGCGTTTTGCCTGCTCGGTAAACTTCTTCAAGTCCTTGTTTGGGATAGAAAACACCTTCAGCTCCTTGCCCGACTTAATCATATTGGTAAGTCGAGCCTTGCCTTTTGTTTTCTGTTCCTGTTTGAGAACAGAGACTAATAGAACGGCAATATTCTTTGCTGCCGCTCCGCTTAATTTTGCGGCTACTTCAAAGCCCTCAAGCGATAGCCTGACGACCTGTTCTGCCGCATCACCTCCGTTTGTCATTACGGTTCTGCTCCTTTCTTTCTTGTTTTTCTTCGTAAACTCTTACCGTTTCAAGGTTGGCTTCAATGACCTTTGACCTTTCGGCTATGTCATCACAAAGACCGACCTCTTTGCGGAGAGTCCACAGTTTGCTCGTGATTGCCGCAATCTGCTCCTTGACATTTGATAGCTCATTGTCACTCAAATTTCTTCTTAACTGTTTTCGCAGGTGCGTTCTATCGTCAGTCAAGGCTTTGATTTGCGACAACACGGACTCTTTATATGAGAAAAGCTGCTCGTCGGTAGAAATGTTCTCCCGTCCAAGCAGCCTTGTCTCCTGAGTGATTTTGTCAAGCTTCAGCAAATCTTCTTTCAAAAGATAGTGAAGCCTTGCGGTATTCTGTTTTTTGTATTTCGGCAGATAACCCAGCTTATAGCAGTAATGCAGATACAGCCCATACAGTCCGCCGACCTTTTTGATTTTGTGTTCTCTTGTGGGCATTCGGTACTGCCTGACTCTTACCGTTTCTTTGGCAAAAGGAACGATGAGAACCTTTTGATTTTCCGTCAGCCTACGCTTGATTGCTTCCTCGGTATAATTCTCTCCGAGGGATTTAAGTCGTATCGGCTTCTTGTATCCTTTCGGAACAATCGTCCAATACTTTCGGCTGTCGCTGAGACAATGCTCATAGCCCATCTGCGTGAGAATATAATCAAAGGTCTTTAGGTTGGTGCTGTGTGCAATCGCTTCATCAATGGCGTCACGGGTCATTGAATATCGGCTCGGCATACCTGCTTGCTCCTGCTTATAGTAATATGAGGATTGCTTACTGCGGTTCGGGTTCGGATTGTAATACAGTCCGTACTTTTCACAGAGACGGTCGGCAACCAAGCGGAACTTGAACCACGCTTTTTCATCGCCCCATAACCGCTTGCCGTCCACAAAGGAAACGGAGTTGATTACATAGTGGCAGTGCAGGTGCTTCGTATTCAGATGAGTAGTAACCACCACCTGAAATCTTTTGCCCCACACCTCGTTTGCAAATTCCATTCCGATTTTCTGTGCCAGCTCCGGGGATATGTCCTGTTCCTTAAAGCTCAGGTAGCCGTGATAGGCTTGTATGCCGTCGTCTTTTCCGTATGCTTTTTTTACAGATATAAACTGGTCTCTTGCGGTCGCAGGGTTGCAGTTGATACCCTCAACGAAAAATTCACGCTCGGTTTTTTCTTCGTCCTTTGCATAGCTGAGAACATCACGGAGAGCCTGATACTGTTCCTCGGTGTAAATATCTGCCGCCGTCTTTTCGGGATTGGCGGCATAGTCGATTACCTGACCGAGCCTTGATGTGACCGACCACAATTTACTTACTGCCATTTCATATCGCTCTTATCGGGTCTTAAAAAAGTACGCTCCACATCAGCCTGAAACTTGTGCCAACGCTCGGCTTCCTTTTTGAGCTGCGGTGCGTCCACAAATCCGAGGGTATTTGCCTTCGCCGCAAGCTGATTGATGTTGTTGCCGATAGCAGAAAGCTCACGCATAACATCGTAAAATCTTTCGTCGGGCTTTTCTCTCGGCTCGTATCCTTTGAGAAGCAAACGGATAAGACCGCCTTCGGATAGACACGCCCGTTTTGCTTTTTTCTGCAAATCCTGAGCTTCTGCCTTGTTCATCAGAATGTGCTTTTCAATGTTTCTCTTGCTCATTTTTATCGCTGTCCTTTCTGTAAATATAGTGTCTGTCCCGGTTTATCTGAAACAGGCACATTGTTGTTACTCCGAAAAAACCGCCGATGATTAACCCGGCGGCGACCAATACTATCTCCCGCATTGCTTATGCTCCTTTCTTCTTTGGGGTATTAGGGGCAACCCCTAACGAGTGTACCGTTTTGGACATTCCTGTCCATAAATGGTCTGCTCGCTAAGATTATGCAGACACTCAGGGTTGCCCCATAGATTGACTCTTATCTCTCCATATCCTTTGAGACAGGCTTATACGGCTTTGCTTCAATACCGTCCAAGGACTTATAAAATCTCTCCGGGTATTTGAACTTTTCCTCGTACTTACGAGCCAGTTCTTTCGGCATACTGAGGAACTTTTCCGACTCAATCGGTGCGTATGCAATGAAGAACTTGCCGGCAATAATGTCGAGCATTTCACGGTTGCTGTCGTCTTTCACATAACATTTTTCAATCTTCCAACCATCCTTGCCGCCGTGTTCATCAGCCATATACGCTTCCAGTCGCACACATTTATCCGAGCCGTCAAGGGAAGAAGCATAGATAGAATATCCTCCCATACCCTCAATGAAAGCCTTATTGTTACTGCTGACAACATAGGTTCTTTGTTCCTCTGTGTAAGGCTTGTCAAAGCTGTCATCCGTAAAAACAATATATCCGGTCGTGTGGTTTCTTTCTTTTTCTGCCTGCCGGAAATGAGCTTTCAACTGCGGATAACTCATCTCAACATTCTCAGGCTCGGAATAAACTGCCCTGTTCAACGGCAAGCCGTTCATCTTTCCTTCATCGTTGCAGATGATGGCAACTTCGTCCTCAAAGGGCATATATTCTTCAATATCTCCCTCCACAAGAGACTGCATTGCTTCAAGCGTATCCTCGATTTCAATGAGCTTCGGATACCTGCCCGGCTCAACAAGAATGACGGAAATCTTCTCAGGTGCTTCTACCTTTTCAAAGGTATCCTCGTTAATATTCAAGGCGAGGGAGCTTCCGTTTTCCCAACTCATATGAATCTGTCCGGCGTCGTCAACGAATTTAACCGTTCCTTTCAGACCGTAGGGCATTTGACTTTCGCCAGCCATTTCAGTGAGTACAATCTGCGTTCCCTCCGGGTACATTTCTCTGATTTCTTTTAGTTTCATCGTGCAAAACTCCTTTCGGTTTTATCTTTTATTCCCAAGCGTTTACAAAGAAAGTCGTTGACATCTTTCCCATATTGGGGAGGGTCGTCAACGACTTCATACTTATCTGAAAGAATCGTCTGCAACGCTTTGGTCGCTTTTCTTCCGGCAATATCATTGTCCAAATGAAGAACAATTCGCCTGATTGTTTTGTCCTTTTCAAGCAGCCTGCCGAGTGTAACAGGCACTTTCGAGTCCTCGATTTTCTGCTTTGGGGAATACACTCCCGCAAGAGAAACAAGGTTAAACTGTCGCCAGTCTTTGCCCTCCAGCTTCATCAAAGTTGCATAGGAAAGCAGGTCAATGGCACACTCAAAAAGATGAACCTCTCCGGTGTTCTCGGCAGTCAGGCGGAAAGAATATTGCTTTTTGCTTCCGGTGCAGTCGCCCATAATTCTTGATTGATTTGTTGCTCTGTATGCGGCGTATTTAGGTTCTTTGTTCTCGTCATAGCCGATAAAAACAGCATTATGATATGGGAGCGACTCGATGATTAGCTTCTGTTCCAAGCAGTAGTTGATAATTTCATAATCAATCCCACGCCCGAAAAGATAATCAAATACCACATCGGTAGTGGGGCTTTTTTCAGGCAGAAGCAAAGGCTGGTTCTCATAACTTTTGATGTTTTCACAAGTCGGAAAGCTGACTGAACCGTTTCCCATAATGGTCTGAACCGCCTCCACAAAATCCATTCCACGGACTTTGATAAGGTAATCGAGGGCAGATTTGCCCCCGATACCTCTCGACCACCACATCCATTTGCCGTTGGAAATCTTCAAGCTGTCGTGGGTTCTTGTGGTGTAGGTGTTACTTGAAAATTTAACAAGCTCGCCCGGTTCATACTCTCTAAGATAGGTTAATAAATCCATTCGTTTGGCTTCGGTTATGACTTCCGGTGCAATATACGGCATAATTATCACCGCCGTTCTACATCAGCAAATCGGCAACCGCTTTCTGTATCGGTTCGTTGATACTGAGCTTTGCAATGATAATGAGTATCTTATCAACAGGGCAGCCGATGTCATTCCAAACAGTCCAAGCACCTCCCGCAAGGTCGTCGTTTTCATACAAAGCAATGATTTCTTCCGGCGAAAACACCGTTTCAATGCTCTGTCGAACCAACTCTCCGTAGAAAGAAAGCTTTGCATTTCTAAGGGCAAATTCTGCTTCCTTTGCGGGCGGTTTGCTTCTTTTCAATTCGAGATATGCTTTATCAAGTCTCCTGACCACAACCATCATCATTGCGTCAAAAGGGTTAATGATTGCTTTTCTGCAAGGGCAGTTTTCTCTTTCCTTATCGGGTGTCATTTTATCGTTCATAGGTTTTCTCCTTTCGTGTGTTCGGCACTTCGCCCTCATCGGGTTCGCCGCCGACAATTTCGTTTTCTCGCTTATCCATATTGAGCAAGATATTCAGCTCGTCCAAGCGGGCAAGCTTTGTCTTTAGTTCTTCCTCTTGGATAAACGGTTTTTGGACTTCTTTCTTTGCGGTTTCCAACTGATTTGTGGTGTTCTCAAGGTCATTTTCCGCAAGCGACAAGCTCTCGGCAAATCTCTCAATGCCGTTATCAAGACGGATAATATTGCCGTGTGCGTCATCACCGAGAGGAACATTTCTGCTTGTCGCACCTTTCAGTCGAACCTCATAATTTCGCTCTGCGGTATTAAAAAGCAGTTCCGTTTCAAACCCTCGGTACTTGCCGAGAGGAATAGGGTCGGGGCTGTTCATCTGCTTGCAGGCTTCAATGATTGCTTTACCGGCGTCGGCTTTTTCGGAATAAAAAACACCCTTAACCTCCATACCGACAAATCGGTCGTCCGTTGGTTTCGGGTGCTGTTTCGCAGTTTCTACATCTTGCTTCAATCCTTCAATACGGTTTTCCAAAGCTGTAATTCGCTGCGGATAATATTTGATTATCTTATCTTCCAAAGCGTATTTTTCAGATAGAAAGTTGGATTTTAAGAGCTTCAGCTTTTGAACTTGAATGTCCAAATCCATCTTCTCCTTAATATACGGGTTGCCGGTGGCAAGCATTTTAATCTCTGCATAGGAAAGGGCGGTTTCATCAATATCCTCGGCAGAACGCACCGGGGATTTGCTCGTCATAATCTGACTGGCGAACTTTTGCTTTCCCTCTACAAGCTGATAGAGATATGCGTCAAAGGTCTGCTCCGTTACATAGCGGTAAATATCTACATCAGGATTTGAGTTACCCTGACGGATAATTCGACCGGAACGCTGCTCCAAGTCTGACGGTCTCCACGGGCAATCCACATCGTGAAGTGCGATAAGTCTGTCCTGAACATTCGTGCCGGCTCCCATCTTTTGCGTAGAGCCGAGAAGCACTCTGACCTCGCCTTTACGGGTCTTTTGGAACAGTTCTTTTTTCTTCACATCGGTATCTGCTTCGTGGATAAAGCGGACTTCGCTTTCGGGGACACCACGCTCTATGAGCTTCTTTCTGATGTCGTTATATACCGAGAATGTTCCGTCATTCTTTGGAGTTGAGAGGTCGCAGAACACAAGCTGTGCCGATTTTTTATCGGCTGTTTCCTCCCAAATACGGTAGATGTTATCGACGCAGGCGTTGATTTTACTGCCCTCAAAATCAGGCAGCATATCGTTAAGCATACGCTGGTCAAGTGCTAACTTCCTGCCGTCGTTTGTAATTTTAAGCATATTATCTACACTCGAATCTACACCGCCGCCACGGACTTTCTCGGCTCGTTCCGCAAGGGAAGCAACCATCTCTTTCTGCATTTCCGAAGGCTTGACCGCAACATTGTGGAAGTGTGCTTCCGGCACAGGCAGTTCCAGCATATCCGCCGTCTTGATGTCGGCGACCTCCTTAAACATCGCCATAAGCTCCGGTAGGTTGTAGAATTTCGCAAAGCGGGTTTTCGCTCTGTAACCCGTTCCCTCCGGGGTAAGCTCAACGGCTGTTACAGTCTCTCCAAAGGTACTTGCCCACGAGTCGAAGTGCTGCAAGTTGTTTTTGACAAGCGTGTTGTACTGCAAGTATCGCTGAATGGTATATAGCTCCACCATACTGTTTGAGATAGGAGTACCGGTTGCAAATACCGTTCCTCGACCGCCTGTAAGCTCGTCAAGGTATCGGCACTTCATAAACAGGTCGGAGGATTTCTGTGCTTCCGTTTGAGCGATACCGCCCACATTACGCATTTTGGTGTAAAGATAGAGGTTCTTGTAATAATGACTCTCGTCAATAAAAAGCCTGTCCACACCGAGTTCTTCAAAGGTAACAACATCGTCCTTTCGGCTTTGGTCGTTGAGCTTTTCCAGCTTTTGTTTCACGGACTTTTTAGACTTTTCAAGCTGTTTAATGGAGAAGTTTTCTCCACGGTTTCGCTTCAAATCCATAATACCGTCTGTCAGTTCTTCAAGCTGCTGCTCAAGAATTGCCCTCTGTCTTTCAATGGACATCGGGATTTTCTCAAACTGAGAATGACCGATGATTACGGCGTCATAATCTCCCGTGGCAATTCGACCGCAGAACTTTTTGCGGTTCTTTGTCTCAAAATCTCGCTTTGTCGCTACGAGAATATTCGCCGCCGGATAGAGTTGTAAGAACTCCGCCGCCCATTGCTCGGTTAAGTGATTTGGCACTACGAACAGCGACTTATTGCAAAGTCCCAGTCGTTTGGACTCCATAGCGGCGGCTACCATTTCAAAGGTCTTGCCCGCACCGACTGCGTGTGCTAACAGCGTATTACCGCCGTACAGAATGTGTGCAACCGCATTTTTCTGATGTTCACGGAGTTCGATTTCCGGGTTCATACCGTTGAAAACAATGTGGCTTCCGTCGTACTCACGGGGTCTTATACTGTTGAACTTTTCGTTATACATCTTCGTGAGTTTTTCTCGGCGGGCAGGGTCAGCCCATATCCAGTCCTGAAAGCCCTGCTTTATGAGTTCCTGCTTTGCCTGTGCGATTGCCGTCTCTTTTTTATTGAGAACGGCTTTCTTTCTGCCTTCCTCATCTTCGATATAGTCAAAGATTCGGACATCTTTCAGGTTCAGTGTTTCCTCAATTATCTTATATGCGTTGATGCGGGAAGTACCGTATGTGCTGTACGCTTTTACATTGGAACGGTCGTAGCTCTTTCCCTCAATGTTCCATTCGCCGGTAAACTGAGAGTAGTGAACCTTGATATTCCATTGTGCATAGCGTGGGGTGTCGAGAAACTCAAACATAAACTGTTGGAATATTTCGGGCGGTATCCAAGTCGCACCGAGCCTTACGGAAATCTCGCTTGCCGTCAAATCCTTTGGCTGCACCTTTTCAAGTGCCTGCACATTGACGGTGTAATCTTCGGGATACAGTGCCGCAGACCTTTTGGCTGTCGCCAGCTTCTCACGAACATTGCCCGACAGATATTCGTCTGCCATCAGATACTTCGGCTCATAGGAATTACCGTACTCATAAAGGGGATTTAAGAAGATTACACCCTTTAAGTCAGCGAATAATTCCTCCTCACTTTTGCCGGACAACTCCATCATATATTCCATATCAATGGCTGCTTTTTCGCCCATAGAGACAGCGAGAGCCTCGTCTGCGGTGTCAACCTCCGTTACCGGCTTGTGCGGTTTAATCGTCCTTTTGAAGAACATATCCGCCTTGCGTTCCAGTTCGCCATCTTCATTGATAACCTCAAGAGCGGAGAGCAGAGCATAGGAGCTGTCGTCGGAAAAGGCAGAAGTATTGGCACGGCTGTTAATCAGTCCGTACTTCTTTGTAAAGCTGTCATACAGTGTGTTCAGCTTATCCTGTGCCTGTTTGATTTCGCTGTCCGGGTAATCCTCGGTTTGCAGTTCAATCAAGTTACGGACGCAATCTCTTATCCCAATCATACCCTTAATGCGGTTCTCAGCGGTTGCAGATACCTCCACCGGGGACATACGGGAGTTCTCACGGAAATAGATTTTATCGTCTAAAACAGTGTAAGAGAAGTTCCTTACCATAGGGTCTGCCGGGATAGAATTATCTTCTTCCTCCAGTTCGTCGGCAACCTCGTATTCGGAGATTTCTCCGTGAATGTTTGAGACTGCTTCGTTCAAAAGCTCCGAAAGGTCGGCATTTTCAAACGGTTCACAGGTTGCTTCCGGTCCGAAGCGACCGCTTACCATTTTCATTTCGCCGAGTATCATTTCCGGGTGCTGAACAAAATATGAGTTCATCCTTATACCGTTTTCGTCGGTGTCAAGATGAACCCAATCCGGCTCAATATCTATGAGTCTGTCTCGCTTTTGCAGAAACAGAATATCGGATACGACCTCTGTCCCGGCATTACCTTTGAAGGTGTCGTTCGGAAGTCTGATTGCTCCGAGAAGCTCCGCCCTCTGTGCGATATATTTACGCACATTGGAGTTTTCCTTGTCCATAGTTCCTTTGCTTGTCACAAGAGCCATCACACCGCCGGGGCGTAACTTATCAAGCGATTTTGCAAAGAAATAATCGTGGATTAAGAAATTGTACTTGTCGTATCGTTTATCGGAGACTTTGAAATCTCCGAAAGGCACATTGCCGATAATGCCGTCAAAGAAGCTGTCGGGGACATTTACTTCCTCAAAGCCCTGTGCCGCAATGGAAGATTTCTGATAAAGCTGCTGAGCGATACCGGCTGAAATGGTATCAAGCTCAACACCGTAAACCTTTGCGTTTTCCATTGACTTGGGCAGCATACCGATGAAATTACCGATACCGCAGGACGGCTCAAGCAGGTTGCCCTCCTGAAATCCCATCTGTTCCAACACCTTGTAAATGGCGGTAGATACTTCGGGCGGAGTGTAAAATGCAGTCAGTGTGCTTTCTCTTGCCGACGCATATTCCTCCGGCGTCAGGATGTTTTTCAGCATTGCATACTCTGTATGCCAAGCTCCTGCTCGTTCGTCGAAGGCTTCGGGAATACCGCCCCAACCGACATATCTCGACAAGATTTTCTGCTCGTCAGGTGTTGCAAAACGGTTTTCGTTTTGACAATCTCTCAGGACTTTTATTGCTGCATAGTTTCGGTGGAAGCGTTCTTTCTTGTTCACTTCTTCAACCTGATTATTGGCAAGGTCAAAGTTGTGTCGTTCGGACATAGGAATATCCGGGTGGAGGTCAAAGCTCTTTACTTTTGACTTTTTCTTTTGCTCCCAAGCGGGGACAATCGGTTCAGGCTCTTTGTCGTAACCGTTGCCGATACGAACACCCTCGTTATACATTTCCTCATCGCTGTCAAAACCGTTTTGAGTAGCAACGATTTCTCTGTAATCCTCAATCGGTACATTCCCGATATTTGTTGCCACCATATCAGCTCTTTCAGTGTTTTCAATAAGAGCTTCCATTGTGGCAGAGGTACAGTCGGTCAAATCCGGTGTCCTGTGAAATTCTCGGTCTGCGTCCACAAACCATTCCGTACCTACATCGGCAAGCTCCTGATTTGCAATGCTACCGAGATAATCAAAGAAATCCTCTGCCGAGTCATACTCCCGTGCGACTTGCTGTATCTCGTCAAAAGAAAGAGTATTTGTAACATACTGACCTCCGGCATTGCTGTCGGGGTTATAGTACATCCAAGTTACACTTTCATTGTCCCGGTCAATAAAGAAGGCGTCGTCATAACCGGTTTTCGGACTGAAATCCGGTACGGTTTCAGTATCGTTTTGAGCTTTATTTTCGCCTGTAACGGTTTTTTCTTCCGCCGGTAATACACTGACCTTCAAGTGGTCGTTCATCGGATTTTCACGCACTTTGCGGTCAAATTCTTCCCTTGAAAGTTCCTTGTTGAATAAGGGCATATCGAAGTCATAGAGCATTACACGGTTTTCATCAAAGGACAAAATCTCATACTGAGAAGCCCCAATATACACGCTGTCGCCGAGATGATATTCATACTGCGCTTCCGGCTCGTCCTCTTTGTTTTCAGGTTCAGGCGGTGCGGTAGAAAGTATCTCACGGTTTTTTCTCTGCTCTGCAAGCTCGGCTCGCCGTTCTTCCTGCTTTTCAAGCCATTCAGGGTACTTTTCTTTTTCCTTTGGGTTTAGGTATCTGTCCATACGGATAAGGTCTCCGATACGCTTTTCCACCTGAGACCAAGAAAGAGTAATGTGCGGCTTGTCGCTTCCGATACCTTTTGAAATTGTGATACCTTTTCCGTCGTGCTGTTCGTCAATGCCTGCACCGATGATGACCGGATAAGAGCCGCCCCAACCGTATTCGTTTTTCAAGAAGTCGGCGTTCTCTTTTGCGGAAATGCTCTTTTCAAACTGCTCATAGATACGCATTTTACCCTCGGAAACTCCGCTTCCACGGGTCAATACAGCGTCTATGATTTCCTGAGAAAAAGTAAAGGCAGAGGTTTTTTGTTCCTCTGCCTGATTTCCCATAATGAGAGTCAACTGACCGTCCATAGACGGAATCGGTTTCATTGTATCGGTCAATTCTCCCAAAAGTCTCATTGCTTCAAAATGCTGTGCGATAACGCCCCAGTCGTAGAAACTCTGAGCGGTTCTGTTTTCGTATTCACCCTCCCACAAGTGGAGGACATTCTGAAATGTTTTGTATCCCACAAGCCTGCCGTCGTTTAAGGTAAGCCGGGTGTAGTCGTTATTGAAGATACCCTTGATATATTCGGTACGGGTCGCATTGTCCGTATTTCTCTCATAGAAGTCTTTGATTTCTTCCTTTGAAGCGGACAAATGCGGGGTAGTACCGAGTATCTCTCGGATAGTATCATCGCCACCGAAAAACGGCAGGCTCTTGTCCTCGTGGTTTCTGTCGTAATACTCTAAGCGAATATTACCTGATTCTTCACGATTTCCTGTGCCGAGTTCCTGATGTTGTTCATCAGGCGAACCCACTTCATCATATCTTCCGCTTTCATCTGCTCCGTCAGCCCGGCTTTCTGTGCCATCTGCTTCACGAGAGTTTCCTCCAGTTCGCTGGCTCTCTGCTGAACCTCCGCCAAGTGACTGTTCAGAATCCCTTTCGTCAGAAGATTGTAGTACAGGATTTTGTGATGTTCCTTCAGATAAGTTCTCCTCATCTGCGACCATCTGCCGAGAGTCACTTCCGTCTGCTCCGGCAGTTTCAGGTTCGGAAGATTGTAATCTCCCACCATCGTGTATGTGATTTCGCTCATCGCTTTGACTCCTTTCGTCTTTGATGTCTTTATTGTATTCGGATTGCTCCTGTTCATCAATTATGCGATTTTCCTTGCTGAGCGTGCTGATTGTTCTGCTGACAGGGAGCAACGCCATTTCTGCAATGTCGCTTGTAGCAATACCCACCGCATTGAGAACTTCCTGTGAATTAAAACTTGAAATACCGGCAAAGTCATCGGGAGAATAGACCTTGTCTGCGTTCAGTCCCAATCGTGCCATAACCATATATGATACGCTGTTTCTGACAAGCTCCAAATACAAGGCATTTGCTTCGTCGGCAGACAAATACTCAATATCGCTTCCTGCACCCAAACTCATAAAGTCGGAGATATAGTCTGCGATGTTATCCTCAACGGCATTGGCAATGCTCTCTTTGACGACATTTTCAATACTCGTTGTATCGTTTACCGCACCGAAAGTATTTTCAAGTGTTTCAATAACTTCTGCTTCATATTCGGGTCTCATCTCCCAAATCGGAACAGGGCGGGAATGTCGACTTTCGTGGGTGTCCGATATATCAAAGTAATGAATCAGCCTTTGACGGCTTCTGTCTGTGTCCTCAAATACGGCAATACCCTTTGCTCCTCGGTTTACCCAGCGACCGAAAGTACCGTTCCATCGTTCGATTTCAAGCACGGCTGTTGCGTCGGGTCTTTGGGCATAAATGAGAAGCTGTTCATCAAATCGGAGCCTGAAATTTCTGCCTGCTGTTTTCAGAAACGATTGCCAGTTTACCGGATTGTCTGTAACTGCAAAACAGGTTCTTTCATACAGCTCTGAAATCAGGTCAAATTTTCTTGCCACCTCGTCTGCACCTCCTTATCGTGTTTTTTCTTTGTCCTTTGCGGATTTCGTGTTTTCTTTTGCGGCTGGTTCTACGGTATGACCGTTTCTCTCGCAAAGCTCGGCAAATTCGCAGATATGGTAGAGATTTGTGCCGACCTCCAAATGGTAGTCGTCGATATATCTGCAAGTTCTCTCCATTGTTTTGCCGTCGCCGAGCTTGATTGAGATTTTTTCTCCGTCCGCAATGCGAAACTGCTCCTGATAGTGCGGGTTGATAAATCGGATACCTCGCTCAGCGTTTTTCAAGTGGGCATTTAGCCACTCTTTCTGATAGCAATAGCAGTACAGATTGTACTCGCCCCTGTTGGGGTTAAATCTCATAAGATAGCTGTACTTTCCCGTATCAAGACGGATGCCGTAGTGGTTGCAGTCATCATTAAAGGAGCTGTCGGGAGTGGAATAACAGTAAGAGGACATAGCCTTTCTGCCGGACAAAACATCGCCGTCACGCAATCCGTTTATGACTTCATCAAATTCAGCCTTAAATTCATCGGTTTTCAAGTCTTTTCTGAAATCGTTCCAAGTCGTCCAAAACTCGTTCCCGTTAGAACCGAAGTCGGCTCTCAAATATCCGATAAGACCGGTCTGCATAGAGAGCTGCTGACTTTGGCTGAAGGTGTATTTACGCTCTGCTTCGGTCAATACTCTGTAATCCATTTTCATCACCTCGCTTGTTCGTTTGTTTGTCTTTGCTTTGGAATAGGAAAACCATAAACTCCGGCAATGTCATCGCCGAGCCTTTTGGTAACTCGTGTGATGTCGGCTCTTGTGGCTTTTCCGTTATAGATTTTATCTTGCAGATTTTCAATCTGCGTATCGGTAACACCGTCTTTGAATACACGGTAAAGATAATGGTTTGTACCGTCGTGATGAACGGCGTCGGCACGAAGGTCGCCGTACTTATCCACATACCATTCGTTGTAATCGGTATCGGAATAAAGGCAGTCCTTAATGTTGCCGGAATCAATCATCTTGTAGCCCGACACTCTGCCGTTCCATCTGCCGAGGTCGCCGATAACAATAATCGGCTGTGAAAGCTGAATATTGAGATTTACTCGTTCATCATAAAGATTTTCGGCATTGGATTTTACCATAATGTCGTAAAGCTCATCATCGGAATATCCGGGATACAGTTCCTCCAAAGACTCTCGCCAATCATCAAGGTCAAGGCTAATGTCGCTCCAAATGATATGGCGGTCATTCTGTTCCTGCCTGCTCATCAGTGCCACCTCCCAAATAAGAGAACAGCTTATTGGCTTTGGTCTGCTTCTGAAACTCGATAATCAGACTCATATCCGGAATAGTGATACCCGGAATTTTCAAAATGCTCTCCATGTCGAGCTGCTGCAATTTCTTTTCGGTATTGCAGCCTGCGTCAAACAGTTTCGTCAGAAGCTTTGTCTTTTGCTGAAAAGTGAAATTTTCCTTCATTGCTTTGTCCTCCTTATCGTTCTTTGTCTTTATTTCGCTTCTTGTTTGAAAGCTCTTGTGCCTTTTCCTTTGCCCATTCAGGCAGACGCTCAGGCTTTATTTCGCCCATAACATCCATTCTTTCATATCGGGTTGATTTGCCGGTGTGAAGATTGGTACAAAACACGGCACTTCCACGGCTGTTTGCCGACGCACCGAAACCACCTGTAACATAGTAGAGCTGTCTGTCGGCTCTCTGAAATTCAGGCTTTAATACCTTGGGGTCAATGGCTATGATTTTGCCGTTGATGTCTTTGGAATAGTGGTCGGGGATACAGTCGGCTTCTGTTATGAGTGTGATTGGAATATCCAGTTTTTCGACCTGTTCCTTGAAAAGCTCCGCTTCATTTGCCACACGGCTTCCGAAAAGGTGTACGATTTCGATATAGTCATCGCTTACCATACATTCCGAACACAGTTCAAACAGGTCGTTTCGCTCTGCAAAGCCGCACATAAATTTATCGCCGTTTGTACTTTGCTCATTGGAAGCCAAGATAACTTCCTTTTCGCCCACATTGACCGAGCAAAGAACAGTGTATTCACCGATTTTTCTTTTTCCCTCGTTCATATCCACACCTCAGCTTACTTCAATCACAATTCTGATGTTTCCGCAGTCGCAGCCACTGCACTGCCTTGACAGTTCGGGAAATAGGGATTGCACTCTCTGTCTTGCTCTGCGGATAGTCTCAAAGCACGGCAAGCCGTAGCCTTTATAGTTGTTGACTATATCCTCAAGCGGTAAATCTCCGACTCTCATATAGCTGTATCGGTTGTAATAGCAAAGGATAAGCTGCATATCGTCATACCTCGTTTCGGGGCATTCTCTGAGTATTGCAAGCACCTTGCTGTCAACCGTCTTTTGCTTATTCATAATGCACCTCCGTAAAAGAACGGTGGGCGAAGTTTTCACTCCGCCCACACAAGCGTTCCTTATTTCTTTCTGTTCTTAATCTGCAAGAAGATAAAGCCGCCGATAATAAAGGCGACTAATACAACTGCTACGATTGTTTTAGCGTCCATTACTCATTGTCCTCCTTCTTCTTTTTTCTGTACGCAACAACGGCTGTGCCGACAATACCGAGGGCAGAAAGTCCCGCAAGTGCCGTCCACAAGCCCACATTGCTGTTATCTCCGGTCTTTGGTGTATCTCTCAGCTCATTGTGCATTTCCACAACGGTAGTAGAACCGACCTTTACGGTTGCAATCTTATCCGCAGGAAGCACATAGGAAGCAGAAACACTATCCTGAACCTCGGAAATGGTGTAATCGCCGATACGAAGTCCCTCGATAATGATTTCGCCGTTCTTATCGGTCGTGAAGCTTCGGTCGTAACCGTTTACTCCTGTAACTCTGAAAGTGAAGCCTTCAACCTTACCGTCAGAGGAAGTTTTAACGATTTTCAGGTTTCCTTTCATAGCTGTGTTAATAAAGCCGACGCCGGCTTTGTTTTCTACCTCGTAGGTGGTTTCATCTTTTTCAATGAAAACAGAGTACACACCCTTATCAAGCTCAAAGCCATCCGGTGCTTTGGTTTCTCTTACAAGGTATTTTCCGTAAAGAAGTTCCTTCATCTCGTAAATACCGGTAGAGGTTTCGGAGAGAGTTCCGATAAGCTCGTCGGCGTCATCCAGTTTACCGTCGCCGTTTACATCTTTGTAAACCTCAAAGGTCGCTCCTGTCAGCTTGTTGTCCGGGTAATCTTCATCGACCTTAGTCAACTTGATATTGCCGTGAACATACTCATTGACGATTTCGACCTCAATGACCTGAGCGACCTCGGAGATTTTAACTTCATAAGAAGTTTCATCAAGCACGAAGCCCTCCGGCTGCTCGATTTCTCTTACAAGCCAGTTGCCATACGGTACTTTCTCAAAAGAAAAGCTACCGTCTTTTTGGGAGGTAGCAGTCATCAAAGCATTTTCTTTTGTAAATTCGGTTTCATCAGCCTTAAACAGACCGATTACAGCACCTCCCAGTGCTTCGCCGTTTTCGGTAATCTTCTTACCGGAAACAGAACCGTAAATGAGCTTGTTTTCAATCGGCTTGCCGTCATTGACCGCAATCTCAACATTTGCGGTATCCTGACCGGCATAGCTGAAAGTGAACGGATACTTGGCGTCGGTAAGGATATAATGCTCATCGGTGGCAAGTTCCTTTACATAGTAGCTTCCGAAAGGAAGGTCGGTTTTGATAACAGCCTTGCCGTTCTCGGAAAGTGAGATAATCTCAATCAGTCCGTCTGCCGGAATAGAAGTACCGCTTGCAGAAACAAGTTCTTCTGCGGCGAAAAGTCCGAAGCTGATATTCTTCATTTCATCGCCGTTGCCGATATTGAAGATGTCGTTCTTTTCAATAGTCTTTTCAAGACTTACCGCTACTTTCTGCCTGTCGTTTACAAAGCTTGTGGCGGTTTCGGTTACAGACACTTCCTGACCGGCATAAGTCAGCTCAACATCGTGAGCTTCTTTGTTGATGACCATACCCTCCGGTGCAGTAATTTCAACCACCGTATATTTTCCGAGATAAAGCTCCTTACTCTTGGCAAGTCCGTTTTCATCTGTGGTAACAGTATCTACTACCTCGCCCTTTGCATAACGGAGTGTACCGTCGGGAGTGATAATATCTTCTGCTGCGCTAATCTCATAAACTGCACCTGCAAGACCTTTCACTTCATAGACAGGCTGATAAATCACATCGGCGTTTTCCACGCCGGAGATATTTACCCCTGAAAACACCTCGCCGGTCTTTTCAATGCTGACTGTACCTTTCTGTGCCATATTAGGCTTATCGACCTTAATCACGGTAATACCACCCTCATCGGAAGAATGTTCCTCTGCCACATCAAAGTACACCGGTGTGCTGTCAAGCACATATCCGTAAGGAGCCTGAACTTCTACAAGAGAATATCCCTTGCCGTATTCCAGTTTTTCCGGTGTCACAAGCTGTCCGTTTGCGTCGGTGTAGAAAGTATCAATCGTTGTCGGAGTAGGATAAGTGAAGGTCATTGTTACCTGATTGCCGTCAGGGTCAAAGATTTTGAAGCCTGCACCGGCATAAGGAATGTTTTTACCGCTTTCTGCGTCCACCTTGACAACCTTGATATAGCTTTCAAAGTTTGCGTTGTTGATAAGATAGCGGTAGGTCTGTCCGTCCTGAGCAATGAACACATCAAAGTTCTTCATCAGCTCACGACCTTCCCAACCGGAGGTCTGATGAACGGTATATACGCCGTAAGGCATATCCTTTGTCTGCCCGAAACCGTTTTCATCACAGACAATGACATCTCTTTCATCTTCTTCTGCTGCGTCAAAACTGCCGGAAGATTTGAGATAGATTTCAAAGGTTGCTCCGTTTTCCGGTGTTTCAATCTGAGTTTCGCCGTCATCGGTGTGCTTGATAATGGCGATATTGCCTTTCATAACCTGTTCGGTAACATCATTTGCTGTCTGATTGTGTTCCACCGTATAAAGCTGCGGTTCAGCACCGACCTTGTGAACAGTCGTATCAAGCAGATAACCCTCGGACGGCGTGATTTCACGGATTGTCCAGTCATTATCACAGACATATTCCTTTGTGGTAAACTGCCCGTTCTTATCCGTCACATACTTGTCCACAAGGGTTTCGCCTTTATAGATACCGTAAACTGCTCCGGCAAGGGTAGCGTCGCCCTGCGGTGTGCCTTCCTCTCGGTCGCTCTTTGTTACGGTTACGCTGAACTTTTTGAGAATGTTCGTGAAGTTTCTTGTGGTTACTTCTTTCCAGTTAATCGGTGCGGTCTGATTTGCAGGCACAACATAACGGATTGCGGTATCCACTTCCTCAATGGTGTATGGGGTAGTGCCGCTGATAAGCACATCATCAAAAGAAGCAACACCGTTCTTATCTGTCACGGCATACTCATCGACAGCAATACCGGAAAGAGATGTGCCGTAAAGATGGAAGGTAACGCCCTCAACCAAGTTATCCTCAGAAGATTTGATGACCTGAAGATTACCTCTTTTGAGAACATTATTGAAATTGACCTTTGACACCTGACCGGCAACAACAGTTACTCTGTGAACCTCCTGCGGAACATATTTGTCGATAGACTGTTCTGTTACCGTGTAAACACCGGGCATAAGGTTATCCAGTTGGAATTTACCGCCGTTTGCGGTTGTTACAGTCTGATTGACACCGTTACCGCTTATGGTAAACTGAATGCCGTCAACCTTTCCGTCCTCACTTGTCTTTACAATCTGACAAGAGCCGTAGCTTACCTTCATTTTGACAAAGCCGCTGACAGGGTCACTGACCTCCTGAGCATAAGTGACCACATCCTGAATGCCGTTTCCGTTCTGATGGATACCGTCAGACCATACGACAACACCTCTGCGGACACCGTTCTTTTTTGCGGCTGTGATGGTAAATTCCTTGCTCGGAGCTTTCTCCATCGAAACAGTCAATTTGTTTCCGCTGACAGAGAAAGAAACCCCGTCAATGTTTGCCGAGAAGTTGTAATTGCCAAGCACACCGTTTGTATCGGTGAGAGTAGCAACATACTTGCTTCCGTTCCATTCAAGCTCGTTTACCTTTGCAGAACCGCTTGACCTTGTGCAGAAGCTCGGCACTTTGGTGTGATTCTGAACACTTGTTACCATACTGTTGTAGTACGACAAGATTTTACTGCGGAGTGGGTGTGCAGTGCTTACACATTCAAGCACGGCATTGTATCCGCTGGTAGAAACGTGATTAAAGCCTGCGTCTCTTTCTCCGACAATCGTTTCCCAAATCAAAATCTGAGTGGCATAAGCGTGTGCGATGCAGTTTGCGTCGCTTTCATTCTGCGACTTCCAGCTTGTCGAAATACCTCCACGGTAGCCGTACTGCAAGATACGACCGATAAGCAGGCGAATGTCATCGCCGGAAATCGTTCCGTTCGGGCTGATGTTATTAAAGAAGTTCTCGTCCTTTTCGGTGAGAGTATCTCCAGTCCGCTGACCTGTACCCGGTTCAATACAGTAGGCAATATTGCCCGAATACGAACCCATTGCACGAAGTCCTGTATATTTTGTGGACAAGCCTTTCCAACCGTTCATATAGTTGAGATTGCCGTGTCCCCATTCGCCGTTGTTATTGGTATCTCCGCTTCGGGGATAATCGACGAGGTACACATCGGCTTTTTCTCCTACGGCTGCAAAGGCTGTCGTTGCCCCAATGCCCGTAAAAGCAGTAAGGCTCATAACCGCCGCCAACATAAGCGAGACGGCTTTCTTGAATTTTGTTTTAACCATTGCGTTTTCCTCCTTGAAATGCAAAAACGCACCGATTTTACTCAGTGCGTCCGCTTAAAATTATTTTGTTTTAGCAGTAGCCGATATAGATGTTGTAATCCGTATCGGATAGCTTTTCTGTCCATATCCACACAGCGGTAAAACCCTCGCTGTTCTTGTATCGGTTCAGTCTGCTTTCAATATCAGACTTGATACCGCTTCGGTTAGGATTTGCGGATATGGGGTTGTCCCAACATTCTGTCGCCGTGATGTCAAGAGAAAGCCCTATGCTTACCGCATACTCTTTTGCGTAACTAACATAAGGGCTGACATCGAATGTCTGCTTGTGCGGCTCTGTCGGTTTCGGTTCTGCCGGCTTTTCAGTCGGTTTTTCAACCGGCTTTTGTTCGGCAGTTGTCTGTTCTTTTGGCTGTTCCGTTTGTTTTTCGGGTTCAGCCTGCGTGGTTGTCTGCTTCGGTGGCTCTGCCTTTGGCTTTTCGGTTGCAGGAGTATCAGCCGTTTTTTCTTCCGCCGGTTTTGTCTGAACAGTCGCAACCGTCTGCCTTTCAGCGGTTGATTGGCTTTCTTCTGCCGTAATCGGTGTTTCTTCCTGAACTGTCGTGCTTTCCGGTTCTTCTGCCGTTTCTTCCTGAGAATCTGTTTCGGTATTACCAGCCGGAAAAGAAGTCTCTGTTTTCGTAATCTCCTGTGCAGCTTCTTTGGCTGTGTTACCGTTACAACCTACGAGGAAAATCATCAGGCAGGCAAGAACACAAGGTATCAGCCTGTTTTTCATATCCATCGCTCCTTTCTGCCTTAATCGTAATCAAAACCGGTCAAAACATCAAAGGTGCGATTGGCTGAACTTTTTATCGTAGCAGACATTTTGCTTTTGCTCCAAATGTGCGAACCCTTTTATAGACAGCTATATGTTATTAGAGATAGATATACTCAAGGGAGATAGAGTATATTTTTCAGCAGGTTAATAGCCGGTATATATAGGGGTTAGAGTGTGAGAAAGGGGGAAGGCTATCGGCTGTCACGGTCGGCTCTGCTTCGCAGAAACTTGTTGTAATGCTCCAATGCCTTGCACACAAAATCCTCCGTTTGGCTTATGGGAATATTCTTCGGGATAAGCTGTCGAACCCTATCGCCCCTCAAAACAATTTTCTCCCTTTGGTTTGGTTTTTCCTCCGACATAATCGCTTGGATTGCTTCGGTTGTGAGCTTGCCCTCCTCAAAGAACTTTCGCATACGGATTGTTTGGTCGTGGGACGGGGTTGCGTCGTTCAGGTCGATTTCATCAACCACATCACGCTGACTGTCCTCATCGAGAAAAGACAATTCAACCGCCGGTCGCATTTTAATTCGCCCCTCATCAACATATTCCAAAAGTTCGGGAACAAGGTTTGTAAGGCGAATATATCTGCGAACTTGGGTTTGACTGTCACCCGACTGCTCTCCAATTAGTTGTGCTGTTTCTTTTCCGCTTGACTTCCAACCCACTGGGTCGGAAGTTAGGTCTGTTCTTTTGCCTTGTCTGCTCAATGCTTCCAAACGCATTTTGTAGGCATAGGCTTTTTCCGAGGGAAGTATCTGCGACCTTTGGTAGTTGCTCTCAACCATTAAAATCGTGGCTTCGTCTCGGTTCAGTTCAACGACCTCACAACGGAGAGTATCAAACCCGGCAAGCTCACAGGCTCGCTTTCGTCTGTGTCCCGATATGAGTTCGTATCTGCCGTCCTCTTTCTGCCTTACCGTCGCCGGAGTGATTACCCCTCGTTCCTTAATACTCTCAATGAGCTGTGCCATATCCTCGTCATCACGCACCTTAAAAGGGTGGTCGGGGAAATCGTCAATCTCAGTCAAGGGAATATCTCGGATTTTTGAAAGTTTTTCTTCATCTCTCTGTTCCTGCGTCGAGAATAAGTCATCGAGCTTCGTGAGAGTGAAGTCGCTCTTTCTTCCTGCCATCGGCTAACACCTCCTTTGTAAATTCGGTGTACGCTTTTGACACCGTGCTGCCCGGTTCGTAGGCAAAAATACTCTTGCCTTTGGAAGAAGTCTCTGCGGCTTTTACGGCAATCGGGATATATGTTCGATACATCTTGATTTGACTACCGAAGTTCTCTCTCAGAGCTTCTACCGTGCTTTTGGCGAGGTTGGTACGGCTATCCACCAAAGTGAGAAGCATACCGTCAATCTTTAAGCCCGGATTGATACGCTTCTTAACTCGTGAAATGGTCTGAACAAGCTGCGTCATACCTTTTGCCGGTAAATACTGAGCCTGAACAGGAATTATTACGCTGTCTGCCGCAGATAGAGCATTGATTGTTACCATTCCGAGGGAAGGCATACAATCTATTAAGATATAGTCGTATTTCTCCTTCACTTCGCTGAGATAGTTTCTCAATGCCGTCTCTCTGCTCATTGCGTTGACAAGGTTAAACTCCATTGCTGAAAGCTCAAGGTTTGCCGGAATAAGGTCAACACCTTCGTCGTGGTGCAGAATACCGACCGTAGGGTCATTCATCGTTTCATTTATGACATCTGTGAGTTTCGTTGCAAGCGTGATACCCAAGTTGTCTGTATCCTGCCAACCGAGACAAGTGGTTAAGTCGCCCTGTGGGTCTGCGTCTATGAGCAGCACTTTCTTTCCCTGCATTGCAAGACCGACGCCGAGGTTTACCGTAGTGGTCGTCTTTCCAACTCCGCCTTTTTGATTGCATATCGCAATCGTTTTGCAGTTCGACACTTTGTGCGTCCTCCTTTCGTGAAATTCATAGCCATCGCAGTATGGCTATGTACTTGACCGGCTCATTTCCTAACCGGTCGGGCAATATTTGTTCTCAACACCCCTTGCCGAGCAATAAGCTCACGGGAAGTCACTAAGGAACAGACTGCTAATCTGTATCATAGGAATTTCACCTCTGCCGGGTACTCCGCCAGCTCCGTAGAGAAGTATCATTATCCTTCTGACTGTCATCGCCGTAACAGGGGCAACCTGTTACCTATACCGGGAGTTCTCGCTGTTCTGCAATGCAGAAGTCACGGCGTACCCGATAAGGTGGCTAAAATCATCAGAATTAAAGTCTTAGTGAATGGTTTATTCAGTTGTCAAAATACAAGTGAAAGGGCTGACCTTTTCGTGGCTCGGAATTAACCCCTTCACTTGTTTGAAATGGGAGAGCGTTTTTGGGGGGTGTTTTTTCAAAATTTCTTGAAAATTTTTTTGCTAACAAAAAAAGCCACCTACTTTCCTCTTAATTGAGGTCAATAGACGGCGGGTAGAAATATTCATAATTTTGGTGTATAATAGGAAATTAAGAGAAAGACAAATTTGAATTTTTTGTGGAGGTGTTTATATGATATTCCTAAAGGTATTGGCTGTAGTTCTGGGATTGGCATTCCTTCTGTTTGGATACTTCATTTACTTTAAAAAGAAATACAATCTTATCAACGGTTTTGAGGCGGATTTCAAAGCCGGTCGGAAGAAAGAAGAATACGCAAAGAAAGTGGGAATGATAGAGTTTGTTGTTGGTATAGTTCTGCTTATCACAGGTGTTGCACTTATTCTGTTTGCCTAATAAATTCCAGTTTGTCTAACTTACTCTAAATTAGCAAAGACCGCTTACAAAAGTGTAGGCGGTCTTTATTCGTGTTCAGATATATTTGATTTTGAACTTTCTTTTCTTGGCTGAAAGCACCTTGCAAATAATATCATCTGCTGCGTCCGTGTATCTGCCTTGTGCTATCAGGCTGTTCTTCAAACGGATAAGTGATTGCAGCACTTCGCTGTATTCGTCCTTGGAAAGGTATAAATGATATTTTTGTTCTTTCAAAACAACCACCTCCTGTTACCGCAATTATATAATAAGAAATGGCATAGAAGTAGTGTGCGATTGTCGCTTGACCACCCCTAAATGAACGAATTAACAGGGTAACGAACGCCTTATTCATTAGCAGGAATTTTGCTCGAATTTTTCTGCCATTAGCAGAGAGGGCATTTTCATTAGCAAAATAGCGAAAATCCTGCTAATTTTTATTAGCAAGTCGTTCACCTGAAAGGCGGACGACATTCGTCCTAATTTCCATTAGCTGACGGAGATTTTGCTAATGAAAATCTGTGAATTTTACGATTTTTCACTTTTTCCGTAAAAATGAAAAAACGCCGGAAACCCTTGATTTTACTGGGTTTTCCGGCGGAGTTTTTGGCGTTCCCGAGGTGATTCGAACACCCGACCTACCGCTTAGGAGGCGGTCGCTCTATCCAGCTGAGCTACGGAAACATCTTTAAAATCTATTCAATTTTAGTCTTAAACTTACTCAATGTCAATCGCCTTTGCCCGAAAGGCGGTCGTTATAACATATTCTTAGGAGGCGGTCGCTCTATCCAGCTGAGCTACGGAAACATCTTTAAAATCTATTCAATTTTAGGCTTATATTAACTCGTTGTCAATCACTTTTGCTCCAAAGGCGGTCGTTGCAACAATTTCTTAGGAGGCAGACGCTCTATCCTGCTGAGCTATTGGCACATATCTGTTAATATTCTATTATAAATATTTTGCTTTGTCAAGAAAGTTTAACAATAAAACAGTTGAAGTTTGTCGGCTTTAAAATTAAGTATTGTTTGAAAATCATTTAAATTATACTGTTAGTGATATATACCAATCACTGTTGATTTTTGTGGGGTATTCATACAAAAAGCTGTAGATTATTGCGAATGTGTTGCTCAACAATATTATATATGATAATATTATACTGTAAAGTAAGGGTATATGATAAATATTTAACTTTCTGTTTTTTAAAATATTTATACAATTATAGAAGGAGTGGTATTTATGAAGTTGACAAAAAAACTTTTATTGCTGCAATTTTCAGTAATGTTAATTTTTATTTTTTCAGCATGTAATTATGAAAGCGGTGTTATGAAAACATTGCCTAAATATTCCGGTTGTGAGAAATATTCTTACGGAGCAAGAGATTTTGTGGATTATCATATATATTATTATGTAAATAATAATGATATATCGGAAAGTATAAAATCAAATGACAACTTTCAGAAAGTTACGAATGAAAATACGGACAGCATTAAAAACTGTATAGAATATTTTAGCGGAAGAATAAATAATTCAACCGATGATATGCGTAATAATTATGATTTCTTAGAAAATCAAATTAATGTGGATGATTACTTTTGTTTTATATCAAAGGACAAAAGCAATCCTTTGAATAACTTTAATTTATATTATTTCGATAAGGAAACACAAATTTTATATTATTTTCACAGTGATGTTTAAATAAATATAAATTCTCGGATTATCTTAGATAGGAGAAAATTATGAGGAAAGTGTTAAGTTTTTTTATACTAACTTTTATATGCGGAATTTTAATTTTTGCGGCAGGCTGTAATTTCGATGATTTATTTCTACCTTATTGTGATGATGAAAAATTACAAATGGTTTATTCTATTGATAAATAGTTTATTCTATTGAGCGGCTGTTTTGATTCATTTGCTTATGACAATAATTTTGCATATTTGAAAATCGGTAATACTTATTATGTAGTAGATATAGCAAATGAAGTGAAAAACGAATACAGTGACGATGAGTTTTCTGAAATGTATCCCGATTATGAAAATTTTAATTGGTATGATGCATAACAGTTATATATTCTCTCTATTTAAAAATCATAACCGACATTAAACCGATATTGAGTTTTTTATCAATGTCGGTTTATTTTTTGTTTTGTTAACAATTAAAAAAGACAATTAGCAAAGTACTGAAAAAGGGACTTTGTTCATTAAAATCAGTTAATTTAGAACAAATGTTCTAAAAACTCTTGATTTTGTGATTTTTTCTCTCTATAATATTATATAGAGAACCAAGCCCCGTTGGTTCTTATTTGATGAATAGTAAGCGGAAAGGATGTTAATATGAACAATTATCTTGAATGGTCAAAAGAATACAGGGCAGAGGCAGACAAAATGCTGTCTGTTGTTGATAAATATAAAAGTATGTTAAAAACTAAAAGTTTATTAAATAAAAAGGAAATCAATGAGAAAATTTGCAGATACAGAGGTTATTATCTTGAGTGCCTTGATATTGCAAATTTGCTTGAGGCAAGATATAAGGGGGTAATGTGATGAGAAGTAAACTTATACATTTTTCCGATTTAAATTCCGATAAGATTTGCTTTGAAAAAAGCCTTATGAACGGTGAAACCAACAGCGAAAACCGTCAGAAAGTTTTAAAAATACTAATGAATGTCATAGAGAATGACCTTACCGACAGACAGCGCCATTGCGTTTTTGAGTATTATTTTAACGGAAAAAAGATGAAAACTATTGCAAGCGAACTTGGTATAACTCCGCCCGTTGTCACAAGACATATTCAAATGGGAGCGGCAAAACTCTATAAAATTGCAAAATATTATATGTGAATATTGAATTTTGGTTGGGTTCTAAATGTTGGGGTAACATTAAATTATGATTTAGCGGAGTGTCGGTCGGGGATTGAAATTTAGCTAACGCTAAATTATCAGCAAAAGAACAAAAAAGTTTACTCAATTTTTTCAAAAATTGCGGGTTTTGGCAGCGCCCATAATATTTTCCTATATTACAATTTATCAGGCGCAAACAGCCACGCTGTTTGCGTGCTAAAACTAAGTTTGTTAAAAAAGGCGACAGCCTTTTATAAAAGAAATAATTAACTTTTCATTATATATCAAATGGCTTTCTTATTGCTGTCGCATTTAAGGGCTTTCGCCCATTCGTTCAAGCCGCCAAACAGCAAACTGTTTGGCTATCGTTAGATTGCATAAACGGAAAGTATTTGTGGGCTTTGCCCACACCCACGACCTTTGAAAAGGTCGACCAAACTTTTATAATTGCTTGATAAAGCAATCAGCTAAACTATAATTTGCTTCAACTAAAGAATCTGAATTTTAAAATTCGGCAGATACCATTGCAAAGCCTCTTCGTAGCTGTATCCGTCATTACAAAGATAATTTATTCCGTTAAGGCTTACACCGTAATATTCCCCGTCATCGGCATTTGCATAGCTGTCCCAAGGGGAGGCAACAGCGGTAAGGTACGGATATTCGCTGTTTGTTGAAGTTTTGCCGTTGGTAAAATCGCAAAAAGGTATATAAAACGCTTTGCCGTCTGCGCAGAGCGTTTTTTTATATACGGAAGATACGGCGGATTTGATTTTATTGTAATTTTCTTTAACGGAATTTTTTGCTTTGCTTTCGGGCAAACATATGTCAATATCCGACAAATCGTAAATGTCGGGAGATACATTATAATTCGTATAAATAATTATTGTTAATGCTTTTAAGGTTTCTTCGCAGTAATTTTCATTGTATTTTGCCGCTACCATACCGCAAAGGTCAGATTCGGTGAGCGGCGATTTTTCTGATTCGGAATTTTCTTTTGCGACAGATTCGGTTGTAGTTTCAACTATGGTTTCGCTTTTTGACGGCTCGTTTGCGGTAACGGGTTCTGTTGCTTTATCCGCAGTCGAATTTGAAGTGACAGCGGTTTGAGACGACGAGCACTTAGAGATTATTATGGGCAAAAAAGCCATTGTAAGCAAAAATATTATTATAAATATAACTTTTGTTCTCATAAATTCCTCTCTTTTCGTATAACTTTGCAAAAGTGAATTTTTACTTTAATAATTCTTGACATAAGCGTGTAATTGGCTTAAAATAATATATGTAAAAAATTCGGCTAAAATAACCGTTATATTGTTTGAAGAAACGGAGATAAGTATGAAGATTAAATTATCATGGATTCCATTTATCCCTGCCGCTCTTGCCATGGTTGCGCTTAGACTTTTAAGTGTATTCGGTAATGACGATACAGGAACGATGAGCGGAATGAACGCATTGTTGTTTTCTTATTTAGCAGTTGGCGTTGCACTTGTTCTTTTTGTGCTGTGCATATTTTTTAATATTTTGGACAAAAAAACCGCACCGGTTTATGAGTCAAAACGAAATGTGCCCGCGGGTGTTTTTGCGGTGCTTTCCGCCGCATTTGCGCTTGCATATTCCGTAATGACCATTTTGACAAGAAAAGACAGCGAGTATTTGCTGATGTCCATTATTTGCGCATTCCTTGCAATGCTTGCCGCTATCGGACTTGTTTTTATGGCAAGAACTCATTTTACGGGTTTTGCTCCGGTGTCTAATATTGCTTTTCTGTATATTTTCCCGACACTCTGGGCAGTTTCGGAATTGATTTCGTGTTTTCTTGAGGCAACAAAGCTTTCAGTATCGGCATCAGATATGTCGCTTTTGTTCTGCTTTATTTTTCTTACCTTAAGTTTGTTCCCACAGGCAATGGTAATTTCAAAAATTCCCGGAAGAAACCCTGTTAAAGCAACATTTATCTATGGCTTGCCGTCAGTCGCTTTCGGACTTTCGTACGGTGCGTTCCTTATAGCACGAGTTATTTTTGACAGTGCAGACGGTATGGCTCTTATTGCAGGTGTAATGTTTATTTCTTTCGCTTTGTATCAGCTTTTCTATATTATTGAGCTTACAAGAGGCGCACTTAAGAAAGATGATGTGCAGATTGTAGATGCTTTTACAGATGATGACGATACAGCCGATAACAGCGGCAAGAGTGACGAACTTGTTTTCTCGGATGAAGAGAAAAAAGACGAGGATTATGCTCAAAACGCTACTGCAGATACCGATGATTTTATTATGGGTTATGAGGCTGACGACGATGTTCCGAATATTTCCGCTCCTAAAGTTATCGGCGATAAAAATTCGGAAGACGATATTACAGGCGGATTTTTCTTTGGCGTAGGTGCTGATGATGACGATGATGATTCGTCACATAGTATTTTGGAAACAAGACGACAGAAGAAAGAAGAAAAACTTATGGGAGAGATTGACAAGTTGCTTGCAGAGCTTGACGAACAGCAGCAGGAACTTAACGACAAGAAATAAGTTTTGAAAATTAATGCTTGACATTTCAATTCGGCGGTGTTAATATTAAGTAAAATAAAGAACTTCGATAAGGACACGGTTTAAAAACCTACTTTTTCAGAGAGCGAAAATGTATGCTGTGATTTTTCGCATAAGTAATTTTAAGCTACCACCTTTGAGTCTGCACAGGAAATGGTGCGGCGTATGACTGCGTTAAGGTTGTAAAGAGGGCATAGTTATTATGTCAAAGTTGGGTGGAACCACGAAGTATATTCGTCCCGATATTCCTTTTGGAATATCGGGCTTTTTATTTCTTATGATTAAGGAGAATGAATATGATTAATGTTGAATTAAAGGGCGGTACAGTCAAGGAATTTGAAAGCGGAGTAACTCCTGCTGAAATTGCAAAATCTATCGGTATGGGACTTTATAAGTCTGTATGCTGTGCAAGAGTTGACGGCAATGTTGTCGACTTGCGTACACCTATTACAAAGGATTGCAGAGTAGATCTTCTTACTTTCGATGAGCCTGACGGTAAAAAAGCGTTCTGGCATACTGCTTCACACATTCTTGCACAGGCTGTTAAGCGCCTCTATCCAAGTGCCAAGTGCGCTATCGGTCCTGCCGTTGACAACGGTTTTTACTATGATTTTGAAGTTGAAAAGCCGTTTACATCCGAAGACCTTGAGAAAATCAAGGCAGAGATGAAGAAAATCGTTAAGTCGGGTATTGAGATTGAGCGTTTTGAGCTTGCTCCCGACGAGGCGGTAAAAATGCTTGAAGAGATGAACGAGCCCTACAAGGTTGAACTTGCTAAGGAACATTCCGATAACGGCGAACACATCAGTTTTTATAAGCAGGGCGATTTTACAGACCTTTGCGCAGGTCCTCACCTTATGAGCGTTGCACCTATTAAGGCTGTTGAACTTACAAACTGCACAGGCGCATACTGGAGAGGCGACGCTAACAACCATCAGCTTTGCAGAGTTTACGGTGTAGCGTTCCCTAAAGCATCTATGCTTGAGGAACACCTCACAATGCTTGCGGAGGCAAGAAGCCGTGACCATAACAAACTCGGCAGAGAACTTGAGCTTTTCACAACATCAGATGTAATCGGTCAGGGTCTTCCTATCCTTCTTCCAAAGGGCGCAAGAATCGTTCAGCTTTTACAGAGATTTGTAGAAGACGAGGAACAGCGTCGTGGCTGGTTACTTACAAAAACACCTTTTATGGCTAAGAGCGACCTTTACAAAATCAGCGGTCACTGGGACCACTATATGGACGGTATGTTTGTACTCGGTGATCCTGAAAAAGATGATGAAGTATTTGCACTTCGTCCTATGACTTGCCCGTTCCAGTATCAGGCTTATCTTAATCGTCAGCGTTCATACAGAGATCTTCCGCTCCGTTACAATGAAACTTCAACACTTTTCAGAAATGAAGCAAGCGGCGAGATGCACGGACTTATCAGAGTTCGTCAGTTCACAATTTCCGAAGGTCATCTTATGTGCTTGCCTGAACAGCTTGAGGACGAGTTTAGAAACTGTCTTGAGCTTGCTATTTATATGCTTAAAACACTCGGTCTTTATGAAGATGTATCTTACAGATTCTCACAGTGGGATCCTAAGGACAGAGATAAGTATATCGGTACTGCCGAGCAGTGGGACGAAGCACAGGGCATTATGCAGAAAATTCTTGACCACCTTGAAATTCCTTATGCTATCGGCGTAGGTGAGGCTGCTTTCTACGGTCCTAAACTTGATATTCAGATTAAGAATGTTTACGGCAAGGAAGATACACTTATTACAATTCAGATTGACCAGATGCTTGCAGAAAAATTCGGTATGGAGTATGTAGATAAGGACGGCTCAAAGAAAAATCCTTATATTATTCACAGAACTTCAATCGGTTGTTACGAGAGAACGCTTGCACTTCTTATTGAGAAATATGCCGGTGCATTCCCGATGTGGCTTGCTCCTGTTCAGGTTAAACTTCTTCCTGTTGCAGACAGACACCTTGACTATGTTTACGAAATCAAAAAGGCTCTTGACGCTTGCGGTATGCGTGTTGAGGTTGACTCAAGAAGTGAGAAAATCGGATATAAGATTCGTGAGGCACAGCTTGAGAAAGTTCCTTATATGTTCATTATCGGCGACAAGGATGTAGAGGCTAATACTGTTTCTGTTCGTCACAGAAAAGAGGGCGACCTCGGCGCAATGAAACTTGAGGACTTTATTGCAATGGCACAGAAAGAAATTTCTACAAAGGAAATTAAATAACTTGTAATAAGAATTATTTGATTTGTAAATATTATTTAAAAACTACAAAAGTAAGGAAAATAAAAAATATTGCGATATTTTGAAAAAAGTTTTGAAAAACACTTGCATTTTGCTTATTTTTGTTGTATAATCTATCTGTTATTATGCAGAGTCAGGCAGGTGAGGAAAATGAAAGAGAACATCCATCCAGATTATCAGCAGACAACAATTACATGTGCTTGCGGTAATGTTATTGAAACAGGTTCAACAAAGAAGGACATTCGTGTTGAAGTTTGTTCAAAATGCCACCCATTCTTCACAGGAAAGCAGAAATTGGTTGATACCGGCGGACGCGTTGACAGATTCAAGAAGCGTTTCGGTATGAGCAAATAATTTTTTATATCGTAATTGTTGAGGCGGCACTTAGTGCCGCCTTTTTGACTGTTATCCCCAAAAGACGGTTATTTTTCAATAGTTGGGGTGAATTATGGTTTAGCAAATTGATTTGCCAATCAATTATAAAAGTTTGGTCAACCTTTTCAAAGGTTGTGGGTGTGGGCAAAGCCCACAAATACTTTCCGCTTACGCAATCTAACGATAGCCAAACAGCTTGCTGTTTGGCGGCTTTAACGCAATGGCGTTAGCCTTTAAAAAGGCTTGACCTAAATTTTTAAATTATTTTGCTTAACCTGTGTGTTAAACCACAATTTTATTATTTTTACCCCAGATATTTATAATAGAACCTTAATTAATAACATAAAACGGAGGTGTACTTGTTGGCAAAGGATTACAAAACCGTGCTTGAAAATGCAAGCGATGAATTTGTGGAAAAGCGTTCTCGGTTTATCGGATATTGCAAACCTGTTAAAACGGAGCAGGAGGCAATAGATTTTATTAATGAAAAGCGCAGTGAACATTGGAATGCTACACATAATGTATATGCCTATTCATTGAGAGAGGGCAACATAAAGCGCTACAGCGACGACGGAGAACCCTCAGGTACAGCCGGTATGCCTGTGCTTGATGTTATAGTAAAAAATGAAATTTTTGATGTCGTGGTTGTGGTTACACGATATTTCGGCGGTGTACTCCTTGGTACGGGCGGTCTTGTGCGTGCGTACTCTCACGGTTCAAAAATCGCAGTCGAGGCGGCAAAGCCTGTAATTATGCAGAATTGCCTTGTATGCGAGGCAAGATGCGCTTATAACCAATACGGCAAGGTATCATCTCTGATAATAGGTGTGGGTGCTGCCGTTGATGATACCGTATATGAAAGCGATGTACTTGTAAAATTTCACATTAAACCCGATTTGCTCGGTACGCTGAATAAAAAACTTGCGGACGCAACATCGGGTGGAGTTACGGTTGAACAGAAAGACGAACAGTATTTTGCTGTGCAGATAAATGAATAATACAAAATATTTAAAATTTTTTTGAAATAAAAAAGGAATATTTGCGAAAAAATCGTAAATAGCTAATAGGAAACAGAAAAGGGGGAGTTTTGTGCCTTTTCCGGAAAGTTTTTTGCAGGAATTAAAGCTTAGAAGTGATATAACGGAAATTGCTTCGTCATATGTAAATCTTAAGCGCCACGGCAGAAATATGGTTGGATTGTGTCCGTTTCACGGCGAGAAAACTCCGTCTTTCAACATTTACACCGAAAACGGCTCGTTTTATTGCTTTGGCTGCGGTGCCGGCGGCGATGTCATTACCTTTATAATGAAGATTGAAAATCTTGATTATGTCGAGGCGGTAAAGTTCCTTGCACAAAGGGCGGGTATGGAAATGCCTGAAAATACCTATGATGACAGCCTAAGTAAATTAAGAATGAGAATTTATGAGGCAAACCGTGAGGCAGCGAGGTTTTTTCACGCAACACTGCTTTCACAAAGAGGGCAGAGCGGACTGAATTATCTTAGAGGCAGAGCTTTATCTGACCGTACGATAAGGCATTTCGGACTCGGCTTTGCCGATGACGATTGGAACTCGCTTTGTAATCATCTGAAAAACAAAGGCTTTTCGGAATATGAAATTTACTCCGCAAACCTTGCTTTCAAAAGAAAAAACGGTAACGGAATTTATGACCGCTTTGTAAACAGAGTAATGTTTCCGATTATAGATTTGCGCGGAAATGTTATAGCTTTCGGCGGCAGAATTATGACCGACGAAAAGCCTAAGTATCTCAATACTTCCGATACTCCTGTATTTAAAAAGAGCGAAAACTTGTTTTCTCTTAACAATGCCAAAAGCTCGGGTACACGCACACTGATTCTGTGCGAGGGATATATGGATGTTATTGCGCTTAATCAGGCGGGTTTTACGAATGCGGTCGCAACACTCGGCACTGCTCTTACAAATGAGCAGGCAGTCCTTATGAAACGCTATGCCGATGAGGTTATAATTTGTTATGACGCTGACGGCGCAGGTCAAAAAGCTACGGCAAGAGCAATAGACATCTTGCGAAACGCAGGACTGCCGATTAAAATCCTCACTGTGCCGAGCGGTAAAGACCCTGACGAGTTTATCCGTTCAAAAGGTGAAAACGGCCCTGCGGCATTTAAACTTTTAATAGAAAAATGCGGCAACGATATTGAATATCGACTTATGAAATTAAAAGAAAATTACAATCTCAACACAACTGACGGCAAGGTAGCTTTTTTAAACGAAGCTGTAAAAATAGTTGCGACAATTGAAAGCCCGATTGAAAGAGATGTTTTTGCATCGAAACTTTGCGCCGAACTTGAGATTGATAAAAATGCTTTTCTCGAGCAGATTTCAAAGGTCAAAAGGCGGGGCAGACGGGAGAATATTAAAAAGGAAACCCGTCAGATACAGGCAGAACTTAACGGTCAGAACGACAAGATAAACAGAGAGCACTACAAAAAACCGAGAAGTTCAAGTGCCGAAGAGGCTCTGCTCGTTTATTTAATCAATAATCCCGACTACGCAAACAGCATTTCGGAAAGGGTTACACCCGATAAATTTTCAAATTCGCTTATAAAACGCTATTATGAGTATGTACTTAGCAAAATAAAAAGCGGATACGAGCCGCTTACAAGCGTATCTTCGGATTTTAATTCCGACGAAGTTTCGTATCTTTATAAACTGATTTCCACCACAATTCCCGCCGCATCCACAAGAGAGGCGGTAGAGGAATATATTAATGTAATTAATGAAGAGAGTAACAAGCTGACTTCGGACAAGCTTGCCGATATGTCGGCAGATGACATTAACGATTACATAATGAAGCTGAAACAAAATAAAAAATAGGAATATTTATTTTGTTTTTTAATATATAATCTTTTGTACATTCAGAAAGGAAAATGAGTATGAACGCACCTCAGGACAAAAAATCAGTTGTAAAAGAGCTTTTAGAGCTTGGCAAACAAAAGGGACAGCTTAACAATCAGGATATTCTTGATGCTATCGGTGAGATTGACTTTGACCCCGAACAGCTCGAAAAACTTTATGACAACCTTGAACAGCAGGGTATTGAAATCGTTGAGGATATGGGCGACATCAAGATTGATGATATTGACCTCGGCGAAGGCAAGGATTCTGATTTTGTTGCAGACGGTGCTGTCACCGTTGACGATCCTGTTAAAGTATATTTGAAAGAAATCGGCAGAGTACCGCTCCTTTCATCCGAAGAAGAAATTGACCTTGCCATCAGAATTGCCAACGGCGATGTACAGGCAAAACAGCGACTTTCAGAGGCAAACCTTCGTCTTGTTGTAAGCATTGCAAAGCGTTACCTTGGCAGAGGTATGCAGTTTCTCGACCTTATTCAGGAGGGCAACCTCGGCCTTATCAAGGCGGTTGACAAGTTTGATTATACAAAGGGATTTAAGTTCTCAACATATGCCACATGGTGGATCAGACAGGCAATCACAAGAGCCATTGCCGACCAGGCAAGAACAATTCGTATTCCTGTTCATATGGTTGAAACTATCAATAAGGTAAAAAAAGTTCAGAGCCAGCTTTTGCACCAGAACGGTCATGAGCCTACTCCCGATGAAATTGCAGACGAGCTTGACTTGCCTGTTGATAAGGTAAGAGAAATTATGCGTGTGGCTCAAGAACCTGTATCTCTCGAAACACCTATCGGTGAAGAGGAAGACAGCCACCTCGGCGACTTTATTCCGGATGACGGTGCACCCGCACCTGCCGATGCCGCTTCACACACAATGTTAAGAGAACAGCTTTCGGATGTTCTTTCAACTCTTACTCCGAGAGAGGAAAAGGTTTTAAGACTTCGTTTCGGTCTTGAAGACGGCAGAAGCAGAACTCTTGAAGAGGTAGGCAAAGAGTTTAATGTAACCCGTGAGCGTATCCGTCAGATTGAGGCAAAGGCATTAAGAAAGCTAAGACATCCGTCAAGAAGCAGAAAACTTAAGGATTATCTTGATTATTAATTAGGTATTGATTATGGTTACTTTTGAAGAATGTGCTCAAATGTTTGATGAAATTGCAGACTCAATGCCGCAGGAACTTTTCCGTGACCTTAATGCGGGAATGTCGCTTGAACCGCAAGCAAAGTTACATCCGCAAAGCGTGAGGGGAGAGCTGTATATCCTCGGAGAGTATGTAAGAAATTCAATAGGCAACTCAATTGTGTTTTACTACGGCAGTATTATGAAGGTGTACGGAGGTTTGTCAAATGACAAGCTGTACACGGAGCTTGAGAAAATAATGCACCACGAAGTAAAGCATCATAACGAACATCTTGCAGGTTGTGATGACCTCGGAATCTGCGATGATGAACAGATAGAATCATATCTTAGAAGTAACGGTATAACCGGATAATACATAAAAGCTGTATCGAATTTATCGGTACAGCTTTTGCTTTTTGTAAAGTGTTGTGGTGAGTTATGGTTTGGCAAAAAGTTTGTGTTAAATAATTTGAAAATTCAGGTCAAGTTTTTTAAATGTTGACCAAATTTTTATAATTGCTTGGTAAGATATTCTTTTAAAAGCTAATTTAATAATATTTACACATTCAATATTTGTCCCGGATAGAGAACATTGGGATTGCCGAGATTGTTTTTATTCATAAGATCCTCTACCGTCATATTGTACATCTTTGAGATATACCAAAGGGATTCTCCCAGTCTTACAATATGTGTGCGTGGCGACTGTGAAGTTCCTGCCGGAATTGCCAGAGTTTCACCTACATAAATTCTGTTTGCGTCAGCAATGTTGTTGTATCTTAAAATGTCGTTTACCGTAGTTTGAAAAAATTGCGCAATGCCAAACAAAGTATTTCCCGGTCTGACAGTATAGTAAACAATATCCAAATTATTTCCTCCTTTGCTTTTTTAATATAATATGCTTTTTTTACCTCCGTGCCACTGCTCTGAATATTTTTTGACAGTTACGGTAAAATATATTTGGAGGTAATAAAATGAAAATAACCATTAATTCTGTAGTCGGCAGAGAAATTATTGATTCAAGAGGTAATCCTACCGTAGAGGCTACCGTAGGACTGACAGACGGAACTTTTGCAAATGCGGCAGTACCGTCGGGAGCATCAACAGGTGCTTATGAAGCTGTTGAACTGCGTGACGGCGGTGATAGATTTAACGGCAAGGGAGTAAAAAAAGCAGTTGCAAATATCAGCAAAATTATTTCACCCGAACTTTGCGGTATGTCGCCGTTTGACCAATGTGCAGTCGATAACAAATTATCAGAGCTTGACGGGAGCAAAAACAAGAAAAATCTTGGTGCAAATGCGATACTTGCCGTGTCGGTCGCAGTTGCAAAGGCAGCGGCAAAATCGCTAAGACTTCCGCTTTACCGTTATCTCGGAGGTATTTATTCGGTAAAACTTCCCGTGCCTATGATGAATATTCTCAACGGCGGCGCTCATGCAGCAAATAACATTGATATACAGGAATTTATGATTATGCCTGTAGGTGCGAATACTTTTTCCGACGGTTTGCAGCAATGCTGTGAAATATACCACAGTCTTGGCAAAATTCTTTCACAGAAAGGTATGGCTACTTCTGTTGGCGACGAGGGCGGTTTTGCACCGAATCTTGAGACCGACGAAGAGGCAATTGAGTTGATTATTCAGGCGGTTTGTGATGCGGGATACAATACAGAGAATACTAAGATTGCTATTGATGCGGCGGCATCCGAATGGTTTAACGATGGCGTTTATCACTTGCCGAAAAGGAAATCCGTACTCAAGACAAGCGACCTTATTAATTATTTTGAAAAACTTTGCGACAAATATCCGATATTCTCAATCGAAGACCCTCTGTCGGAATACGATTGGGAGGGTTGGAAAGAAATCACGGATCGCATCGGTAAAAAAGTTCAGCTTGTAGGCGACGATTTATTTGTTACAAATTCAGAAAGACTTTACAAGGGCATTTGTGTCGGCGCAGGTAATTCTATTTTGATAAAAATGAATCAAATCGGAACTCTTACAGAAACTTTTGGGGCGATTGATATGGCACAAAAGGCGGGTTACACAACGGTGATTTCGCATAGAAGCGGTGAAACCGAAGATACTACAATTGCGGATATTGCGGTTGCGGTAAATGCCGGGCAGATAAAAACGGGAGCACCTTGCCGTACCGACCGAGTATGTAAATATAATAGATTATTAAGAATTGAAAGTCTATTTAAAGGTTCGTCCGTATATGGGCTTTAAAATATAATAATTGTCAAAATTTTGTCAATATTAAAAGGTTATTCGATTATTGTACGAATCGAATGACCTTTTTTGTCTTTATTTTGTTATTTGGGACTTTGTTTGAAAAAATGCATAAAAATTTGAGTTGATATGTAGCAAGTTGCACAATAAAAGTGCTTAAAATTCTACATCGTGAATCCTCATATTTAAAATATAATTCTTTAAAAGATATAAAATCACTTGGAAATTATGTTAAAATTATATAAAAGAAAATATAATTATTTATTATGTTCAATACTGTTCGTATATTAAACAGTATGATTTTGGTCAATACTAAAACTGAATATTTTGTTTCTGATGGCGGCTTGGTAAGCAGACAAGAATTCTGAAAGGTATTGCCGCAGAGTCAGGAGGCTTTTTTATTGTTATTAAAAAGATTAATTACAGGAGTATTAACGGCAATGATTATGGCAGGTATGTGCGCATCGGCAATCAGTGCGGCGGAAGAAAAGAAAGTTGAAAACAAAAAGGTTAATTATCAGACTTATGCAGCCGAACTTGATAAAACAGCTTATTCGGGCAGTGATCTCGGTGCGGTTTGGTCTGAAGATTCAACTACTTTTAAAGTTTGGGCGCCTAAGGCTGCTACGGTAAAGTTAAATCTTTACGAGCACGGCAGTGACGAAGAGGGCGACGGCGGTTCTATTGCCACAAAAACAATGGAGCTTGACAAAAAAACAGGCGTATGGAGCATAAAAGTAAGCGGTAATCTTGCGGGAAAGTATTATACTTACAGCGTTAAAAACGGCGATACGGTTACCGAAACAGGAGATGTTTATGCAAAAGCCTGCGGTGTAAACGGCAAGCGCAGTATGGTAGTAGACCTTAACAGTACAAATCCGGATGGTTGGGAAAACGATGTTCATGTAACTGTTTCAAATCCTACCGAGGCATCTGTATGGGAAGTTTCCGTTGCCGATTTTTCATCTTCGGAATCAAGTGGCGTATCTAAATCAAACAGAGGTAAATTCCTTGCTTTTACAGAGGAAGGTACAACTGTAAACGGTATTCAGGGCGGTACACCGACATGCGTTGATTATCTTAAAAAACTCGGTGTTAAGTATGTTCAGATTATGCCTTTCTGCGATTTTGGCTCTGTTGACGAATCAAAAGACATTATGTCGCAATACAATTGGGGCTATGACCCTGTAAACTATAACTGTCCCGAGGGTTCGTATTCTACAAATCCTTATGACGGTAATGTTCGTATCAAGGAATGTAAGCAGATGATACAGGCACTTCATAATGCAGGTATCGGCGTAATTATGGATGTTGTTTACAATCATACTTATTCAACGGATTCCGTATTCCAAAATACAGTTCCTAACTATTATTACAGAATGAACGAGGACGGTACATTCTCAAACGGTTCGGGCTGCGGCAACGATACTGCATCCGAACACAAGATGTTCCGCAAGTATATGATTGATTCTGTTACTTATTGGGCAAAGGAATATCATATTGACGGTTTCCGTTTTGACCTTATGGGTCTTCACGATGTTGAAACACTTAATCAGGTAAGAGATGCGCTTGACAAACTCTATGACAACGGCATCGGCAAAAAGATTATTATGTACGGTGAGGCTTGGAATATGCCGACTGCTTGCAATGAAGGCACGGTAATGGCTAATCAGGGTAACCTCAAGCAGCTTAACGACCGTATAGGTGCTTTTGACGATACTATCCGTGATGCAATCAAGGGCAGTACGGGCGGTACAGACGGCGCTTTCGTACAGGAGGCAAGCAAAAAATCTAACCTTAAGATTGGCATATCGGGTCAGTCCGACCGTACTTCGGGTTGGGCAAATGTTCCGTCACAGTGTGTAACATATGCGTCTTGTCATGATAACCTTTGTCTTTACGATAAACTTGTTGATTCGGTTTACGGCAGAGATTCCGAATACAGAAAGCGTTATGAAGATTTGGTGGCAATGAATAAACTTTCAGCCGCTATTGTAATGACATCTCAAGGTATTCCGTTTATGCTTGCCGGTGAGGAATTTGCAAGAAGCAAAGACGGTGACGAAAATTCCTATGCGTCAAGCCGTGAAAAAAATATGCTTGATTGGAACAATATCAATGAATACAGCGATATTGTTGAGTATTACAGAGGTTTAATGCAAATCAGAGAAGAATTTGCGGCATTTAAAGATTGCACGACACAGAGTGCAAATGCAATTGATTATTTAAACGACTTGCCAAAAACAGTTGTAGGTTACAAACTTAACAACACAGAGCAGGGCAAATGGAATCAAGTTTGCGTTCTCTTTAACGGCGGTGATGAGTCACAGAATGTTAAAGTTGACGGCAAGTGGGTAATCGTTGCGGACAACGAAACAGCAGGATTAAGAAACCTCGGTGAAGTTGACGGCAGTGTAGAGGTTAAAGCTCATTCGGCTGTTGTTATGGCTGATAAGCAGGGCTTTGACAATGCACAGCTTACAATCCGTGAGGGTGCGGTAGTTGTAAATTATTATGACAATAAAACACATGACCTTATTTCTACCCAAACCGTAACAGGCGGTATCGGTAAGGCTTATGACCTTGCTGAAAATGCTTTTACTCTTAACTATGACATAAAGAAAACCGACGGTGACGCAAAAGGGTTCTTTACAGACGGAGTTCTTCACGCTAAGGTTTATGTTGAAAAGTACGATGGCACTTTTTCAACAGTTACTTACCACTTTGTTGATAAAGAGAGCGGTAAAGATTTAGTCGACAGCTATTCAATTAAAAACAGAACAGGGGTTGAGTATTACACTCCCGAAATTCCCGGTATTGAAAATTACAGACTTATACTCGACGAACTTCCGAACAATGCTTCCGGTGTTCTTCCTAACAAAGATTTTGATGTAACCTTTAAATACGAAAAGATTGCGGATGATGACAAGTCAAAGGACGAATGCAGAGTAAATGTAATTTATATGGACGGCAGCGGTAAGGTCGTTGAAAAGACAACTCTTACAGGTGCAGAAGGAGAGGCTTATACGGCAGAAGAAAAAGAATTTGAAGATATGACATTAAGATTTGTTCCGTCAAATGCGAACGGTAATTTTACAAAAACAGAAGTTAATGTAATTTATTCATATTCAAACGACCCTGACCCGCTTAAGTCGGTTATGGTTGTTGTATATATTGCCGCAGGTCTAATTCTTGCAGGATGCGTTGCAAGCACTCTTTATACAAATATTAAAAGGAAAAAGGCTTTTGCCGAGTCTATGGATATAGACGAATGATTTTAGGTAGTTATTCCCACAAGGGATAGATTATAAAAATAAAAGGAGGAAATAAAACTATGAAAAATACAAAGAAATTTGTATCTGTTGTCCTTGCATTTTGTATGCTCGGTACAACAACAGCAGTTACTTCAATGGCTGCAACAACCGATGCGGAAACAGTATCAGGCGGTTCTGTAGCATTAGATACAACTGCTACAAAAGCACTCGAAGAACTTGACGCAAATTACAGATATGATGGAGATGACCTCGGCGTTACATACACTAAAGATGCCACAACTTTCAAAGTTTGGTCACCTACAGCAACTGACATTAAGGTAAATATTTTTACAAAAGGTTCAGACGATGAACAGGGAGCAAGTAAGGTAGCCTCTTACCGGCTTGAGAAAGAAGACGCTACAGGCATTTGGAAGATTAAGCTTACTGGCGAATGGAAAGACTACTACTACACCTACACAATCACAGTAGTTAATCCTACAACAGGCGAAACAACAACAAGTGAAACACAGGATGTATACTCAAAGGCAGTCGGTGTAAACGGTAACCGTTCAATGATTGTTGATCTCGACTCTACAGACCCTGACGGTTGGGACAAGGACACTCATGTATTCCAGAATGAGGTTACAGACAGCACTGTTTGGGAACTCCATGTAAAGGACTTCTCATATGACGCTTCTTCAGGTGTATCTGAAGAAAACCGCGGTAAGTACCTTGCATTTACAGAAAACGGCACAACACTTAACGGTGAGGGCAACATTTCTACATGTATTGACTATCTAAAAGAACTTGGTGTTAATACAGTACAGCTCAATCCATTCTATGACTATGCTTCAGTAAACGAGGCAGGCAACGATGAGCAGTTTAACTGGGGCTATGACCCACAGAACTACAATGTTCCTGAAGGCTCTTATTCTTCAAATCCATATGACGGTAATGTAAGAATTAAGGAATGTAAGGAAATGATTCAGGCACTCCATGATGCAGGCATCAGCGTTGTAATGGATGTTGTTTACAACCATACATATTCAACAGACTCTTGCTTCCAGAAGACTGTTCCTAACTATTACTACAGACTTAACAGAGCAGGCAAATTCTCAAACGGATCGGGTTGCGGCAATGAGTGTGCAACAGAGCGTGCAATGTACAGAAACTATGTTATTCAGTCTTGCCTCTACTGGGTAAATGAGTACCATGTTGACGGCTTCCGTTATGACCTTATGGGTATTATGGATGTTGAAACAATGAATCAGATCAGAGATGCTCTTGATCAGGTTGATAATAGGGTTACAATGTGGGGCGAAGCATGGACAGGCGGCGACTCATACCACCCAACAAACACTTGTGACGGTACAAAGTTTGTGCCGGCTATTCAGTCAAACGCAGGCTCACTTAGCGAGAGAATCGGTATCTTCAATGACTCTGTTCGTGACGCTATCAAGGGCGGTGCTATGAGCATTGCAAACACAGGTTTTGTTCAGGGCTCAAAGGGTGCTGCTAAGGGTATTTCTTTCGGCTTGTTCGCTAACTCAAACGGTAACTACAAGTGGAAAGCTAAAGCTCCTTCACAGTCAGTTACATACGCTGACTGCCACGACAACGCTGCTCTTTACGATCAGCTCGTTGCTTCTACAGCTTCAGGTGACTACGGCAACCGTTACGAAGACCTCGTTAAGATGAATAAAATGGCAGGTGCTATTGTAAATACTTCACAGGGTATTTCATTTATGCTTGCAGGTCAGGAAATGGCTCGTACAAAGTACGGCGATACAAACAGCTACAAGTCTTCACCTGAAATCAACAAGATTAACTGGAACAACATTCTGGAGTATCAGGATCTTGTATCTTACTACAAGGGACTTTACGAAATCAGAAAGAACTTTACACCATTCACAGCAATGGATAAGTCATATTCATCAGCTTACACACTTAACAAGTCAATGGGCAGTGCATTCTCTAACCAGGTAGCGTTTACTGTTAAGAATGATCAGCCTGACGAGTGGCAGACAATGGCTGTTATCCACAACTCAGCTAAAAAAGCAGAAGAAGTTAAGCTCAAGGATGAAAGCTGCACAGAGTGGGTAATTATTGCTAACGATAAGACAGCCGGCTTAAAGAAACTCGGCGAGGTTTCAGGTTCAACATTTACTGTACCTGCAATTTCAACAGTAATTGCTGTTGACAAGGCAAGCTTTGATAAGCTCGCTCTTGATGATGGTATGGGTCAGGTAACTGTAAACTATGTTTACGAAAAGACCGGCGAAAACCTCGTAGATCCTGAAGTAATTCAGGGTACAATCGGTACAGGTTATACAACAGCCGAAAACTCAAGCATTAGTAATACATATATATTGAGCAAGGTTGAAGGTCCTGCAACAGGCACTTATTCAGAAACACCGGCAGTTGTAACATACTACTATGCTGACTATGTTCCGGAGTCATTTAAAAATGCTGACTTAAACAATGACGGTATTGTTGATGTTCGTGATGTAACATTAATGCAGTCTATTATTACAGATCCTGCAAGTGTAGATGCTGACACATATGCAAAGATAGATGTAAACTACGATACAAGGAAAGATGTAAATGATGTTACAGCTCTTCAGACTTATACTACCGGTAAGCCGGTATCATCGGGCAGTGTTACAGTAAACCATTTCTACACAGCTGAGGACGGCACAGTCGAAAAGATTACTCCTTCAACAGTAATTTCGGGCAGAGTAGGCGATGAATACACAACAACAAGCTACCGTACAATCGGTTATACTGTTGATACAACAAAAACACCTAAAAATGTAAACGGTCACATTCCTTATGGTGTAGATATGAGCGTTGATTACTACTATGTAGCGTCAAGTATGGATGTTAAACTCCATGTTAAGCACAATGGTTCACTTACTTGGAATCCGTCACTTTGGCTCTGGGGTTCAGATACAAACGGTGTTGATGCTGACAACTACACAACATCAGGTGAATGGCCGGGCGATACACTTACAGAAATGGATGAAAACGGTTGGTATGTTAAAGACTTCACTTGTACAAAGGCAGGTTCTTACAATATAATTGTTTCTGACACAGGTACAAATCAGACAATTGACTATAAGGGCTTTATTGACAACGAGCTTTGGATTGTAATCGATGACTCTAATGTAATGGGTGGTACATACCTCACATTCTATACAGAGAATCCGGATAATAACCCAAATGCACCAATCGCAGTTCCGATCGCTTAATCTTAAATAATTCAAGCCGGCCTCGTAAGGGGTCGGCTTTTGCTTTTGGTATATTTTAAATTAGGAACACGCTTTGTTCTGATTTTTGTCAAACAATTATGTTTATTTATAAAAAAGTTTTTGGAAAAATTATGGTTTAGCGGAGTGTCGGTCGGGCATTGAAATTTAGCTAACGCTAAATTATCCTCCCAAAAACAAAAAAGTTTACTCAATTTTTTCAAAAATTGCGGGTATGGGCAGCGCCCATAAAAATCTTCCGATATAACAATTTATCAGGCGCAAACAGCCACGCTGTTTGCGTGCTTGCACC
>NZ_JADNHD010000006.1:0-25779 GCF_015553695.1 Ruminococcus sp. BSD2780120874_150323_B10
AGAGTCTTTTGGTCAGCTTATTAAAGTATTTACAATATTGCTTCTCACTTTGCTTAATCTTTATTCAGTTTTCAGGGTACTCCCTTTAATATACACCTTTAAGGTGAGTTTTGAGATTACAGCACTACTTCGGTAGTGCTTTTTTGTTTGCCTTTTGTGCGTGAAAGTTTGTGTAAGGTCTATTTTTAATGCTGGATAACAATAATAAATTATGGTTTAGCATACTGCTTTGTCAAGCAATTATAAAAGTTTGGTCGACCTTTTCAAAGGTCGTGGGTGTGTGGGCAAACCCACAAATACTTTTTGCTAACGCAATCTAACAATAGCCAAACCCGCAAGCCTTTAAAAAGGCTTGACCTAAATTTTTTAATTATTTAGCTTAACTTGTGTGCTAAACAAAAATTTTTTATTTACTTTGTGATATTTTTGCCATTTAAATTGTTCATATATTGAAAGGTCTTTCGTAGTAAAAATTTCATAAGGAGGAAAGGTATGACTGACAACGAATTTAATCGGATATCTGAGCAATACATTGATATTGTGTATCGCAGTGCAATAAATATTTGCAAAAACAAAAGCGATGCGGAAGACGCTGTTCAGAATACCTTTTTAAAGCTGTTAAAATCTGATATAGATTTTGAAAACGAAGATCATATCCGAAGATGGCTTATCAGGGTTGCGGTAAATGAATGTAAAAATATTTGGAAATCTCCGTGGAACAAAAAAATATCTTCTTTTGAGGAGCTTGAAAAAGAGCCGGTATATATTGAAAATGAAAAATCCGAGCTCTTTGCCGAAGTAATGTCACTTCCACAAAAATACAGTATAGTCTTGCATTTATATTATTATGAGGACTACAGTGTACGGGAAATTTCCCGAATACTCGGCATTTCCGAAACCAATGTGCAAACCCGACTTATGAGAGCAAGAAAAAAGCTAAGGGTACAATTAAAGGAGGCGTGGAATGATGAACAAATTTAAAAATAATAAAGAATTTTACAAGAGCACATTTGATGATATTCACGCATCTGATGAGCTCTTAAGAAAGGTGCAGGCTATGAATAAAGAAAAAACTAATAAAAAGACACACGCTGTTCGTAAGGTGATTTATATTGTTGCAGCCGCCGTAATTTTGCTTGTGGCAAGTAACGCTGTAGTTTATGCAGCAACAGGCGAAAGCTTGTTTGAAACCATCCTTGTTGTTACGGTTGACGATCAAAGCAACGAAATTGTAAAAACCGATTTGGTTGGTGACGATAAAGTCAAATATAGCGAAAGTGTTGATGCAAACTTAGTGAGCAAAGACGGAAGAGTTTACCTTGAAATTGCCGATCTTAATTATAGCATTGATATTACTGATGACCTTGCCGACGGAAAGGCATAAGTTAAAGTAAAAGATGCGGATAATAAAGAGCATACCGTAAAGATTACCGGAAATACAGAAAGTTATACAATAGAATATGATTGATTTTTGAATGCATTAAGCCGAGCACAGATTTTGTGTTCGGCTTTTAATTTAGATCGTTTATAAAGGTTTTTTATCGTACTGTTTAAGTTAAGTAATTAACAAATTTAGGTCAAGCCTTTTTAAAAGGCTTGCGGGTTCATAATATCTTCCGATATTATATACTTTATCTGACGCAAACTGCCTCGCTGTTTGCCGGCTAGAACACAACAGCGTTAGTAAAAAGTATTTGTGGGCTTTGCCAATACCTACAACCTTTGAAAATGTTGACCAAACTTTTATAATTGTTTGGCAAACACAATAAAATTTGTTTGTACATTATAATAGTATCAAAATCTACATATCATTATTACCAATAAAAAATATACAATTTTGTATGATATAGTTATACTTTAAAAATATTGCTTAGCGGTTTGTAAAATGTGTGTTTTTATTGCAATTATTTGGTTTTATGTTATAATAATACAAAATATGTTGTTAATAAACGACAAAAAAGAGGAGAGTATATTAAATGAAAAAATTTTTTGCGGTGGTTATTTGTGCTGTTATGATAGTATCTGCTACAGCATGTACAGGCAGTAACAAAGGCGATAATGTTGAAAGCAGTGCAGCAATTGTTAATAGTATAGTATCAAACGATGAGAGTTCGCAGGCAGAGTCTAACAAAGATGATTCTAAAATGTTTGCGAATATTCAGAAATATCTTGAATATCCAAATACGAAAAAATCTATTGAAACTATGAAAAGCACCCTTTCAACAACTCTTTATGATTTTGATTGTTATGCTGACGGAGATGCACTCATATATGAATATAAGTTTACAAAGCAGATTTCCGATGATAAGCTTGAAAATGTGAAGAATATACTTGATGATACTTTTGAAGATATGGATTCTACTTTATCTGATCTTATGGAAGAACTTTTAGAGTATGTAGATATTGAAAATCCGATTATTTCTGTAAAGTATGTAAATAATGACGGTTCTGTAATCACAGAAAAATCATTTGATAAGTCAATTCTTGAGAAAACAACATCAGATGTTAATTCAAGCGATGAGAAATCGGTATAAGTGAAAAGTTGTCAGCTCACCACCTTTTATGGGTGGTGATTGTTGTTTTATATAACTTTTTATGATAAAATGAAAATATTATAAAACAACAGGGAGTTTTTTATGAAACGATTTTTTGCAATATTCATTTGCATTGCTACAGCATTGATATTTGTTGCCTGCACAAATAATTCTGAAACAAAAAGCAGTAAAACCGAAACTACGCAAATATCCGCACAGAACAGCGGTGATGAAAAAAGTTTTGCGAGCATAGAGGACTATATAAACGCAGAAGAAACCCAAAAGGCCATAGGCAGTATGAAAAAATCATATGAGTGTATGTATGATTTTGATTGCTATGCGGAGGATAACAAATTTGTTTACGAGTACAAATATCTTGAAACTGTAGGCGATGAGGCATTGCCGCAGATAAAGAAAGCGTTTGACGAAAAGTTTGAAGAAATGAAATCGACCGTAAAGCCGTTGATGGAGCAGCTTGTAGGCAATGTAATGGAAGAAAATCCGATTGTGGTATTAAGGTTTTGTAACAGCGACGGTTCTGTAATATCGGAAAAAGAATATGATAAAACCGTTCTTGATGAATCTGTATCCCAAAATTAAAAGCTGCAATATAACTAACAAATTTTATAATAATTTTTAATCATCACCTGTTAGGGGTGGTGATTATTTTTGTATGGAGTTTAAATGGTCTGTTTGAATTTTGGAATAAAGTTAATAATTAGGGTTTAGCAGAGTATTTCGTAAAAATTATAAAAGTTTGGTCAACCTTTGAAAAGGCTTGACCTGAATTTTTAAATTATTTGCCTTAAACACTGTGTTAAACCATAATTTTCCCAACTTTCAATAAATTCCCATTAAAATAAAAATATTCTTGCAACCTTTTTATAATTAAAAAAGTGTTATATACAAAGGTGGTGAAATAATGAATGATTTAAACAACGATGATTTTGTTACAGATGTCGTAAATGAATATTCCGATACGATTTACAGGGTGGCTTTGAACATAACAAAAAACAGTGCTGACGCATTTGATGTGTGTCAGGAAGTTTTTATAAGATTAATTAAAAACAAACATAAAATCAAAGACCGCAGTCATCTGAAAGCATGGCTTTTGCGTGTTGCCGTAAATTGTGCCAAAAGCTGCAAAACATCGGCATATGTTCGCCATTGCGTACCGCTTGCCGAGGCAAGAGAACAGGGTGTGTCGGATAATACTTTTGATAAAGCAATTTTTCAATTCGTTATGCAATTGCCGCCAAAGTACAGCGTTGCGATTTATTTGTTTTATTATGAAGATTTAAAAATCAGTGAGATTTCAAAAATACTGAATGTAACACAATCAACGGTTAAATCAAGACTTGCAAGGGGCAGAAAACAACTTAGAGAAATTATTGAAAGGGAGCAATCATATGACTGATAAAAAAGATTTTAATGCGGAAGTATATAAAAATAATGTGAAAAATATTAAACTTAGCGAAAAGCAGAAAGCTGAATTGATAAAAGTAATGCGTGATACCGAAAAACAATATAAACAAAACAATGTATCGCACAAAGTTTTCAATTTGAAAACAGGAACAGCGGCAGCAATAGCCGCAGTGTTTGTATTTGTTGCAATATATGCAGGATTTTTTAAACCGAATACAGAGCGAATTTCCTCAAATAAAAATATTTTTACAATAACGGCAAACGCCGCCGAAATTGAGGACAAGTCTGAAATAGGTGTATTTTCGTCGGTCAACGGAAGTCAATATTTATTGAAAGATTTTAATAATGATGACACGATTTATCGAAACGCACAGGGAAAAACCGATTATTTTAATGATTTTGAACTTACAAACCTTAAAATCAGCGGAAAAAATATTGAGAGCGTGACATTTAATTCAAAACAAAAAGGAATTTATTTTCTTATAAATTCATATATAAACGATAATGAAAATTCGGAAGATGCAGAAGACGGCAATAGTTATAATTATTATGACGGTATAGCCGAAATCGGAGATTTTTCAAATTACGGAAGTCTTGATAATTCACAATATACAAAAGCGGAATTTAAAGAACATTCGGACGGTTTATATGGGGAGTTTTGTGACGGATTTACATTTACGGTAAAAAACCCGAGTGAAAACGAACAGGAGATAAAACTTGATAAAGCGATAAATCTTATGGTTGAAACCGACAGAACAGACAGTGAAATTGACAATTGGGCAGACGAATATTACCGACTTGACAGTGAACTTTTAAGTATGAGAGCGAAAAATTGTATGAGTGATGACGGAGAAAATCAAGTTACAGATGAGGAAAATGCTCTTGAAACAAAGATGGAAAATATAAATAACAGCATACTTTCAAAAATTGTTGACGGGGCAGAGATTGATGTAAGCGTGCAGTTTACGGACGGAAGTGTTCAAAGCGAAAAAATCAGAATTTCTTACAATAACGGCAATTGCGGCGGGGAAGATAATTTCCCGAGTATTACTTTCAGATTGGTGTGAGTTTGGTTTAGCGAATAGTCAAACTAATAAATTTAAAAATTTAGGTCAAGCCTTTGAAAAGGTTGACCAAACTATTATAATTGTTTGGCAGGAATTTTGATGCTTTTCAAAAACTGTAATTTAATAAACATACAAAAAGACCGCTATCATCAAAATAGCGGTCTTTAAATATTCGATTATCAATATGACTGTATTGCAGAGAGCATTTTTTCAGGTGTTATTTGTGTATATTTCATTCCGTCAAACACAAGGTCATTGCCGTCAAAGGTATAATCATATGTGTCTGTCTGCTCGCCGTCCATATCATAAACGGCTGTCACCTTATTGAGTTTTGTATTGTATGTGAAATATGTAAATGTTGTGCCGTAGGAGTTGCAGTACATTCTGCCGTCCTCGCCAAAGTAATAGTAAAGTCCTGTTCCGCTGTCCCATGCGCCTACAAGTTTTTCGTCTATCTGCGGATTTTCCGGTGCGCTTGGAACAAAGGTCGGATTATCCACCTTTTCAAGCACTGAATCTTCACCGTTATTTGTAATTGTAATTTTTTTGCCGTCCTCGGCAACTGTATATGAATACTCGCCGTTAATGCCGAACATAAGCTGACATTTAAAGGTTTCTTCGCCTGTACTTTCGTCAGTGCCGACCGAATATTTTCCGCAATATCCCATATTTCCCACAATAATTGATGCTCCGCCTTTACCGTTAAACAAAAAAGTAAAACTTTCAAGTTTAGAGCCTGCGCCTTCCGCTATTCTCCAATATCCGGCAAATGGGTCTGCCGGATTTTCCAGCGGTGCATGCAGAGCATCAAGGCTGAAATTCACTTCTTCGGGTGCGGTTGTCTGTGCCTGTGTCGCTTGAGTTTCTGTCGGTGTACTGCTACTCGATTCGGCATTTGTGCCGTTTGAACAACCGGCCGCAGTTATGACAAGCATTGAACATACAAGTGTGGTTATAATCGACTTAGTAAAAATTTTTTTCATTGCAAAATTACTCCAAATTTAATTTTGAGGCGGTTTTTCCTCAACATATTAATTTTATTATTATCTGCTGTAAAAGTCAATATCGTTGCAATAATTTATGCACACCGTTGTGTCAGCGGTATCTGATTTGTGCGGTTTTCTCCGAAAAGCCTCCGAGTTTTGTATAAACTTTTGCTTCAACATCAACGGGCACTTCATAAATAATAATGCATACGGCTTTTTCGTTATCTTCGCTGTTTTCTTTACTGCGGCAGTAAGTTATGTGGGGGCTTGTATATCTTTCGGAGTAGTACATATTTGTACATACCACGGTATCGTCTTTGTTGTCTAACTCTACCGCACATAAGTATAACGAATATTTTTTAAAAAATTCGTCGTTATATCTGTTGTCAACATTAATTACATCACCCATAGGCATAACTTTGCTGTATATCTCATTTAAATAGTTTAAGCTGTCATATGTATCTTTGGTACTGCGTATTCCCATTAATGTACCGGAAACCGCATCTGTAAGGTTTATTATTTCGTCTATTGCGTTGTCCTTCAAGTCGTCGGAGTACACATATTTGTCAATAGCATCAGCATATACTGTGTTGATTGGTTCTTTATAATAAAAGTTACTTTCATCGTTTGTTTTGTCGCTATAACCCGAAGTTGATATATAAACATACCGTGGAGTAAATTCAAAACTTCTTAAACAAATGATATTGCACACCAAAAGCACTGTAATAGGCACAAGGCACATAGCAAGCCGTATAAATATATTGCAATTCAAATACTTTACCGCATATATAATGAAAGCGACGCTTAAAGCAATCAAAAACCACAGCAGTACGGGGACGCAAAAGCTGTATACAATAAATTCGCCGACTATCAGAACAGCCTCTGTAATGATTATTGCTTTCATATTATTTATTGTGAGCGAGTGGTAAATATATCTGTATGCCGAAAAAATGCCTGCGCCCAGAACAAGTATAAACAGTTCCATAAAAAAAGGCATAGCTTTTGCATACATTTCTTCTTGGAAAAATATTCTTGTTGCAAAGAGTATCGTATTTTCCGCAATTAACACGATAAACAGAAATAAAGCCGTGTTGTCCAAAACAGAGTGTTTTTTGTATTTTCTTTCTTTTTCTGCCTCTTTTTCTGCCTGTTGTTCCCGTAACTGCACGGCATCATCGTTTTCCGTGTTTTCTTCACCGTAAAATTTAAATTCGTTCATATTATTCCTATATTCCTTATTTTTGATATATTCAGAATTTTCTGCCTGTTTATTATAATAAGAAACAAAATTGTTTGTCAATACTTTTTGTTTGGTTATCAGGATTTGCCTAAGAGTGGGTTTAGTTAAATAATAAGGTTTTGTTCTGAAAGTTTGGTCAACCTTTAATAAAAATCCAAAAAATCATACAAAAAGTCCTGCAAAGCATTAAAGCCTTACAGGACTGATTATAATATACAATTTTAAATATAACTTATGCGGCGGAAGATACGATTCTTTTGCCTCTCCAAGTGCCTCTCTGCCAACGGATAAACACAATAATTCCTCTGAATATTTCATCGCACGCCATACCTATCCATACGCCTGCAAGTCCCATATTCATTACAATTCCGAGCACATACGCAAGCAGTACGCTTATGCCCCACATTGAGAAGATTGCAAGTATTGTCGGGAATTTTACATCGCCTGCGGCTTTCATGGAGTTAATGATTACAATGTTTGTTGTTCTGCCTATTTCAAGGAAAATCGAAATGAACATCATATTTGAAGCAAGCTCGACAACTGCCATATCGTCTGAAAATGCTTTGAAAGTATATCCCGATACAAGCCAGTTAATAACGGCAATGGAAATCGAAACTATCATACCGATTCTTAGCGTTTTCATAACTCTTTTATATGCAAAGTCGTAGTCGTTTGCGCCAACGCTGTGTCCTACAATTATCTGCGTTGCAATGGCAGCGGAATAAGCAAACATATATGTAAAAGTACACATCATATTTGCGTAAATTCGTGCGTTAATTGCGACCATTCCCATTGTGTTGATAAGTGCCTGCAGCACAAGCTGTGAAAAGTTATAGCTTATGTTTTCGCCTGCGGTCGGGATTCCGAGTTTTAACAATTCTTTAAGAATATTTATAGGGAACGGACGGAGGTATTTAATACCGAGTCTGCCTTGAATAACCTTATAGAAGTAAATAATTGCGGCTACAAGCGCAAAAATACGGCTTAAGCATGTAGAAATCGCAACACCTTCTGTGCCAAGGTCAAGAAAAGAAAGCGGGCCGTAAAGGAAACAGTAGTTACCCACGATATTTACAATATTCATACCGAGGGATACAAACATTCCGAATCCCGTTTTGCCGTGGCTCATAAATATTGCTGAAAAAGCATTGAAGACTGCCTGTGTAAATATTGTACCGCCGACTATTTTCATATACATATTGGCGTCAGGTATCATTTCGGCAGGTACCTGCATAATAATAAGTAGGGGTTCGCTGAACAAAAATACAATAAGACTTATTACCACGCTTAGCGCAAGGTTAAATGAAATTGCAACCGTGTAGATTTTATTCATTTTTTCAAATTGCTTTGCGCCGAGGTATTGGCTTACAATAACGCCCGTTGCACTCGATATAATGTTGAACGCAAGGTTTAAAAATCCGAGAATAGAGTTTGCATTGCCTATTGCACCGACTGCAATGTCATTGTAGTTTGACAGCATAATAGTGTCAATGTAGCCGAGCGAAAGTCCGAGCAGTGACTGAAAAAATATCGGCAGTGCAAGACTGAATACCGTTCGTTTTAAGGGATCAACTTGTTTTTTCTTTAATTTGGCAGACGACTCAGCCATAAAAAAACACTTCCTTTACAAGATGTATGTTGACTTTATATTTTAATATTGTATAATAAGGTCAGAAAATAAACCTTATATTGCTTATAATTGTTTTTAAGATTTTATATTATGAAAGGATAAATAAAATGAAAATTTGCGTATTCGGTGCTTCAAGCGAGCAGATAGAGAAAATTTATATAGATACCGCCGAAAGTCTGGGCAGAGCGATTGCAAACCGTGGCGACGCCGTAATTTACGGCGCAGGAAAATACGGTGTAATGGGTGCGACCGCAAGGGGCGTAACCTCTGAAAAAGGTGAACTTATAGGTGTAGCGCCTGAATTTTTCAAGAAAGACAATGTTCTTTACGACAAGTGCACAGAACTTGTTTTTACGGACACAATGCGTGAGCGTAAAGGTGTAATGGAAGACCGTGCGGACGCTTTTGTAATTTGCGCAGGCGGTATCGGCACTTTTGAAGAATTTTTTGAAGTGCTTACTCTCAAGCAGCTTAGTCAGCACAGAAAGCCGATTGTTATGTACAATGTAAACGGATATTACGATTCACTCATAAATATGATGAAAAAGTCCGTATCAGAGTGCTTTATGAGTGACGATTGTCTTAAACTCTTTACCGTAGCAAATACCGAACAAGAGGTTTTTGAGCAGATAGACAACTATAAAGAATATACCTATGATAAGTACGGCTTTTTAAGGGACGGTGACAACAATGGCTGATCGTTGTGACCAATGCACATATTTTGTGGAAGATGACGAGTACGGTGACTACTGTTCTTTGAGTCTTGATGAAGACGAAATGGAAAAGTTTTTGACAGGCAATACCGAACAATGTCATTATTTCAGGCTCTATGACGAGTACAAAATCGTGCAGAAACAAAATTAAATCTTCTTTATCACAAGATATAATGTGAATATAAAATTCACATTGATTAAAGATTTATAATATTTATTTAAAATCTCAGAAAAATTCAATTTTTGTCTTTTTTTATATCTTATCAAAAAAACTTCCTTTTTACAAGGAAGTTTTTTTGTTTTTATTGTCATTTATAAACGGATAGAATAATAAAAAGATATAATCCGTAAAAATATAAACTATTCAAAATACCGAACTTTTGCTGTTTTGTTAGTGCAACTATACAAAAGTTATTCTAATATTGATATTTCCGTTGAAATGGTGTGCCAAAAGTATTAAAATAATATAGTGGCTTATAGAAAAAATGTAGTAATGTTTACAAACAAACTGTTTTGTGAATGCGGAAAATTACAAGAGAGGGGGAGTGCGTGATGAGTTTTTTGGGTAAAGCTGTTGAGCGTATGATGGCCGAAAATATCTCCCGTCATAAGCGTAAACGCTTGATAATCTTTATAACTGTCATCACTTTGCTCTCTATGGTTACCACAACGGTTGCGTGATTCAGCGTAAATACTTTTGCCGGTGTAGATAACCTCAATTTAAGCATTTCCGTAAGCGCACAGCTGAAAGTAGGTATGGAAAACTACGGTACAGAAATCGACGGACTTGATTATGTTCTTGCCCGCAAAGTTTTCAGAAAGTTTGAGGCGCTTAATCTCTCTTATATAAGAGATGAAATTGACGGCTTGCTCGCTTATCTTGATGAGCTGTTCGGTGAAGAGAATATGAACGAATGTAAAGACTACTTAAAGATGCTCAAAAAGCTTGTATAATTTGCAAAATAAGGGCGAACTTTGTTTGCCCTTTAGCTGATTTATTGACATTGTTCATTTTTGCTGATAAACTATATATAATGGCTTTTGTTACGCTAAAATAAAATTATAAGGAGTGTCTAAAATGGTGGATTTTAGTAAGTATTACAGATCTTACAAGTATATGCAGGATATGCTGAAATCGGATTTTACTCACAATTATATAGAAGAGGCTCTCAAAGACGGGGACGAGGGCAAAGATTCTATATTCGGCAAAACTAATGAAAAAGTAATTGATATGGATTGGGTTATCGCAATCGAAGAAACCCTGCCGTATATTCAAAAAGCAATTGACGAACAGCGCAGATTTATCAAACAGGCAGAAAATGTTGTTCGCATTAAAAAGGCAAAGAAAATTCTTACGGTTGAGCGTGAGGAGGGTTTTGCTATTTACGAAAATCGTGTGCTTTTGACACTTATTCACAAGGCGCTTATGTTTGTTGATGACAAATATTCAAAAATGAAAGATGTATCTAACGATTCTTACAATAATATAACAATGAACCGTCACCTTGAGCTTAATCAGCAAAAGCTTGATTTCAGCGTTAATTATGTAAACGAAGACCACGAATCACTTGCAGAAGACCTTGATATAGAGGATATTGAGTCGCTTTCAGATTTTGACCGTATCCGCAGAATTCGTCAGGGACTTAACGAGTGTCTTGCAACTCCGCTTATGAAAGAGATTTCAAAAGAACCGCAGGTAAAACCGCCGCTCACACAGACTAACCTGCTCAAGGAAAACCCTAACTTTAAAAAGGCAGTAGAGTTGTGGAGCTTCCTTGATACATACAAAAAGCAGGGCTTTGAACTCGTAGGCGAAGAGTACAACGGTAAGATGACTGACGAGAACAAGGAAGATGTATATCTTGCTATGGAATTTCAGCATTTTATGATGTCGATTACCACTAACCCCGCACTTAGAAAAATGCTGCAGGAAAAGTACGAAGAAGAAAATGCCCTTGCCAAAGAAGAGTCTGACCGCCCCGAAAAGGTAAAAGAAATGGTACTTGAGGCACAGACAGAGGCAGTGCGCAAAGAAGAAATTGAAAAACTTACTGCGGAGATTACGGAACTTAAGCAGAAAATCGCAGAGCAAAAGCAAAAGATTGAGGAGCAGGCAAACATTATAAAGACACAGGAGGGCAAAATCGCTGCTCTTGAAAACGAAAGAGAAAGTCACGCAAAGCAGGTAGAGCAGATGAATGCCGACTTTGCCGAGAAAACAAGAATTGCGGAAGAAAATTTTGCAAACCGACTTAGTGCAAAGCAGAAAGAATTTGACGACGCACAGACCGCTCACAACGAATATGTTACAAAGCTCAACACAGATAATGCAAATAAGATTGCCGAGTTAAATACTAACCACAGCAACGAGGTTGCACAGCTTAAGAGCGATTATGAAAACAGAATTGATACTATTAATAAAGAAAACGCAACCGCAACAGCTAATTTGAAATCCGATTACGAGGGACAGCTTACTTCCATGAAAGCGGATTACACCTCGCAGATTAAGAATTACGAAAAGCAGATTGCCGATATTAAAGCGGAAAACGCTAAGAATGTAAAAGAACTTAACGATAACCACGCCAAAGAAATCAAGACCATTACCAAAGAATCCGAAAAGAGAATGGCTGATTTTGAAAAAGAAACTACCAAGAAGATGAACGATACTATAGCTGATGTTAAAAAGAAAGCTAAAGACGAAGTTCATCAGGCTGAAAAAACAGCAAAAGAAAAAATTGCAGAGGCAAAGGGCGAAAATAAGCTCTTTAAGAAGAAAAAAGAGGTATTCGAGGCGGCTTATGCGGCAGGTTCGGTAGGACTTATGGCAATGCTTGCCGAAAAATACGCATCTGAGGGCAGAACAGACTTTGCCGACCACCTTGTATCGGCAACAGCGGCAATCAGAGCAATTATGATTGCGCCCACACCAAAGGGTATTACACTCACAATGTACACCCACGGTTCCGCAAAACTCTTAAAACTTTATGCAGGCGTTACAAGATACGATGTAGCTATCGGCGACACTGTTTCTTCATTCGGCGGTGTTGAGGGACAGCCTGTATTTATCAGCTTTGCAGGTGTTGGAAGTGAGGTTGCCGACGAGATTGCAGGTAAAATCAAAGAAACGGCTGATTGTAAGGTAACTGTTTCTCAAAACAGAAGAATACAGTCAACGGGAATTATCGGCATATATTTCTGCGGAGAATAAGCAGGTATGCTATGAATAAGTCGGCACAGCCCGACGAGGATGTCGATTGGTCGCAGGCAACTCCCGGTGTTGATTACCTTTGCTTTGACCTTTATATGAGAATGCAGAATCCGAGAAAAATTTACATTACCGAAACTTCAGCTCTCACTCCGCTTGACAGTGTGCTCACCCGGGATAATGAAACCAATAAAAGCAGTAACCCGAGCACATACGGTAATTTTTCAAAGGATTGTATGATTGGCGCAACAAGATTTTCCGTAAACAGCGCCGACGGTACAGAAAATAAACTTAAGTGGATCCATAGTGACGGTTTCCTTTCGGATTTTTGTTGTGGTAACTTAATTCTACTACGAAATCGTTTCTATGGATATTCTTTTTTATTGTTTCATCTTCATTTAACAATATGCGTTTTTATGATTTTTAAAAAACTTACACACTTTTCTTGACAAAGCCTATGAGTTAAAAATTGTTTCAACTTACTATTGCAATTTGCGATGAAATACTTTATCAGAAACACAATAACATTTGACTTTACTTTATTTGCTTTATATCAGCTTTATTATTTAAAATGTAAAGTTACACCACCAATTCATTAAAACGCAAATTAAACGATTTTAAACGGCATTTAAAGGAGCTGTAAAAAACAGCCCAAATAAAAAATGACTACATTCTAACCGAAAGGTAGGAATGCAGTCATTTTTGTGATATAATTTACTATCAACGAAAAGCCATATCAACAAGGTACATAAAACTAAAAAGTTTTCTACATTAAAGGTGCTTGGTTTTGCACCTTTTCGAGTTATGCCCAAATTTTAAATGTTTTTTAACATTTTTCATATTTTCATATCATATTTTTATACAATTTCAAGAATGCAAGCAAAAAAATCACCGAGGCTCACTTTTTCGTGAATCTCGGTTTTTTGATATACTGTTTTTTACAGCACCTATCGTCAGATTGCATAAACGGAAAGTATTTGTGGGCTTGCCCACACCCACCACCTTTTATAATTGCTTGACAAAGGATTCCGCTAAACCTTAATGTATCGGAATTTTTGTTAGTAAACATTTTTTATTTTGCTGTTTGGGGGCAAATTAAAAATATCTGATTAATGAAATAACTTTACCCAGAATAGCGACTTCATCTGCGATAATCGGTTCAAAATCGTCATTTTCAGGCTGTAATCTGAAATGACCGTTTTCCTTATAAAATCGTTTAACCGTTGCCTCGTCGCCGATAAGGGCAACTACTATTTCGCCGTTGGACGCAACAGGTGTGCGGTTTACAATTACAATGTCACCGTCAAAAATACCTGCTTTTATCATACTTTCGCCTTTTACATGCAGTGCAAAAAGTTCTCTGCCACGGCTAAGACTTTCGGGAATAGGTATGTATGTTTCGATTTCTTCAACGGCAAGGATAGGATAACCTGCCGCAACACTGCCCACAAGAGGGACATTTACACTGCGCTCTTCACCTGCGATGCGTATGCAGCGGTTTAAACCGTGCTCACGCTCAATAAGTCCTTTTTCTTCGAGTGTGCTTAGGTGATGATGAACCGTTGAAGTTGATTTTAACCCCGTAGCCTCGCATATTTCACGCACAGACGGAGTTCTGCCTTCATCCGCACACTGTTTTAAAAAATTAAATATAGCCTGCTGGCTCTTGCTTAATGGTTTCATAGTAACCTCACAAATTGCAAAAGTGCCGATTTGTAACAAACTATTTACGGCCTATAATATTATAACATATTTTCTCTGAAAAATCAAACATTTGTTTTATGTTTTGAAAAATATTTTTTTCAATAGGTTTTCATATTGACTTCACATGATTTTCAAATAAATATAGTTTAATATAACTGTACTCAAAAGGCGGAACCGCAACCGCCGAGTATATTGTTCTACCCTCCTCAATACGGGCACTCGGCCCGTAATTGTACCCCTCATTTTTTTAAGAACAGGAAAGCACCGTGTAATCATCAGCACGGTGCTTTTCAATTTTTGGGTGAATTATGCGATTAGGTTTAGATTAAAAAATTTAAATTTAGGTCAAGCCTTTTTAAAGGCTCGGCAGAGCATTTTATTGACTGTAAATACAACATAAAACAACAGGCAGATGTACTATTACACCTGCCTGTTGCTTATAGATTAATTATTGCAAATAATTATATTATTTTGTCAAAACCTCAACGATTTCGCTGATATACATTTTATGGAAGTCGTTGTCGTACCACTTATCTACAGCGTCGTTATCAACAATGCTTTCGCCGTTCAAAAATTGTGCGTACATCTTTTTACATACAAGTACAAGTTTAGCCTCTGCAAAGTATGGAATACCGTCCTCTGTAAAAGCAGGTGTAAGACCTGTTTCGGCAACTTTGTCAATATCTCTGCCGCTCTTTGAACCGCAAAGCTTGAGTGCGTCACGGTATTTTTCGTCAAAAAAGCTCATTGTGTAGTAATCGTTATTCTCAATAAATTCAAATGTATATCTCTGCGGACGAATAAATGTAAACGCAACAGGCTTGCCCCACATAATGCCTGCGCCGCCCCAGCTGATTGTCATTGTGTTAAATTTATCGGAATTTCCGCTTGTTACAAGCGCCCAATCCTTGCCGATAAGGTCAAAAATGCTTTCGTTGATGTCTGACGGATTAATTTTCTTAAAATCTGACATAAATATCCTCCTTAAATTCTGCTCTTGCTTTAAAATAGATGAGAGCAGGTTTTTATTTTATTATTTTGTGCCTGTAGAGCCGAAACCGCCCTCGCCACGCTCTGTATCGGAAAGTTCGCTGACTTCTGTAACGGTTGGGACGATTACAGGTGCAATCACCATTTGTGCCACTCTTTCAAACGGCTCGACGGTGTAAGGTTTATCCGAAACATTGCAAAGACCGACGCAGATTTCGCCCCTGTAGTCGCTGTCAATCACGCCAACGCCGTTGGCAAGGCAGATTCCGTGCTTGATGCCGAGTCCGCTCCTGGCGTAAACAAATGCGGCAACCGACGGGTTGGGCAACTCGATTGCTATACCCGTGGGAATAACCGCAATCTTCTGCGGCTCAACGGTGATTTTTTCGGTAATGCAGGCATATAAATCCATACCGGCGGCACCGCTTGTTGCGATTTTGGGAATTTTTGCGTTATCTTTTACTTTTTTTATCTTTAATTCCATAACTGTCCTTTCAAATTAAGTTGCATTTGTAATCTTGTTTTGCAGGATTTTTTTAAATTCCTTGCAAAAGAAAAATTTACTGAATTTTAATAATGTTTTATTAGAATATTAAAAACCTGTAATTTTTGTAACAAGGCATTAATTTAATTCTTTTAAACAATTTAAACAGAGTTATTAACATTAACATTGTTTTAACAATGCTATTTAACACCCCTTAGATATAAACCTCTTGTTGATTTGACTTTTAACATCGGATTTTGCGTAAATTCGCATATACTTTCCACATTTTCAACATAGTTTTCAACAGTTAAACGAAGTGAATAAAAAGATGTTGAAAGTGTTGAAAACTCATTTTGGGGTATATAAAGGGGTACACAGTTCAGCACTTCGGTACAAATTCCGTCACATTTCAGCGGGAATTTCTCACCCTTTCTGTCCGTCATTTTTGAGTTGTTTTTGCAAGTTTTGCAAGAAATGTTTTCGCTCTTTGCAGGGCAGTTTACCGTAAGCATAAGAGGAAGATATCCGTAGGTGATAATGCCCCTCTTGATTGTGCCGCCCAGGCGGTTTATTCGCTCGAAAGTAAGTTCAAAACTGAGTTCAACATCCTCAAGTCCGTATTCCTCCGCCCAGAGCAGGTCATATGTGTTTACAAGGTTAAGTCCGAAACTTCCGTGCACACGCATATTTTCGCTTTTTGCCATATACACGGCGGCAAGATTTCCGCAGAGTGCGTCATTTACACCAAGCTGTTTTACCTCGCTTAGCCTTTTTGCTATTCTTTCTTCGTTTTTAAAAAGTCCTCTCGGAATTTCCACACCTATATTGCAGCCGTCAGCCATAAGCGATTTCAGTTTTTCGTTATCGGTATAAATAGGAACATAAATAAGTTCGCAGGCTTTGAAAGCGGGTGAAAACTTTGCGGTAGTCATTCTTGCTCTTATTCCGTTGCCTTTTGGCACACAGGAAGTGTCGGGTGCTGTAATTTCAATATCATTTATTTTGTAGTTATGCCGCTTTGCCCTTAAATCGTCAAGTTGAGCAAGTGCCTCTCTGCGCATCGCATTCAAAACAGAAAGCGGTAACGAGAGGCTGTCCTCTGTATTTATACTCAAGCTTTCAAAAAAATATGCCGTTGAGCCCGTCTTTTTAAGCTGGGTTTCGCATTTTGTCTTGTCAAGCGCAACCTTTTCTGCTTTTTGACAGACAAAGTCGGAAGTAACTTTTATATTATGCGTTCCGTCCGTGATTTCAAGGGTCGGATTTTCGCCGATTTTCGCCGTGAATGTACCGTTTATTGCAATATCGGAAAGCTCGTCCTTGTAGCTTTGACGGATTTTTGAAAAAAGTTTTTCGTCTGCCGATACAACATCGTTTTTTCTGCGGTATCCGAACATTTCATAGCCTGTTTTGCCTGTATAATAACCGTCGGTAAATCCTGTCCGTGAAAAAACATTTTTCAAAATTTCTGCCGTATCATCGCTTATAAATCCGTTGTCACGCTGTTCTTTGCAGGCACGCACGGCGGCAGACACATACTCGGGGCGTTTCATTCTTCCCTCAATTTTAGCAGAGGCTACACCCATTTCCTGCAGCTGCGTAATATATGGTATAATGCTGTTGTCTTTAAGGCTTAGTGCGTGACCGTCCTTAACCTTTCCTACCGAAAACGGCAGACGGCACGGCTGGGCGCAAGCACCTCGGTTTCCGCTCCTTGAGCCGAGCATTGCGCTGAAGTAGCATTGTCCCGAAACGCACATACAAAGCGCACCGTGCACAAATACTTCGAGTTCAACGGGGATTTCGGCGGCTTTTTCAAGTTCTTTTTTGCTCATTTCCCTTGAAACCACAACCCGTTCAAAGCCCATTTCATAAAGAGCCTTTACACCGAGGTACGAGTGAACGCTCATTTGTGTGGATGCGTGCAGGTGCATTGACGGCACAAGCTGACGGGCAAGGCGTGCGACACCCATATTCTGTACAATAAGTGCGTCAACATCTGCTCTTGCGGCAATCAGCACAGCCTCTTTAAGCCTTTGCATTTCATCGTCAAAAACAATTGTGTTTAAGGTGACATACACCTTTACCGAATGAATATGGCAGTAACGAACCGCCTCGTTAAGCTCGTTTTCATCAAAATTATGCGCAGAAGAACGGGCGGAAAATTCCTTTTCGCCCAGATAAACAGCGTCTGCTCCGCTTCGTACGGCAGCAATAACACTGTCCATGCTGCCTGCAGGCGCAAGAATTTCAATTTTATTTTCCATAACCATTATTGTAATCAATCAAATAATTAATCAAAAAGCGAGATCTGCTGTTGGCGCATTTTGCGGATGATTTCATCGCTTTCCTCATCATTTTCGCCCTCGTTTTCCTCTGCCTGCGCAGAATTAACCGCCTTTTGCAGAGCGTTTCTCAATTGTTCGTTTTCCTTTTCAAGTCTTTTATATTTGCGGGTAAGTGCAGTGTTTTCGTTAATAACCTCTGCAAGTCGGGTTTTGTACTCCGAACACTGCTTATTAAGGTCATTTGTTTGACGAATAATCTTATCTGCCTTTGAAATGCACTCTTTTTTATTGCGCAAAGCCTTGTTGCGGTCATCGCAAAAATTAAGTGCCGCCAATATAGCGCAATCTCTTGTGTCAAGGTGATTTGTTGATGTTACAATTTTCTTGATTTGTGCTATAACATCATCGGCAACGCCTTGCACATATTTTTCGTCATCTGCAGTAATCAGCGCATAGCTCCTGCCCTCAATCTGCACGCTGACTTTTCTTTTAGTATTCATTACAGCACCTCTCCATATTCAGACTCTGCCTGCAAAATAACAGAGTTTTTTACAATAAATTATAATCCACACTAAATTATAATATAAAAAGATGCGTTATTAAAGAATTATGTTAAAGTTGTAATCTAATTTTGATATAATTATCCTTATATGTCGGTTTTTTGTTGTTTTTTGTCAATTATATTGTAAACTGCTAACTCTTGTGTTAATATATAGTATGTGCGACAAAACGGTAGAGTTTTGTCGATTTCGCATTGTTTTACTAATGATAATATTGCTTTTTTTGATAGTAATTAATAACAGTTTATTAATATTACATATCAAAAAGCCTTTTGCGGAATATTATTTTACAGGGAAGTGATTATATGCCAGTTCCTTTTGATTCACAAAAAATTTACTATCGTACACCTTTCGGTGCGGTAGAAGAGGGAACGACCATACATTTAAGAATACTTTTGCCAAGAGATCTCCACACTCAGAGAGCGGATTTGGCAGTAAAGTATGACTACGATTACAACTGGGAATACTTCGGCTTTTTCTGGTGCGGCACATTTGATGACGCTACTGAAATCTGGGAGGCTGACTTTACTCCTAACAAAATCGGTCTGTACTGGTATGGCTTTAAACTTCAAACAAAATACGGTCTCAGATATATTGTACCGTCTGATCCGTATAATATCAGCACCATAGAAACTTCACCGGGCAGAAGTTGGCAGCTTACCTGCTACAAAAAGGGTTTTACAACTCCAAAGTGGCCTGTTGGCGGTGTAATGTATCAGATTTTGCCTGACAGATTTAATTTCAGCGGTGAAGAAAAGAACCTTACCCGTACAGATTTTCAGCGTAATACCGATTGGTATGCACTCCCACAGTGGTGGCCTAACGAGAACGGCGAAATTACAAACAGCGATTTCTTTATGGGCGATTTAAAGGGTATTACTCAAAAACTCGACTACCTTGAGGAGTTGGGTGTAAGTTGTATTTATCTTAATCCTATCAGTGAGGCATACTCAAACCACCGTTACGATACAGGCGACTATTCAAAGGTTGACCCTATCCTCGGTACAAACGAGGATTTCATAAATCTTTGTGCAGAGGCTAAAAAGAGAGGAATCCATGTAATTAACGATGGTGTTTACTCTCATACAGGTTCTGACAGTAAGTATTTTAACAGAAACGGCAGATACGGCGAGAATACAGGCGCTTACAGAGATCAAAATTCTCCGTATTACAGCTGGTATAAGTTTAACAATTGGCCGAATGATTACCACTCATGGTGGGGATTTTACACCTTGCCGGAGGTAAACGAAACCGACCCGAAGTTCAATGAATATATCAACGGCAAAGACGGTATCGTAAGAACCTATATGCGTTACGGAAATTCGGGCTGGCGTCTTGATGTTGCCGATGAACTTCCCGACGAGTTTATGGAAAATCTGCGTAAAGCGGTAAAGGAAGAAGATCCCGAGGGCTTTATTGTAGGCGAAGTGTGGGAAGACGCAAGTAACAAAGAGAGCTATGGCGCAAGAAGAAAGTTCTTGCTCGGCGAAGAGCTTGACTCGGTTATGAACTATGTTTTCAGAAATGCAATCCTTGATTTCTGCCGTGGTGCAGACGCAAAATATGTTATGAACCAGATTATGAGTGTTATAGAGAACTATCCTCGTCCGGTTCTCCGTGTTCTTATGAACTCACTTTCAACTCACGATACAGAGCGTGCGCTTACAGTTATTGCAGGCGAGCCGCTCAACGGCAGAGATCGTCAGTGGCAGGCAAATCAAAAGTTAAGCTACGACCAGCGTAAGCGTGGTACAGCACTTTTAAAGCTTGCCGTAGGTATGCAGTATACTTTACCGGGTTTCCCGTGCGTATATTACGGTGATGAGGCAGGTCTTGAGGGCTATCGTGACCCGTTCAACCGTTGCTGTTATCCGTGGGGCAGAGAGGATAAGGAACTTATCGAGTGGCATAAGGCTCTCGGTAATTTAAGAAAGTCCTGCTCACCGCTTTGGGACGGTGATTTTGTAAAGGTTACGGCTGACAAAAATTTTCTGAGCTATATCCGTCTTGACAGCAAGTCATCGCTTTATTGTGCGTTTAATGCAAGCAATGAAGAAAGAATTCTGGACCCACCGCCGGGATATGCAGACGGTACACCTATTTTAGATACAAAGCTCGAAAACGAAAAATTAACAATTCCGCCGCTCAGTTGCGCATTTATTATTAATGAAACAGACAGAAGATTGAGCCTTGCTTATTAATTAAAACTACAAATTTTATTTATACCAAATCTTAAAGAACGGTTTGCAGACTGCAGACCGTTCTTTTGTTCTTTAAATTATGTATTTGGAAAATACTTTACCGTGCAATCATAAAAGTTTAGTCAACCTTTAAAAAGACTTGAACTGAATTTTTAAATTATTAAATCTATAATGTTATATTTATAAGCCAAAATGGTTTTGTTCTAAATGTTGGGGTAACAATAATAAATTATGGTTTAGCAAATTGATTTGCCAATCAATTATAAAAGTTTGGTCGACCTTTTCAAAGGTCGTGGGTGTGGGCAAAGCCCACAAATACTTTCCGTTTATGCAAGCTAACGATAGGCGAACAGCTCGCTGTTTGGCGGCTTGAACGCAACGGCGAAAGCCCATAAATGCGATAGCAATAAGAAAAGAAATTCGTTATTTCATTAATAAAATATAGGCTTTTTTAATGGCTGTCGCCTGTTTTAGCAAACTTAGTTTTAGCACGCAAACAGCGTCGCTGTTTGCGACCGAAGAATTGTTATATCGGAAGATTTTATGGGCGCTGCCCAAACCCGCAATTTTTGAAAAAATTGAGTAAACTTTTTTTGTTTTTGGGAGGATAATTTAGCGTTAGCTAAATTTCAATGCCCGACCGACACTCCGCCAAACCACAATTTACCCCAACTTTTGATAGAGAACCGCCAAAATACACGCAAAAAGGCAGTTTCAAATTTACGAAACTGCCTTTTTATCAAATCAAGTATTAATGTTTTGGGTTTTTGCTTTTTTAGTTTTTGCAGGCGGTGGGGTAGGGGTGATTTCTTCCGCTGTGGTTCCGCCCTTTTTCTTTTTAATAATGTAAACATAAACGCAAATTGCCACAAATCCTGCAAGGCATACCGCCGTTGCAACAGCGCCCGGCTTAAATCCCTTTGGATAATACACAAGCTCTATGCTGTGCTCGCCTTTGTTGAGGTTGAATGCTATAAGCGCATTGCCGACAGGTGTAATTTCAGCTTCTCTGCCGTCAACATATGCGGTCCAGCCGCCCTCTTCATAAGGAACAGAGGTGTAGAAAAGTCCGTCCTCGCTTGCGTTTATTGTGCCCTTCATAGATGAGCCTGTAAGCTCGGTTGTTGTCATAACATCTTTGCTTATCTGCGCGTATCCCTGTTCATAAACATTTTGGTCGAGCATATTTACATACACATGCGCACTGCCTGCCTGTCCCTGCGGAAGTTCGGCATAAACAGAGATTTTATCACCCTCGTTTACATATCCGCCGCAAGCAATGTACGGTCTGCCCATTCCGAGAGTTTGCGTATTTGTCGAATCGTCGTTTATCATAAATGAAACATCGTCTTTACCGTCAATGTCGGCATAAACATACACATATCCCGAGTACGGCGCTGTGTAGTTCCACTTAAGGTGCGGTGTTGTGGTTGTATCGGTACAGTTGTAGCTGTAGTTGCCGTAAGAAAGTTTATTTACGGGGAACTGTGAGTAGTCTGTGTGTCCCTGCGAAACAACCTCAAGCTGTGTATATACATTTTCGTTTACGCCTGTTGCAAGTTTAAAGAACTCGTTTTGCTGGTCAAACGGGTTAAACTGGTCCTCGTTTTTGTTTACCTGCCACTTGAGCAAGTCGGAATTAACCATAAAGCCCATAGGAATGTAATGTTCGTTTTTGAGCAAGGTTATGCCGCCCGACTGGTAGGTATTTGTAAGGTCATAACTGTTTTTGTAAGTACCCTCTCTTGAAATCAGATACTTAAGGTTCATAAATGTGTTTGTTACAGGCGAGCTTTCGGCATATGTGTAACGGTTGCCGCTCTGCCAGCCCATCATACCGAAGTTCTCAAAGAATACGGTCATATCTTCGTTAGCCATTGAGTTGAACATTGAAAGTCCGTTATAGCCGTTGAGTGAACCGTCATTGAGGGTTTGTGTGCTTGTCATTTCGGCACGCCACATTTCCTTGGTATCTTTTTCGAGGTTATCCATATATTCAATTACAGAGGCTGTGTTTTCCTCACCTCGAGGGTAATCGAATGTGCCCGTTACGGTTGTGGTTTTAACACCGATGTATGCGGTAGCGCCGCTTTCGCCCACGACTATGACCGCAAGTATAATCAAAAGCACCTGCTTTGGAATAATTCTTTTTGTATAGAGGAAAAGCACAATGCATACGAGTGCCGCAATAACGGCTGTACCCACGATAGCGTATGTTTCCTGTGTATCAATGGCAATCAGAATGATAACTGCCGAGAAGAGCACCGCCAAAATTACATCCCAACAGGTGGTAAAGTCAATCAGCATAAATGCTCTGTAAGCCATAACCACAATTACAAAGCTGATAAGATAGCTGAAACGGTAAGGAATCATATTTGTAAAGTGGAAGCCGTGCCAAATGTAGTCGAGCTGACGGATAACGCAGCTTAACATCATAAAGAGAACAAGACAGCCGTCAACGATTTTTTCCTTAAGTGTGATTTTCTTAGATGTAAGGAATACGATGCCGAGTACCAAAGAAACTGTACCGCAGGCAATGTTAGGCAGGGCGTCAGCCTCTTTTGTTGCCGGAGTTATGAATGTAAGAAGATTTGAGAAAATCTTTTTCATAGCCTCAAGCGTACCCAAAAGGTCGTTTGTAGAGCCTATGTTAATTGCGTATGTAGACGGGAATGTGCTCGAGGTTGCGTGGGTGTTTTGCAGGGCAAAGAACGCAGGCAACAGGAAGAATGCCGTCATACCGATTGCAAGTAATGAGAAAAGTGCGGTTTTTGCAAGTTTTGTAAAAAAGCTTTTAAAGCCGTCCCACTTAACAATGCTGTATGCAATGAAAATAAGAAGAACGAAAATACAGGTAAACAAACCTATGTAGTAGTTTGAAAGCAAAGAAACCGCAAGAGTAATTGTAAGCAGTCTGAATTTGCCCTCTGTAAGGAGTTTAACGATTCCGAGTGCCACAAGCGGAGTAATGCAGACCGTGTCAAGCCATATTGTGTTCCAATAGTAGCCCATAAAGAATGCGCAGAACGAAAAAGTTGTACCGAACACAACGAGAGAAAAATCGTTCTTTTTGAAAACCGAGCGCAGGAAAATCGCAGTAAAGCAGCCTGCAAAGGCAACCTTTGCACAAACGCTGAACATAAGAAATTCCCTAAGCCACTGTGACGGAATAAATACGCACAAGAAGTTCATAGGGCCTGCAAGGTAGTATGACATAAGCGAAAAGTAATTTACGCCGCCGCCCTGCGTCCAAGACCAGAACAGTGATTCGCCGTGCTTAAGCTTATCCTGAAAATCTACCAAAAACGGATAATACTGGTGCCAAAGGTCAGTAACAAGAATTTGCTTGTCGCCAAACGGAGAAACCTCCATTATCGCAAAGCCTATGGTCATAAGAACAAACGGCAGGAAAAAGGCAATTATAATGTAAATGTTTTTCTTTAAAAATGCCTTAAATCCCTTTTGCTCAACCGCAGGCTTTTCGGGCAGCTTTTTTGCTTTTGTTTGTAAAGCTGTCATAAGCATAAGAATTAAACCTCCATAAAATTGTGTTTGCCCTTTTAAAGACAGGGCGTTACCGATTAGTTATGCTTTTGCATATACTATAACTTATATATTGTAACACTTTATTTAGTCAAGGTAAATAATATTTTAAAAAAAGAAAATGAATTTTGAAAAATTGTCAGTAGTACCAATGCACTTGTCAAAAATCTACAAAAACAAGGGATAAAATTTTATGTTGATTTTTTTCACTGTTATATACATATTCGTTGTTTTATGGTATGATTTTATTAAATTAATGAAAAAGGAGGCAGGACTATGAAAAAATCAAAAATATTAGTATCAACTGCACTTGCGCTGTGTATGGGAGCAACGGCAGTAACACCTGCATTTGCGGCGGATAATGAAAGCTTTACTTTTACAAAAATCGGCGATTACAACGCAGACGGTGTAGCAAGTGTATCAGACATTACTGCATTACAGTTACAGCTTGGCGGAAATGGTACAATTTCGGGCACTGCTCTTGAGCATATCGACTTTGACGGTGACGGCGCTTTTAATGTAAATGACATTACAGAATTGCAGAAAATGGTTGCCGGTACGGAATATACTTGCTATCAAAAAACAGACAGCTCATATAAAAACATTCCTATGCGCTATTATGTCTATGACTATAACGGTAACTCTAAAGGCGATATTATTGAATATGAAACAATCTACACACCGGAGAATTACATTATGACTGTTGATGAAATGAGGAGAAATTCAGTTAAAGGAATTTCTCTCATAACATCAAAGGAACAGTTTGTCGATTTGTTTAAAGCGGAGTCGCCGGAATTTGACGACGAGTTTTTCAAGGATAACGCTCTTTTTGTAATGCTCACAGCCAGGGATTGGTATGATTATACAGGAATAAACTCCTTTGCGCTTGACGGAAACAAGCTGATAGTATATGATTATGAGGTCGAAACTTTTTGGGAGTATGGCGAAAAGTGTTGTCGCAATAATATTTACAGACTGAATAAGGCTGACATCGAAAATATTACAGAAATTAACTTTTATACACAATATTTAGCACAGTAAATCTAACACCCTCTCCAAGCGGAGAGGGTGTTTTGCGTTTGATACAATATTGCAGGAGTTAAATTGTCAGTAGTACCAATGTACTTGTCAAAAATCTACAAAAACAAGGGATAAAATTTTATGTTGATTTTTTTCACTGTTATATACATATTCGTTGTTTTATGGTAT
>NZ_JADNHD010000006.1:25878-137980 GCF_015553695.1 Ruminococcus sp. BSD2780120874_150323_B10
AAAATCTACAAAAACAAGGGATAAAATTTTATGTTGATTTTTTTCACTGTTATATACATATTCGTTGTTTTATGGTATAATTTTATTAAATTAATGAAAAAGGGAGGCAGGACTATGAAAAAATCTAAAATATTAGTATCAACGGCACTTGCGCTGTGTATGGGTGCAACAGCGGTAATCCCTGCATTTGCGGCAGAAAATCAAAAGTTTACATATACAAAAATCGGTGACTACAATGCGGACAATGCTGTAGATATATCCGATGTTACGGCTTTGCAGTTACAGCTTGTCGGCAACGAAGTAATCACAGGCGCAATGCTCGAACACCTTGATTTTAACGGTGACGGCGGTTTTAATGTAAACGATGTGTCGGAAATTCAGAAAAAGATAGTCGGTACAGATTATGAGTGTTACAAACCGCTGGGTGATTCGTATAATAATGTTACCGAAGAAACACAATATTACTATTATGATGAAGAAATACCCGGTAAAGGCATACCGTATGAGATTATATACAATGAAAACAACGGTATTGTTACAATGAATGAATTTGATTCAATAAAAAGATGTAATTTTCTTATAACTTCAAAAGAACAGTTTTGTGATTTATTCAAAGCTGAATCATCGGATTTTGACGATGAATTTTTTAAAGAAAATGCCTTATATGCACATATCGGTATTATCGGTTCTAATGATTATTCTTTTATTGAGTCCATTAATGCAGACGGAAATCAGTTGATTGTTTCAAGAATAGATATTTACGCATGGCCTAAGACTGATGACTACGCTTGCTGCAATATGCTTATAAAACTTAAAAAATCCGATGTGGAAAATATTTCTCATATATTAGTAAAGCAAAAATATGGCAGTGAATAATAAAACAACGCAAAATTTCACCCTCTCCAAGCGGAGAGGGTGTTTTGCGTTTGATACAATATTGCAGGAGTTAAATTGTCAGTAGTACTAATGTACTTGTCAAGAATCTAAAAAAACAAGGGATAAAATTTTCCGTCATAGCAATCTGTCGGGTGTAAACAGCTTGACTGTTTGCGTGCTAAGACTAAGTTTGACAAAACTTTTTATTATCCGATAGTTATTAATAGACTTTCAGTTTTTTACCTATAAAGTATATCACAGCTTTTGTATGAACAGCAATGTCAATACTTTATTTATTATTAACTTTTATCTTGTCGCAAGGACTTTCTTGTTGCGAGCATTTTGCCTTTTATATAGTAAAAATCATCTCTGAAATCACTGCGGAAACTGTTGTAATAATTGTCAAACGGATTGTGAATGTGAAATACTGCCGTGTTCGGATTCATTACCGACACAATATTTCCTGCCGCACGGAGAAAAAACTCGTGGTGATCTATCATTCTTATGTTATCGTCCCAGCCTATTTCTTTGATTTTCTGCGTTTTTGCAAGAAAAATATTCGGGACTTTTCCATATACAATATGGTTTTCGTCTATCTTTGTCAAATGCGGTATTTTAAGCGGTTTATAGGCATTTTTCATATCAAATTCATTGTAATTTCGGGCGATTTTCTGCACAGGAGTACATTTGCCTGCGGTAAGAGGCACAAATCCGACAAGGTCAATGTCTTTGTGCGACTTAAGAAAACTAAGCTCGTCATAAATATTTGAAAGCGGAGTTAAAAGCTCGTCATCGTCCATACGCATTAAATACTCGGTTTTAACCTCGGCAAGTGCGAGATTAAGCCCCTTGCTGAGTCCGCTGTTGAACGGCATATGAATTACGGTAGGCGGATTGTGCTTTGTTTTTATTTCAAGCGGAACTTTGCTGTCGTCTGCAATCACCACTTTTGCACCGGGGTAGTGTTTTTGAATGTTTTTATACAGCTTTTTTGCCTGCTTTTGCCTTTCAAAGGACTTGAACATAAATGTTACATTTTGTGTAACTTCGTGTGCCTGCTCGGCAGTCGGCATTTTCTTTCCGCTGATTTTCCATTTTAAATTCAAATATCCGAACTGTACCTTTGCAAATATATCAAACGCAACTTTTGCAAGCGGTGCAAGAGGACTTTTTGATATTTTTTTGGCAATGTTCATCGCTTTACTCATAATATCACATCTTTGTTTTAATGATTAGGGTAGTATTTTGCCAAACAATTATAAAAGGTTGATCAAGCTTTTATAATCGGTTAAAAATTCAGGTAATCTCTAATTTCTCTCAATTAAAAAATAACCGTTTAAAAATCGCAATACTCCCGATATAACCTATGTTAATGTCGGGAGTATTCTTGTTTTATCATTTCTTTTCTTTAAAGGCAAAGAATCTTTGTCCTATGTAGTTGAACGCTACAAACAGGCAAGAGCCGAGTATCATTGAGGTATAGCCTGCAAACTGTTCAACCGTAAATGAGAACATTGTAAAATTATTCGCCGTACAAATCCATTTGATTAGCGGAATCGCTATGCAATACGATAGTGCGTAGCAAACGGCAATGTTCAGCGCAAAGCGTAAAATCGGTTTCCAACCCTTTTCTGTATTTTTAAATGTAAAGTATTTGTTAAGAAAATAGCTTACAATACTGCCGATTAAGTATCCGAGAGCCGAGGCGAGCCACACACCCCATTCGTATCTGTCCCACGCAAAAAGCGCAAAGAGCACAAACTGCAAGCCGTTGCCAACGAGGGTATTGATTACGCCGACCAGAATAAACTTCCAAAACTTTATATCAAAAAACTTTTTTATAAAATCGCCCATAATCATTCCTTTTCCTCGTTGTCTTCGTCCTCAAAATTAGAGAATTTTGTTATGTAAATCGGTCTGTCCTTGGTTTCCATATAAATTCTGCCTATGTATTCGCCAAGAATACCGATAGACATTTCGGTAATTCCGCCCAAAAACAGAACCGCACACAAGGTAGTTACATAACCCGGTGTGGTAATTCCGAAAAACAACGTCTGAACAAGGGTTATCATTATATAGATAAGCGAAATAACAAAGATTATCGCACCCATTACTGCCGTAAAACGGAGGGGAGCAACCGAAAAACAGGTAATTCCGTCAATCGCATAACGAAAAAGACTTGAGAATTTCCATGTTGTCTGTCCAAGCTGACGGTCAACGGTTTTAAATGAAATCCATTTTGTGTTGAAACCTACCCAAGAGAATATTCCCTTTGAAAATCTCTGAACTTCGGCGAGTTCAAGAATAGAATCGACGACCTGTCTTTTCATCATTCTGAAATCCATAGCGCCGTAAGGCATTTTGGTATCGGTGAGTTTATTTGAAAGAGCAAAGAACATTTTTGAGAAAATTCCTCTGAATTTGCTTTCGCCCTCTCGTTCGTCACGCTTTGTGGCGCAGACATCGTAGCCCTCGTTTTCGAGAGCGTCTGCCATTTGTGGGAAAAGTGTCGGCGGATGCTGCAAATCGGCGTCCATAACCACCACATAATCGGCGGTGGAATGTTGAAGTCCTGCGTACATAGCCGCCTCTTTACCGAAATTCCTTGAAAATGAAATATACTTTACATTGGAAAACTGCTTTGCGAGCTTTTTCATAACAAGGTAAGTTTTATCTTTACTGCCGTCATTGACGAGGATATATCGAAATGAATATTCGGGCATTGAGTCAATAACCTTATTGGTTTCAAGCACAAAATGCTCAAGTCCCTCTTCTTCGTTGTAACACGGTACTATTAAATCTATAGTTTTCATAATAATTCGCCTTTATGTTGTTAAATTTGTATAAGCCTATAATTATTTTTATTATACCAAAAGTACACACAAAAGTCTATATTTTTATAAATTATTTGAGAAGTGACAAAAGGTAAATTTATTTTTGTTAAAGTTGGAATAACAAAAAAATAAAATCACAAAAAGAAAAACGGCAAAACCTTAGCGGTTAAGCCGTTTCTTAGTGGTTGCGGGAGCCGGATTTGAACCGACGACCTTCGGGTTATGAGCCCGACGAGCTACCGAGCTGCTCTATCCCGCGATATTTATTGCCTGTATCTTTACAGCTATATTATAATACACCTTGTTATCAGATTTGTCAAGCCTTTTTATAATATATTTTTAAAAAATCAAAAATATATTTGCAAACCGTAAATGTTTTGTAATATCGGCAATATTATTCGGGCTTTTTGTTGTTTAGTTTTACTTTGATTATTGCATTTTTTGTATGATATTGGTATAATAAAAATACAGCTCATTTGCTGAAAAGGGAGGAATTTTTTATGTGTCAGAAAAAACCGTATTACATCACGACACCGATTTACTATCCGTCAGGCAATCCGCATATCGGACATTGCTATACAACTGTTGCTTGCGACTCTATCGCTCGTTACAGACGAATGCAGGGCTATGATGTAATGTTTCTTACGGGTACTGACGAGCATGGTCTTAAAATTGAGCAGAAAGCTGCCGAAAAGGGTGTGACTCCCAAGGAATATGTTGACGAAGTAGTTAAAACCTTCAAGAGCCTTTGGAACTTTATGAATGTTGACTATGACAGATATATAAGAACCACCGATGATTACCACATCAAGACTGTTCAGAAGATTTTTAAAGAACTTTACGATAAGGGATACATTTATAAGGGCGAGTATTCGGGTAAATACTGCACTCCTTGTGAGAGCTTCTGGACAGAAAGCCAGCTTGTTGACGGCAAATGTCCGGATTGCGGCAGAGAGGTTACAGAGGCTAAGGAAGAGGCTTATTTCTTCAAAATGGCACCTTTTGCCGACAGAATTGAAAAATTACTTACGGAAACCGACTATTTACAGCCGAAAACCCGTGCGACAGAGCTTGTAAACAACTTTATCAAGCCGGGTCTTGAGGACCTTTGTGTGTCGAGAACTTCTTTTAAGTGGGGTATTCCTGTAACTTTTGACGATAAGCATGTTATATATGTGTGGATTGACGCACTTTCAAACTATATTTCTGCGCTTGGTTTTTATAACGATGCTTATAATGATTTTGATAAATTCTGGCCTGCCGATGTGCATATGGTTGCAAAGGATATTATGCGTTTCCACGCTATCATTTGGCCTGCAATGCTTATGGCTCTCGATTTGCCGCTTCCAAAGCACCTTGCTGTTCACGGCTGGATTACTTTTAACGGTCAGAAGATGAGTAAATCACTCGGCAATGTTGTAGACCCGTTTGTACTTGGCAAGAGATACGGCGCAGACGCTATCCGTTATCACATTCTTCGTGAAATGGCACTCGGCGCAGACAGCTCGTTCTCTAACGAAATTATGATAAACCGTATTAACTCCGACCTTGCAAACGGCTTTGGCAACCTTGTGTCAAGAACCGTTGCAATGGTTGAAAAATATTTTGGCGGCACACTTCCTACAGAGCGTGAAGGCGGAGAATTTGACGATGACCTCATCGCAACCGCTACCGCACTTAAGTCGAGCGTTGATGACTTTATTGATAAAACCCAGCTTAACAATGCGCTCGCCGAGATTTTCAAGGTAGTTTCCCGTGCTAACAAGTACATTGACGAAACAGCACCGTGGGTAATTGCAAAGGACGAAACAAAGAAAGCAAGACTTGCAACCGTACTTTACAATTTACTTGAAACAATCAGAATTACGTCTACACTTCTCTCTGCATTTATGCCGACCACAATGCCAAAGGCACTTGAGCAGATTGGCGCTTGCGAGAAGTGCGCTACTTACGAAAATGCCGATAAATTCGGTGTTCTTCCGCTTGATGTGACAGTCAAGAAAGGTGAGGCTCTGTTCCCGAGAATTGATGTTGAGAAAGAAATCGAAGAACTCAACGCAATTATCAAGAATAACGAAAAGGTTGACGAAAAGACAGAGAAACTCAAAGAAGAAATTGAGGGCGTTGCTCAAATCGGTATTGACGATTTCTGCAAGGTTGACCTCAGAGTTGCCGAAATTAAGGCTTGCGAGCCGATTAAAAAGGCTAAAAAGCTTTTGAAACTCACAATTTTTGACGGTGTAAAAGAGAGAACCGTTGCTTCGGGTATCGCAAAATTCTATACACCTGACGACCTTATCGGAAGAAAGATTATTCTTGTATCAAACCTCAAGCCTGCAAAGCTCTGCGGTGTTGAAAGCTGCGGAATGATTCTTGCCGCAACTTGCGGAGAAGAAATAAAGGTAATCTTTGTAGACGATATGGAACCCGGCTCAAAAATCAGCTGATTTGTTTTAAATTAAAATTGTTGCCCGATTACGGATTTTCCGTAGTCGGGCATTTTTGTGCATTTATATTCTAATGTTGGGGGTAATATTAACAAATTATGGTTTAGCAAATTGATTTGCCAATCAATTATAAAAGTTTGGTCGACCTTTTCAAAGGTCGTGGGCAAAGCCCACAAATACTTTCCGTTTATGCAGTCTGACTATAGCCAAACAGCTCGCTGTTTGGCGGCTTGAACACACAACGGCGTTAGCCTTAAAAAGCGATAGCAATAAGAAAAGAAATTCGTTATTTCATTAAAAAAATATAGGCTTTTTTAATGGCTGTCGCCTGTTTTAACAAACTTGGTTTTAGCACGCAAACAGCGTGGCTGTTTGCGCCTGATAAATTGTTATATCTGAAGATTTTTATGGGCGCTGCCCAAACCCGCAATTTTTGAAAAAATTGAGTAAACTTTTTTGCTTTTTGGAGGATAATTTAGCGTTAGCTAAACTTCACCGAATCAAAACACCCGATTACGGAAAAAGTGTAATCGGGTGTTTTATCATATAATCTTATTAAAAATTACTTTTTAAATCCGTCTTTAAGTGACACACTGCGGTTAAATACAAGGTGTTCGGGTGAAGAATCCTTATTGTCTACGCAGAAGTAGCCTATTCTCATAAACTGGAAGCTCTGCGGAGCAACAGCGGTTTCAAGGTTTTTCTCTGCCTTACAGCCTGTAAGAACTTCAAGTGACTTCGGATTAAGGTAGTCAAGGAAGTTTCTGTCGCCTGTATCGGGATCGGGTACTGTAAAGAGGTTATCGTAAAGTCTTACCTCTGCATCTGCGCAGTTGTTTGCGTCAACCCAATGGATTGTACCTCTTACTTTTCTGCCGTCAGGTGTGTTGCCGCCTCTGGTTTCGGGGTCATACTCGGCATAAACCTCTACCACATTGCCGTCCTCGTCCTTTTTGCAGCCTGTGCATTTTACAATGTAAGTTGACTTAAGTCTTACTTCATTGCCCGGATAAAGGCGCTGGTACTTTTTAATCGGCTCTTCCATAAAGTCGTCTGCCTCAATAAAACATTCTCTTGAGAAAGTAACCGTTCTTGTACCGTCCTCCGGTCGGTTCGGGTTGTTTTCAACCTCAAACTCCTCAACCTTACCCTCTGGATAGTTTGTGATAACGAGCTTTATAGGGTGGAGTACGCACATTGCACGCTTTGCGTTCTCATTTAAATCGTCACGCAGGCAATGCTCAAGAAAACCGTACTCAACGATAGAATTTACCTTTGATACGCCGATCTGCTCCGTAAACGAACGGATAGACTTAGGGGTATAACCTCTTCTTCTAAGTCCGCAGAGCGTAGGCATTCTTGGGTCATCCCAACCGCTCACATAATTCTTTTCAACAAGTTCACGGAGTTTACGCTTTGACATAACTGTGTTGTTAATGCCAAGACGGGCAAACTCAATCTGACGAGGCTTGTTAGGAACGGAAATATTGTTGATAACCCAATCGTAAAGCGGACGGTGAGCCTCAAACTCAAGTGAGCAAAGGCTGTGAGTGATACCCTCGATAGCATCTTCAATCGGGTGCGCAAAATCGTACATAGGGTAGATGCACCACTTGTCGCCTGTACGGTGGTGAGTAAGACGGTTAATTCTGTAAATAACAGGGTCACGCATATTAAAGTTGCCCGACGCAAGGTCAATTTTTGCACGGAGCGTCATTTTGCCGTCCTCAAATTCGCCTGCTTTCATTCTTGCAAAAAGGTCAAGGCTTTCTTCAATTGGTCTGTCACGATACGGGCTCTTTGCCGGTGTTTGTGTATCGCCTCTGTTTTCTCTCATCTGTTCGGGTGTGAGTTCGCATACATATGCAAGTCCCTTTTTAATAAGTTCGACAGCGTAATCGTACATTTGGTCAAAGTATTCCGATGCAAAGTAGAAACGGTCTTCCCAGTCAAAGCCGAGCCACTTGATGTCCTCTTTGATAGCGTCTACATACTCTACATCTTCCTTTGTAGGGTTTGTGTCGTCCATACGAAGATTGCAGATGCCGCCGAATTTTTCGGCTGTGCCAAAGTCAATGCAAATAGCCTTTGCGTGACCTATGTGGAGGTAGCCGTTTGGCTCGGGAGGAAAACGGGTGTGTACCTTTTTGCCCTCAAATCTGCCGCCCTCGGCAATATCCTCTTCAATAAATGTATGAATAAAGTTACCGTTCGGAACTTCGGTAGCTTCGGTATTCTTAATATCTTCTGCCATATAATATCCCTCTGTATTACTCAATTTTGCAAGATTTTTAATTAATCTGAAGCAAAAGTCGTTTTATTCTGCAAGTATTGCCATACCTTTTTCAAGTCTTGCAAGTGACTCATCTCTGCCGAGAATGTCAAGAATTTCAACAGCACCGCCCGGTGTAACGGTTTTGCCTGCGGCCGCAATTCTTACAGGCCACATTACCGTGCCGTTTTTAAGCTCTTTTTCGACAGCCATATTAATAAGGCAATCGTGAATTGAAGTTTCGTTCCATTCAGGCATAGCCTTTAATCTGTCATAAGCCTCTTTCAAAACTACGGGTGAATTTTCAAGATTTGTCTTGCTCTTTTTATTTACGAAAAGTTCCTTTGTGTAACTCGGCAATTCTGCAAAGAAATCGAGCATTTCAGGAATCTGTGTAAGCTGTGTTGTACGCTTTTGGAGTATTGCCGCAAACTTTTCGTATGGCATCTGTTTGTCGCCGAATACCTTTTTATAGTAAGGCATTGCAACCTCGGTGAATTTTTCAGGGGTCATAGCCTTGATGTATTCGCCGTTAAACCAAGAGAGTTTATCGTAGTCAAATACAGCAGGTGATTTGCTTATTCCGCTTATGTCAAATGCCTTTTCAAGCTCCTTAAGAGTGAAAATTTCCTGATTATCCTTTGGACACCAACCGAGAAGTGCGATATAGTTAATGATAGCTTCCGGTAAGTAACCCTCGTCAATCAAATCATAAAAGCCTGTTGCACCGTGACGCTTTGAAAGTTTGGATACATTGCCGTCAGCGTCCTTACCCATAATGAGCGGGAGGTGAATATAAGTAGGAATTTCCCAACCGAATGCCTCGTAAAGGAGATTGTACTTAGGTGTTGAGCTAAGGTACTCACAGCCACGGACAACATGAGTAATGCCCATTGTGTGGTCGTCGATAACATTTGCAAAGTTGTATGTCGGGTAGCCGTCTGTTTTAATAAGAATTTGATCCTGTAGCTCGGTATTTTCAACAGTGATTTCACCGAAAACAGCGTCGGTAAACGATGTACTGCCCTCAATCGGCATTTTCTGACGAATTACATAAGGAACGCCCTCGGCAAGGAGTCTGTCGATTTCTTCCTGCGGTAGATCACGGCAATGTCTGTCATAGCCGCCGCCGACTGTTTCGTTCTGGATTTTTTCAAGGCGCTCTTTTGAGCAGAAGCAACGGTAAGCCTTGCCCTCTTTTATAAGCTGTTCGGCGTAAGGAAGATACATATCCTTTCTCTCTGACTGAACATAAGGGCCAAAGTCGCCGCCGAGGTCAGGACCTTCGTCGTGTTGAAGTCCTGCAAGTTTTAAAGTATTATAAATAACATCAACCGCACCGTCAACAAGTCTTTCACGGTCGGTATCTTCGATTCTCAAAATAAATTTGCCGTTTTGGGATTTTGCAACAAGGTACTCGTAAAGAGCGGTACGCAGGTTGCCGACATGCATAAATCCTGTAGGACTTGGAGCATATCTTGTACGAACTGTAAGCTCAGGCATAGTTTTACCCTCTCTCTATAAAAATTAGCTTTATTCTTTATTATATCAATAATGGCGGTACTTTTCAATATTTTTAACCGCTTTTTTTGGTTGATGCATAAAAGTTATGTGTGTGGGCAATGCACGCTGACAGTTAATAATTATACAGCCTTACTTAATATCTCGCAAAAACTCAATATTCTCATACGAATGTTCAACTTCTTTTGAGTACAAGCCGATTATTCTGTGTCTGTCATCAGCAGTCAAGCTGCCCTTTTCGGCAAATTTATACATCTGTAAAATATATGCCGATTTAACCGCAAGTGCCGTTAAATCAAAACATTCCGTAACATCATAGCTGTCTATTGAGTTTAAAAAATATCTGAAAATATAGTAATAAATCAGGTTTTTATACTCGTATTCGTAATTGCGTATGTATTCTCTGAATTTCAGAATATCGTCTTTATTCGGCTTATATTTGCTTGCGCCCGTAAGCAGATGTTTCCATTCGGCGGTCATTATGTCAAGCTGTAACAGCAAATTTACAGTTTGACCGTACTCTTTTATAAAACTATCCTCTGTAATCACAGCGGATTTGTAACAGATTCCGTCAAATTCGGACTGAACCTTTAAGCAAATTTGATATATGCCGTTCAGACAATCGAATATATCGTTATCCGTATTTTTCAGTACCGCAAATATTTTTTGCCTTGCACCCAATAACAATTGCATTACCGAAAAATCATAATCGCACGGCTCGGCATCTTCTCTGTTGTCTGCGGTAATGATTTTATCCATTGCACCGTTTTTCAGCATTAATCTTAGTGCTTCGGGACAGGCAAGCGAGAGTATTTTTTCCTGAAATTGCGAATAATCGAGCGTTATCCTCGGAAATCTTTTGCAGGTTTCGCAAAGTGCGTTTTCGCCCATATTTATATAAATATCGCAGAGCATATCTTTATTCCAGAACGGGCAACGGTTGTTGTTAAGAGTAAAAATTCTGTCGCCGTCAGCGTCAATCGTCATTACACTTCTTAGTTTTTCTCCGAATGCCCCGTCTGCGTTTTTATATTTTATATAGCTGTCATCGTCAACCACAACATCCCATTCTTTGCAACAGCTGTCGGGACATTTGTCGGCTATACATTTAAAATCTTTGTAAAATTCGTGGTAAGCGGTTTTCATAAATACAACCCCGTTGTAAATTGTCAGTTTATTTATAGTTTGGCAGAGTGTTTTATCGGATAATTATAAAAGTTTGGTCAACCTTTTATTATTACTCCTTATAGCTTATAGCACAACTCCCGACTGTAACTTTCGTTAAAGTCGGGAGTAAAAATTACATCTCTGTGATTATCTCATTTACAGTTTTTCCCGGAGGAATCATAGGAAGTACATTCTGGTCCGGACTGATTCTGCAATCAACGAGTACAGGCTTATTAAGAGCAAATGCCTTTTCAAGTACAGGCTTAATATCTTCTTTTGTGTTAATTCTCATACCGTCAATACCAAAGGCATTGGCAAGTGCGACAAAGTCGGTTGCACGGTGCGGGTCGGTCTGTGAGAAACGGTTGCCGTAAAACAACTTCTGCCACTGACGAACCATACCGAGAACTGTGTTGTTCATAACAAGGATTACAACAGGCAAGTCGTATGATTTCATAGTAACAAGCTCGTTTAAGTTCATATGAAAACTTCCGTCGCCCGTAACAAGTACAACTCGCTTGTCGGGATGAGCTGTTTGTGCGCCGATTGCTGCGCCCATACCAAAGCCCATTGTGCCAAGTCCGCCCGAAGTAAGGAGTGTGCGTGGTGTCTGTGCTTTATTGAACTGCGCAACCCACATCTGATGCTGTCCTACATCGGTAGCAACAATGTCATCGTCACTCTTTATTTCGTTGAGTGCGCCGAGAATTTCTTTCGGCTGCGGATACTTGTCGTCGGCAGGAATTTTATTATCAAGATAATGTTTCCATTCGCCGAGAGTTTCAAGCCATTCTGCGTGATTCTGCTGTTCCATACCGTCGCAGAGTGCCTCAAGTATATATTCAAGGTCGCCGAGCACATACTCGCTTACCTTAACATTTTTATTGATTTCTTTTTCGTCAATTTCAAGCTGTACAATTTCAGCCTGTGCGCCGAATTTATCTCTGTCGCCCGCAACACGGTCAGAAAATCTTGCACCGCACGCAATAATAAGGTCGCACTTGTCGGTAGCCATACCTGTTTCATAGCCGCCGTGCATACCTATATTACCCATACAAAGCGGGTGGTCGGCAGGAATACAGCCAAGTCCCATAAGCGAACAGCAAACGGGAATATCTGTAAGCTCTGCAAATTTTTTGAAAATTTCCGTTGCGTTTGCGCTGATAATACCGCCGCCTGCATATATAATAGGCTGTTTGGCATTTCTTATCATATCCTGAACTTTTTTGATTTTTTCGGGATTTTTAATGCTTACTCTTTCAACTTCTTTAGGCTTTACAACCTCAAATTCGGTTTTGTTTGCGGTAACATCCTTTGGTACATCAACCAAAACAGGACCTTTTCTGCCTGATTGAGCAATTTCAAAAGCCTTACGGAGAGTAGGAGCAAGGTCTTCGACTTTTTCTACAAGGAAACTTGCTTTTGTGATTGGCTTTACAATGTTTACAATATCAACTTCCTGAAAACTGTCCCTGCCAAGCTGGTCGGTAGTAACATTACCTGTGATTGCAACAACAGGTATACTGTCGATATTTGCGGTAGCAATACCTGTAACAATATTAGTGGCACCCGGACCTGAAGTTGTAATTACAACACCTGTTTTGCCTGTAGCTCTTGCGTAACCGTCGGCAGCGTGTGACGCACCCTGCTCGTGAGCGGTAAGAATATGGTTGATTCTGTCGCTGTACTTATAAAGAGCGTCATATGTATTAAGAGCCGCACCGCCCGGATAACCGAATACGGTATCAACTCCTTGCTCTAACAAACACTCACAAATAATTTCTGCACCTGAAAGCTGCATTTAACCTCTCTCCAATCCTCTTTATATGGCTTACAAATCTATTATATCAAAATGCCATCAGATTTAAATTCTTTAAATATACGTTATCTTTTATTTTACATAATAACAGCAAAAAAGTCAATATTTTTATAATTATAAGATGTTTGTTGCAAAAAGTTATAAATGAATATTAATTTATAAAGACAAAAAGTTTGATGTTAAAATTCCGATAAAAATAATAGGCTTCGCACGGGTTTATAAAATTCGATAATGGTATCAATCGTGTTTGTGTGTCTGAGATTCTGTGGCGCAGGTTTTTCAAGGTCAATCTTTTTGTCGCAGTCCCATATATTCATTTTTCGGTCATAATAGTCTGTTTCTTTAAACATAAAAGCTCTTTAAAAGTGATAATAAAAAAAGTGTATCATACAAAACAAAATAAAACAAATTAGTATTTTACGGAAAAACAGATTAAAAGGTTATTTTTAGCCACATTTTTATAATATGAATTACAAAATTTGATAAAAATACCCACAAACAATTTTGTTTATTATTGACATAATGGTAAATATATGAGAAAATATTAATGCAAAATTTTACAAAGGAGTATTTAACAAATGAACAATAAGATGTTAAAAAAAGCCGTATCGGCATTGCTTGCGGTTGTTGCAGTTTCGTCTGTTGCAATCAGTGCGTCTGCGTATGACATAAATAAATACGACCTGAACGGTGACGGCATTTTTGATGTACAGGATGTCACCTACCTGCAAGAGGGAATAGCAAACGGAGATACGCTCGACAGCAAAGCCGATTTTGATAAATCGGGCATTATAAATGTAAACGATGTTACCTATGCCCAAAATATAATTAACGGCAGTTTTTATATAAAGCCTGACTTTAATTTGCAGTCAAATTCAAAAAGCAAGCTGAATTTTAAGAGCGTATACAGCGGAGCAGACAGCAAGTATCCAAACAATGCCTACCACCCAAAGGTTGCGGATGTGGGCAAAAGCTGGAACGGATACCGCTATTGGATTTCGTACACGCCGTATCCGAACGGAAACGATAAGTACGAAAATCCGACAATTGTCGGTTCAAACGACCTTATAAATTATTCGGAAATCAAATTTTGCGAGGGTATTCGAGATGATTACAAGGCAGGGGTAAGGTTTAATTCCGACTCCGAGCTTGTGTATAATCCCGACAAAAACCGTTTGGAACTTTTTTGGCGATATACAGATTACGAAAAAAACTATATGGCTCTTTATATGCGTTACTCATATGACGGCAATAAATGGAGCGGCCGTACACCTGTGTATGAAACCGATAACCGCAAAAAATACGATATGGTAAGTCCTGCAATCGTTTACGAAAACGGGACTTACAAGCTGTGGTATGTAAACGGCTACAAGGTTTGGTACAAGGAGTATAAGGACGGTGTTTGGTCGGACAGTGCGGTGACTGCATTAACTTACCCGACAACGACATATACATGGCATATTGATGTTGAAAAAATTAACGGAAAATACGAACTTCTTGCTTGCTCGACCCAAAATAAATCAGACCGCAAGCATATGAGCCTTTACCACGCAACATCGTCAAACGGCTTTGATTGGAGCGAAGCGCAGGTTGTGCTCAAACCGTCGTCCGATCCGTCAAATTGGGACGGCGGCGGACTGTACCGTTCGGCTTTTATTTATACAAACGGTAACTATATAGTGCTGTACAGCGGAAGAAACGACAACGGCGATTTTGGCACGGGACTTGTATTCGGCGACAGTATGAATAAGTTGCAAGGTACAGACCTTGACTTTATCGGCAATCAGAAAACCTCGGCAGACAAGCTGTGGAAATATATAAATCAATAAAAGTGGGCGAATTTATGAAAAAATCAATTAAGGCGATGTCCGTTTTTATGTCGGCAATGCTTACCTTAGGCTCACTCGGCGCAGTATCGCTGACAGCAGGCGCTCAAGAAAGCATTGGCACTGTCACAAAAATAACAAGCGGTGACTTTGTTTATACCGTAGAGGACAATGTCGCTACCATTGTGGATTACACAGGCTCGGCAAACGCACTTGTAATTCCGCAGACGATAGACGGCCGCAAAATCGTACGCATTGGCGACTATGCTTTATCTAAAAAAGCAAAATTAAACAGTGTTGTTGTGCCGGAGTCAGTCGAGAGCATCGGCTCAAGTGCTTTTGAGGATTCTGTTGACCTCAAAAAGGTTACTCTGCCCGACGGCGTAACCAAAATCGGACCTTCTGCATTTTACGGCTGTTCAAAATTAACAACGGTAAATATTCCTGCCAAATTAGAGGAAATTGATGATTACACATTCAGCGGCTGTACTCAGCTTACAGATATAAAACTCTCGGAGTCGGTTACTTATGTCGGTGAAAGCGCATTTGAAGGCTGTTCAAACCTAAATTCAGTAACGCTTTCCGAAAATACAGAAACAATCGGCGATTGTGCTTTTTATGAGTGCGACTCACTTTACAGTATAAATCTTGAAAATGTAAGTCAGATTGGCGCAGGCGCCTTTGTGTATTGTTCAAATCTCGATGATATTGACCTTACGAACTGCTCGCTTATAGGCGAAAATGCGTTTTCCGTATGTCAAAGCCTTATTAATATAAAATTCCCCGACTCTATATACTCAATTCCGCAAACTGCCTTTGAATACACTCTTTGGGAGCAGAGTGCTCCTGACGGTGTGCTTTATGCAGGCGACTTTGCATACAAGATAATCGGTGATTTTACAGACAGCACATTGACATTTAAAGATGATACATACGCAATTAATGACGATTTCCTTTCTTATAACGAATATGTTAAAAAAATCAATTTGCCCGACAGCCTTACAAGTATCGGTGTATCCGCTTTTGAGGGGTGTTCCGCACTTAAAACAGTAACAATCCCGGATTCCTGCGGAGTGCAGGCAATGGCATTTTACGGTTGTTCAAGTCTTACAGACATAAATTATAATGAAACTGCGGTACGGACAGCGCCGACTGCATTTGTAGAAACAGCTTGGTACAACAGCCAGCCCGACGGTATTGTATATTACGGCAAATCAGCTTGTGCATATAAGGGCGACTTTAAGGCAAACGAAACTATAAAAGACGGTACGGTTGTTGTGGCTGACGGTCTTTTCTACGGTGACGAGGAACTGACAAGCATTGATATAGCCGACAGTGTAGAGTATATAGGTAGTATGGCTTTTGAGGAATGTATAAATCTTAGAGAGGTAAAACTGCCGAAGAGTTTATATACAATTTGTGAAGAAACATTTTACGGCTGCGAAAGTCTTGAAAGTATCACTTTACCCGATGTTGTAAATATCGGTGAGTCGGCTTTTGCACATTGTATAAGCCTTAAGAATATCGTTATTCCGGAAAGCGTGGAATTCGGTATTGACGACAGTGCATTTTTAAACTGCACTTCACTTCAGAAAGTAACCGTTAACGGAAATATTCAACAGATTGGTTCTGCAGTATTTATGAACTGCGAAAATCTTAAATCAATTAACATTCCGAAAAGCGTTGAATCAATCGGCAATGATGTGTTTGAATTTTGCGATAATGTAACAATCAAATGTTACGAAAATTCATATGCTCACGAATACGCAAAAACAAACGGCATTAATTATTCGTTGATTTTTGATGAGAGAGAATTCGGCGACATCAACAATGACGGCAAAGTAGATGTAAACGATGTAACTCATTTGCAGAGATATATTGCAGGCTTTACCGATGAGAGCGGTGCACCGATTATTCCTGACAGCGACCTTGGCTATGCGGATATAACAGATGAAGGCACAATTGATTCAAGAGATGTTACAGCTTTGCAGATGATACTTACGAATAAGTAATCGGATTAATTTTATTAGATTATGGTTTAGCGGAGTGTCGCTCGGGGATTGAAATTTAGCTAACGCTAAATTATCCGTCCAAAAACAAAAAAGTTTACTCAATTTTTTCAAAAATTGCGGGTTTGGGCAGCGCCCATAAAATCTTCCGATATAACAATTTATCAGGCGCAAACAGCCACGCTGTTTGCGTGCTTGCACATAGTTTGAAAAACAGGCGACAGCCTTTTATAAAAGAAATAATTAACTTTTTTCATTATATAGTGAATGTCTTTTCTTTTTGCTTTCGCATTTAAAGGCATTCGCCGTTGTGTTAAGTCGCCAAACAGCTTGCTGTTTGGCTATCGTCAGATTGCAATAAACGGAAAGTATTTGTGGGCGTTGCCCACACCCACAACCTTTGAAAAGGTTGACCAAACTTTTAACTTTGGGACGGAAAGTTTGGCTGTTGCTTTACTTTGTTGCCCGACTTAAGCTAAGCAAAATGAGCTTAGAATATTTCACACAAAAACTCCCCTTGAGCATTAGCCAAGGGGAGTTAATCATTTAATTTTATTTTAAGAATGTTGCAAATCTCTTTGTTACCAGTGCAAATACAGCATAACAGCCAAAGCCTGCAACTACAATAATCCAGCGGACAAGCCACAAATCCATAAGCAGATACGCAAGCACGATGGCAACTATAAATATTATTGTCGGCAATGCAAACTGTCTGATAGGGAAGAGGTCTTTGTCGAGCTTTCTTGAGTGATGGGAGTGCATTATAAAAGAAACCATATAAGACGCTACCGTTGTAAAGCAGGCTGCCATACCGCCGAACATCGGCACAAAAATAAAGTTGAGCACAATGTTTGTAACTGCCGCCACAATGGTGTTGAATGCTATGTATTTTGTGGACTTGTAGTAATATTCTACATTTACATAAACCGTATACATATACATTTCAAAAGATGCAAATACAAGCGGCGGAATCATATATATACCGCTGTAATACTCCTTTGTAGCCATGATTTTTACAATTTCAGGCGCAACAAACATCAGGCAAAGCATTACAACAAGGGCGATTTCAAGGTACTTTGTAATATTTTTGTTGATGATATCCTTTTCATTGGTCATCAGCTTTCGTGTAAACCAAGGCACCCACACCGCCTCAAGAGATGCGGTAACAGCCATCGCAACCATACTTAGATTATAAATCAGGCTGTAAACACCTGTTTCGGAAGAATTATACAGGTTGGTAATCATAATTCGGTCTGAGCTTGACAGCAGTACAAGCGAAAGTCCGTGGAAAATAAGCGGCAATGAGTAGGTGAGGGCATATTTCCAATACAACTTGTTAAATACCTTTTTGCCCCTTATAAATGACGCAATCACAAAGTATATGCCCACTATGGTGTAAACAGCGGCATATGGGATAATGTAACCCATATACTTATTGTCGCCATGCATATTTAGAATTGTTATAATTGCGGCAACCTGTATCGTCAGGTTCGGCAGTGCCAGCAAAAGGGTCTTTTTTATGTAGTCAACCTTCATCATATATTTGGTGGTCATTGCGGTTGATACAAACTGAAAATACGACTGCATAAGACAGCAGATTACAAGCACAATGTCAATGTCGCTCCATATGAGCATTCCTGTAATTATGAGCGCCGAAGAACCCACAAAGCTGAGAAGTGACAGTCCGTAGATTGAGGACATATATCCCTCGATATCGTCACCAAAGTCAATGTAAGCCGTTCTTATTGAGTTGCCGAGCGACATACCCACTATGAGTGTAAGTATGCTTACCCACGAAAGGTAGGTTTGCGATATACCGTACTCAGAGGTTGTGAGAAGTCGTGTGAATATAGGGATTGTAAAGAAAGCAAGCGCTTTGTTAAAAAGATTTCCTACAAGGTAAAATGCGCTCGCTTTAAGGCTTTTGTTGCCCTTTTCCGCTTTACTTGCCAAGTGAAAGTCACTTCCTTAAATAATAATGATAGCTGTGTTTTTTCTTCAGCGAATGCTTTCCCTTTTCTTCAAAAATAAAGTTTCCGTCCTCGTCCTTTTTTGGCAGAGCATAAGGAATAAAGGCGGCCAAAGTAAGGATTGAGAAGAAGTAGTAAATGTTGTAGTATGCCTCGCTTTGCAGCATAATCATAAAGGCACAAATTGCGCCCGATACAATAAAAGGAATTTTGCCGTTTTTTCTGTTTCTATACAGCGCCACACCGCAGATGATAAGAATTGCAAAGAAGATTAAAAATCCCGGCAGGCCGCTTTTGTATAAAAGGTCAAGATAATAGTTGTGGGCATGGGTAGCGCCGATAAGATCTCGTGATGCCTGATTTTCAATTTCACCAACACCAAATACAGGCGATTTTGCAAAGGCGGCAAGCGCACTGTCCCAAATCTTAGTTCTTCCCGTAAAGGTAAGGTCCCTGCCGAGCATATCTACAATAATAAACGCAAATGCCTCCTGTAATCTGAGGATGATTACACCGAAGAAATACGCAATATTTATTGCGAGATAGGTAATGATATTGAGAAAATTCGGCATTTTGTTTATGAGTGCAAGCAAGAGGAAGAGTGTAAATACAGTCATACCGATTACACTTGTTGCCGAGAACGCAAGTATTACAGTGGCAAACGATACCGCAGTAATTACAAATGACGAAAGCGTCAGCTTGTTGTACTTTCTCAGCGAGCGAACTATTGAGAAGATAATCGCAGGGAAAAACAGCATAATTGAGTTGTTTCTGTATCCGAGAAAGTAGTTTTGCGTAAATGTGTTAAACTCGTACATACCTTGCGGAAACAGAAGTACAGTTGCAAAATTTATAAGCACAAACAGTCCGAGCGTAAACGATGCGCCGTCAAGCAGTGCGTCGGGGTCTGTTTTCAGTCCCATTTCCACAACAAGGCAGATTGCAAGGGCATTTAGTATGGCGATGAACAGTGAGGTGTAATTACCTCCGCAATAAATTGTTGCAAGTACACGCCACACCTCAAAGAAAACTATTCCTACAAAGAACAGCGACACTTTTTGGTAAAAGTAAACGAACCATACGCCGAGAACGGCTATTACCATAATCTTAAACACATTTGATATGGTATCGAATGTGTGCAGCGCAGGCATTTGAGAAAACATTGCAGGCTTATAAAGCACCATAAATACAAGGGCGATAAACCAGCGTTGATTCATTAGCTTTTTCATTGTAACCTCCTTATATTACAGCATCTTTTTAAGCCTTTTAAGGACGGGTAAAATACCGAGTTTGCTTAAAACTTTGTTGCGTTTAATTTTAAATTCCCTCTTTTTGTCAACCGTTGCATATTTAAACACAAGTTCGTCAAAAGGAACGGTGTCAAGCCGATTAAAGAAAGTCTCTCTGTTTGGGTGCGCCTTTGTCGGTGTGCCCATAACAGGATAGGTGAGCCTGAGCTTTTCTTTTGGAATATCTCTGAAAAAGATTTCGCTTTTAATGCTGTCAAAGAGCTTTTTGCCTTTTTCGTTGTTTAACAGTACAAAAGAAATTCCCTTGTGGTCGTCAAGGTCGGGGAAAATCTGCTGAATAAGCCACAAATCTCCGAGTGTAATATCGCTGATTCGTGGGAAAGACTTTAGTCGGCAGGTGCTGCAAGCAGGACGGTTGAAAAGTGAAAAACCAAATCCTCTTGCGAAGGCATCGTCTTTCCAAAAAGCCGATTTTTCGTGGTCTTTATACTTAATGGTGAGGGAATAATTTTCCCAGCTTATCCTTTTGTCACGGAAAGAAACCGAGTTGATATGTTCGTTATTCGCATTTGCAAATTCAAGGTACTTATTCCAAATTTTAGGTGACGGAGCACCATGGCAGAACAAATCAACCGTTATAAGATTTTCGTAATCCTTGCCCAAAAAGCTCTTTAGCGCCCTTATCTGACAAGGAGTGCCTGAGAAAAGAACCGTTTTCTTATTATCGAGCAAGGCTTTGGTTTCCTTATAAATGCCCTGAGTGTTACTCTGAACATATTTTGAACTTCTGAATTTTTTAAGGTCATCTATATTATCAACGGCAATGTGTCTTACACCGAAGTTTTCATCAAACGCAGCGCCTATAACAACGCCGCCGTTGCTTATTATCGCTTTTGCAAGGTGGGTAAAAATTCCGCCCGAAGTGCTCTCGTGGCGAATATTCTCATCTTTGCTGTATGCCGCAACAGCCGAAAATTCAGCTGTACCCTTTTTAAACTGCTTTATTGGGCAGGCTTTAATGCACGCACCGCAGCCTATGCACGCCGATTCGTCAACATTTGCATACACAAATCCCTCGCTGTCGGGTTTCATACTTATAGCTTTGACAGGACATTTGTCGGCACACGCCGAACAGCCGCAGCAATCGTGCTTGTCATACAGCTTTATATGTTTTTCATGGGCAGGCAAAATTCCGTCAAGCGCAGCGGTAATGTATTCGGCAGAATGAGCCTTTAATTTTTCAAGCCTTGCCTGCACCTGTGTATAATCAATAGTTTTGTTTAGAGTTTTGTTTAGTTTGCCGTCCCATTCGTCGGCAAGCTCGCTGTCTTTTATCTGTCTGTATTCAAGACCAAGGCTTTTTAAAAGCGACTCAAGCCTTGTGTTGGTTGAACCCTTAGTGCCCTGAGCAAAGCGCTCGAACACAAAGTATTGCCTTTCAAAAATGGTAGAGAACACACTGCCATGGAAAGAATCGGTGCAAACATACTTTGCGTTTTTAATAAGGTTTACAAAGCCGTCGGGCGCAATATCGTAAAGCGCAAGGTCAGCATATCCGTTGTCCGACTCCGTATAGCCGTCAATATACGGCAGGCACACAACCTTTAAGCCTGTTTTTTCGGCGAGCTTTCTAACCTTTTTTCTATGCTCAGGATTTTTGCCGAGGAAGTAGCAGAATATGTACTCGCCGTCAACCTTCGGTGTACTTCCGCTCATTTTGTCCCATATTTTCTTGTCAACCATAAGGGTTGGGTCAAGAACAAGCTGAGCCTCTTTGTTTGTGAGGTTTTTTATTATGTCGCAGCCGCTCATTTCTCGGCAGGAAAGGCTGTCAAAGCCGTTGATAGCTGATTTATAAAGGCTTTCATCGGCTTTCTCAACCGAGTTTATGCCAAAACTCGGCGCATACGCAATTCTGCGAGTTCCCTTTGGAACGAAGGAAAGCGTGTAATACTGCTGTTGAATATGAACAGGCAGCCAAATTTGGTCGCTTCCGCAAATTACGGCATCGTATCTTTTGCTGTATTCTTTTAGAGCTGCAAGGCTGAGAAAATTACGGGTTATGCGCAGATTTTGATTTACAAAATTGTCAAAGCCTGCGTTCCTCTGAGCCATACACTTTGAGTATTCCGCATTGCCTGCCATACCCTTTTGCGACTTTTTATATTTGATTTTTGCCGCAAGTTTTTTGGGCGAGAGCAGTGTGGCGAGCTTGTCTTTTTTGCTCGATGTATATGTAAAGTTGATAATTTCGGTATCATATCCCATTTCGGTAAATATGGACTGCATAGCATATGCCTGCAATTTTGTACCGTAATTTTGAGTTTTAAATGGGGTTGCCAGACCTAACATAAATTTCTGAACCTCCGAAGTTTAGTTGCCTTTTGTTTTATCTTCATAAAATTGCTGCAGCTTTTTAGCCTCAACAGAAATTTCAAAGCCGCAGTTTTCTATTTCCTTAGCCATATCTTTTCGCTCGTAGTCAAGGCTGTTTTCAAGAATTTGCTTTGCCCAGAGTTTATCCTCTGACTGAGAATCAATAAAGTGCATAAGCGGTGTGCAGTCAACCTCCTCAGGCACAACCTTTGCCGTACCAAAGGTCATAAGACCTGCCGCCTGAGCCTCAATATACACAATGCCAAAGCCCTCGTATCTTGACGGAAGAACAAATGCGTCAAATGCCTGCATAACATCGGGCACATCTTTTCTAAGTCCCGTATAGGTAATTTTATCGGAAAATCCGTTCTCTTCGGCATATTTTTTAAGTCCGTCAAATTTTGCATAGCTTTTGTAGTCGCCGACTATAACAAGGTGAGAATCGGGGTGGAGCTTGCAAATTTCATTGAATATGCTCAACATTCTTTCGGGATTTTTCTGATAATAAAGTCTGCCTACAAAGCCTACCGCAAAGGTGGTGTCAGCTATGCCAAACTCGTTTCTTATTCTTTTTCTTGTGCTCGGATTGTAGGAGTAGCTTTTTGTATCAATCGCATTCGGCAAAACTCTGAAATTGCTTTTTTCAAGAATTTTGTCGCCGAAAAGATACCTGCCTGCGTCCTTACTGCAAGCAAAAAAGTCTGTTGCGTAGCGGCGAAGTCCTACCTTTAGCACACTGTTATACATTCTTTTTACAAAGCTCGGATTGTTTACATACGCAAGGTGTGCGTGGGCAATTCTTGTTTTTATGCCGTATTTTTTGCCGAGCTTGCAGTACAGCGCCGACCATTCCTCCATATTTGAGTGGAGAATATCGTAATTGCCGTTTTTCATAATCTCGCTGACCTGCCTGATGTTCTCGCTCAGATTTTGCGATTTGGGAGTAACACGAAAAATATTACAGCCCATTTTTTTAAATGCGTCCTCGTTAAGACTGCCGTTTTTAACTGACGGCAAATCATCAATTATGATGTCAAATTTTACATCGTTGTGGTTCATATGGGTGTAAAAGTTCAATAAAACAGCGCCCACACCGCCACCGTTGATTCCGACAGCAATCTGTAATACTTTCATTTTCGTTTCCTTCCTGTTTTGCTTAATGCAGTTTTTTCAGTACCCTCTTTACGCCGAGAGGTATCATTTTTTTGATTTTGGTTTTCGGGTTTACCTTGAACGCAAGTTTTGTTTTGACATAGCTGTCAAAATCTAAGCCGTCAAAGCCGTCATAAATTGTATCTCTGCACGCCGGTCTTTCTGATGCCACGACAAGGTTTGAGTTCATGGCAGAGGCTTTTTCGTAATCCGATTCTATAATTTCGAGCCTGTCTTTTATCAGGTCAAAATAATCTTTGCCCTTTTCGGTATTTACGAGTACGAGAGATACTCCGTTTTCGTCATAAAAATCGGGGTGAAATTTTTGAATACCCCAAAAATCGGCAAGCGAAATATCGCCCACTCTGTTTTTATTGGCAAATTTACATTCGTAACAGCTCTCTCGGTAGGTTTTGCAGTAGAGAAAGGCGCTGTAATACGGGTCAAAAAATCCGTAGTCCGACTTGCTTTTTTTGCCGTTTTCAGCCTTGTAATACAAGTCCCAGCCTCGTTTTTCTTTACTTCTGAAATTGTATGAGGTGAGTTTTCCGCCGAGCTTTCTGCCCATATAGTCAACATAATTTTTAAAGAGTGCAGGACTTGGCACACCATGGCACACAATGTCAACGGTAAGCAGTTTTTCGCAGTCCTTGTTAAGGAATGTTTTAAGTCCTGCGACCTGACAGCCTGTACCGCTGAACAAAACATATTTATCGTCTGCAAGCAAGGTTTTTACCTGCTTATAAATACCTCGGGTGTCGCTCTGCACATACTTAGAGCTTTGCAATTTGTAAAGCTCGCTTTCATTGCTTACGGCAATGTGCCTTGCAACAAGATTTTCGTCATATGCACAGCCGAAAACAACGCCGCCCCTTGCAAGCACTTCCTTTGCAAGCGGAATAAAAAGTCCGCCCGATGTGCTTTTAAAAGCCGAGGTGCGGTCTTTGTACTTTGCCGCATACACCTTTGGCTCATCGCAACGCTTTGCGTCAGTCATAATGGGGCAGTGCTTTACGCACAGACCGCAGTCAACGCACTTGCTTTCGTCAACAACAGGGCAGAGAAATCCCTCGCTGTCGGGTTGTATGGTTATACATTTTTTAGGACAAATCTGCTCACAGCCTGAGCAGCCGCAGCAGCTTTTGCCAAGCTGAAGTATATTGTTCACAATTAATCACCTATCATATTTTTAAGAATATCAAGCGATTTTTTACGCTCTGCCGATATTTTTTCGTTTACCTTTTCAAAATCTATTTTTTCGCTGTCAATGTCAAAGTCGTTGTAGCTTTTGAGTATTCTGTTTTCGTAGCCGATAAGCTGAAGAATACTTGAGATTCTTTCGCTGTAACTCTTTGGCAGAACATCGGTAAATTGTGTGTTAAGACCGATTGCAAAGGCAGTGCCATGGAAAGAATCGGTAAGGAAATGCTCGGCATTTTTTATGTACCACAAAAATTCACCGATTGGAGGACAGCAAACAAATTTGCCGCTCCTCACAATATGGTGGAAACAGTGGCTCAGTCGGTAGAGTTTAAGTCCCTTTTTCTTTGCGTACTGCTTTGCGTATTCGTCAAATTGTTTGTTTGGGTGGAGCTGATACACAAGCACATATTTTTCGCTGCACTCTCGCTGAGGTATGAGCTTTTCCCACTCTGATTTTTCAAGCAAAAAGGTAGGGTCAAGCACCTGCTCGGCAGGCACTCCGAGTTCGTTTGCGATTTTTACACCGCTGTTTTCACGAATTGTAATTTTATCGTAGCGTTTAAGCCACTTTTTAATGTTTTCTTTGTCATTTGGCAAAACTTCACTGCCGCCAAAACTTGCGGCATATGCAATCTTCTTTGCACTGTCGGGCAAAAACGACAGAAAATATACAGGGTCAATCTCACCGCACACAACGGTATTCCACACCTGATCACTGCCTGTCATATAAATATCTGCCTGAGGAATATCGGCGGCAAGCTCCTGTTCGCTGTTGTATTCCTTGTCGGTCACCTTAACGATTTTTCTGTACTCTGCAAATCGCTTATCCGCAAATTTATATACGGGATTTTGAGTTGCTTTAAAAACAAGACGAGTGAGTGCATTTTTATTCCACTTTGCACTCACACTTTTGAGTCTTGTGTCAACAAGATTTTCGGTTTTTTCGTCTGTTCGGTAATAATCTATACATACGGCATTTGCGCCGAGCTTTTCAAGAGCGGTTTGTGTTGCATATGCCTGAAGTACAGAGCCGTAGTTAGATACGGCGTGTCTTGTAAGATATGCAACAGTTTTCTTCTTTTTCATATGTTACTCCAAAGTTTCAATAGTGATTCCGCCGTTGCTTTTCACAACAGAGTTTGCGGGAATGTCACGATAAATTACACAGCCTGCGCCTATAACGCAGTTGTCGCCGATTTCTACGCCTTTAAGAATAACGGCATTGGTGCAAATCCAGCAGTTACTGCCGATTTTCACCTTGCCCACCGAGTAACCCTGCTCACGAATGAGCTTTGTTCTATCTCTGAATTTATGGTTTTGGTCATAAATTTTTACATTTTCGCCGAAAATTGTATGGTCGCCGATTTCTACGCTTTCAAGGCAGTTGATAGAACAGCCACGATTGAAAAAGCAATCGTTACCGATTTTGATTGACGCACCCTTTTCAAGGTAAAGTCCAAAATTTTTGCGGAAAGTTGTGTTTTTGCCGATAGAAAATCTTTTTCCGAACATAATTTTAAAACATAGCTTTTTAAAAACGGCTTTTAAGCGCCAATATATTTTTAATAATGTCATATCTTTTTGCCACCCTTTGCTTTAATCAAATCTTTGTAGCAGTTCATCAGCTTTTCATAGTATTTTTCGCAGTCGCAGTTTTCCCTTGCCTTTTCAAGCGCCGCCTTTGACATTGCAAGGTACTCGTCCTCGGTAAGATTGTTCATCTTTTCAAGGCAAGCACAAAGGCTGTCGGGATTATTCGGCTCGCAAATAAAGCCTGTTTTTCCGTCATCAACAATTTCGGGTAGACCGCCGTTGCTGCTTACAATGGCAGGCTTGCCAAGTGCAATAGCCTCAAGAATAGAGTAAGGCCCGTTTTCGTACCATTCACTCGGCAGAATAACGCACTTTGCCTCTTCAACATATTTTTTCAGTGCGTCACCGCTCTGAAAACCTGTAAAAATAACCTTTTCTGTAAGGTTGTTTTCTTTAACATAGTTTTCAAGCTCCTCACGCAGAGGACCGTCACCCACAAGGTAAAGTTTGTTTTTAAAGTTGCCCTTGTGGTATGCCTTTACAAGTGACATAAGTCCCTTTTCAACCGAAAGTCTGCCAAAGAAAAGGAAATAGTCCTTTGCGTTGCTGCATAGCTTGTATTCTGTGCCGACAGGCAAAAAGTTCACCCAATGCACAACGGGATTTTTTGTGATGCCCGATTTTACAAACTGCTTTCTGTAAAAATCAGACGGACAAATGTAGAAGTCGATTTTATCGTACATCTTCATTCTCTCGTAGTTCTTAGCCTCAATAACAGCAAGGTAGGTTTGAAGTGCGGAGTTTTTTACGCATTTCTGCTCAAGTGCAGGCTTGTAGCTGTGCTCAGCCACGCAGCGGTCGCACACCTTGTCGCCGCAAAGCATAGTGTGTGTAGGGCACACGCAGTTGAGGTCGTGCGCCGTAAACACAACAGGAATATTATACTTTTGTATTGCGTTCAAAATAGAAAGCGTAATGTGTCTGTGAACCAAATTTATATGCACAATATCGGGCTTTTCTGCCTCAATAAGCTGTTCGATTTTCTTTTTAGCATCAAACGAATACAGGGCGTGCATACCTGCTGTGAGTTTCTCAAACGGCGACATACTCTTGTTGAAATCAACATTTTTTGAAAAATACTTTGCCTGTGCGCAATCGTAATTTTTTTCGTCTTGCATAGCAAAATATATTACTTCGTTGCCATGTTCTTCAAGCAATTTTGCAAGTCCGAAGTGATAGGTTTCACTGCCGCCTTTTACATAGTGGTATTTATTTACAAGCAGAATTTTCATTTATTCGGCCCTGCCTTTTTGTTTTAATGCTCGTGCCATAGGGTAGAGCTTTGAGTGAACAAGCGAGATTACGGCAATCATCATACCCTTTGGCATGGCATTGCACACACTTGTCATCAGTTTTTTAGATTTCTTTCTGTCATCGGGGTACTGCGGAAAGTCTTTCCATGGCGACATAGCCTTGTACTTTAGGTAATCGCCGACAAACGGGTGGTTGTTGTTTTCGTTCCATGGTCGTGTACCCGACAAAAAGCACGAAGTATAGTGAATAATATACGGGTCTGTTACCGTTTCGCTGTACTCCTGTTCGCTTAGATGGTGCTCAGGCTTTCTGACCTTCATCAGGTCTTTAAAATTAAAGTCGAAGAATACAGTCATTGCGTCATATTTTGTATGTACTACCTTTACAAGTCCCTTTTTGGCGAGAACACCGTTGAGCACACCTTGGTCAACATAGGTTATGTCGCCGTTGTGCGCAATGATAAAGTCGAGAAATTCCTTTTCAACATTCATCTCACGCCAGCTTTTAAGGTCAATGAGCAGTACGCCGTTGTTTGTGTAGGTGCTGTTGCTGTCAAGGTTAAGCTCGGCTTTGTAGCGGTCACTTCGGCAGTCGTCAACAGCCGCCACAACCTTGTCACCGAGGTCTGTTTCCCAAAATTCCTTTAGCGAGTGGCGAATAACTGTGTCGCAGTCAAGATAAATACATCTGTCTATATCGTCAGGCAAAATGGTGCAAAGAAAAAGTCTGAAAAAGGTACTGATATTCCATCTGCCAACCTCAATTTCCACGCCTGCCTTTTTGTTGAGGTCGGGCTGAGGTATAAAGTGAATGGTGCGTCCGTATTTGCCGACCATTTCTTCAAAGCGATGTTTGTTCTCGGCAGAAATGCTGTTGTCTATCATATAAATATTGATGCTTTCAGAGTCTGTATTGTTATGAAGTAAAGACATTATCGACACACCCGCAATCGGTGCATAGCTGTCAGAACTTGAATAAACTATGTTCATTTTACCCTCCGTAAAAATATTTTTAAGTCATTATTTAAGATACTTTTCTTCAAATTCCTTAAACGACTGGAGATTTTTGTCTTTATCGGCTAAAATAAGATTTTCAATACCGCCGATTTCGTCAAACGGCCATTCAACGCCAAAGTCTGGGTCGTTGTACATAATGCCGTCATCATATTCACCGTAGAATTTTTCGCCGCACTTGTATGAAACAACGGACGGCTCAAGCACAAGGTAGCCATGAGCAAAATGTTCGGGAACATAAAGTTCGTTCATATTTTCTTCGGAAAGGTAGAAACCCTGCCACTTTTTAAAGGTAGGGGAGTCGGGACGAAGGTCAACGATAACATCAAAAACCTTGCCTTTAATGCATCTTACAAGCTTTGCCTGCTCGTGTACACGCTGAAAATGGAGCGCACGAATAACGCCCTTGTGAGATACTGTATAGAAAACTTCCGCAAGGTTGTGCTCAAGACCGTTAGCCTCGAAAACCTCTTTTGAGTAATCCTTAATAAATGCGCCTCTTACATCTGTTGCGCAAAACGGTTTAATAAGATATGCACCCTCAAAATCGGTATTGCAAAATTCAAACTTCTGAATCATATAAATAATCTCCTTAAAATGTTTCTATTCTGAAAATTAACCCATAATTTTCAGAAAAACGCAGTTTGCATTACGAATATAAAGGGCGAAAGATAAATTTCGCCCTGATTTTTAGTCTACGGACTTAATCCACTCCATAGTAAGCCTTGTGCCCTCTGCAAAGGAAATCTCAGGTTTGAAGTGGCAGTCTGTTTCTATGTCGGTTGTATCAAATGCCTCAAGCGGCATATTTACACCTGTAAACGGCACATCACCGAAAATCGGTTTTGCTTCAGGTGCAAGCTCGTTCTGCATTTCGAGAATGAACTCCTTGAGTGGTCTTGCGTTGCCACTGCCTATTGTGTACTCTTTGTTTGCGATGCCGTATTCGCCGATTGCCTCAAAGGCTCTTGCAACATCGTCTATATAAATGAAATCGTAATTTTGTGTAGCGGCTGTAAACTGTAAAGGCTCGCCTGCAATAATTTTGCGAATTGTTGAATTAACAAATCTCGGCGAAAACTCTCCTGCGCCGTAAGCGTTGGTAATTACCGCCCAGCAAAGGTCTATGTCAAGGCTGTTTGCAATCGGCTTGCAGATAGAACGGGCAATGAGCTTGCCTGCACCGTAAATGTACGGCAAGCCGGGTTTGCTTTCCTGTGTGTAAACGGCCGTATAGGTTTCCTTTTCCATAATCGAACCTGCGTTTACAAACTTTTTGCACTGCATTTTGTCGGCTGTTCTGAGCGCACGAGCTGTCCAAAGTGCGTTTTGCAGCTGAATGTTCTCGTCGCATCTGAGCGGGCCTGCTGAGCCAACCCATGCAAAGTGGTAGAAAACATCAACATCTCTGTCTGAAATTTTATCAAAGAGAGTTTCAATTTCATCAAGCTCGCAGTACACAATTTCAATACCGTCAAGTTTTTCTATGTTGTCGATTTTTTCGTTTTTATCTTTTACAACGGCATAAACCTTAACTCCGTCAGCGCAAAGTCTTTTGCATACATTTGAGCCGACAAAGCCGTTTGAGCCTGTTACAATCGCCTTTTTCATCACTAAACCTCTTTTGTTGATGATATATTTAAATTCTGCTTGCTAAAAATTCCTCAATCTGTTTGTCCATACATTTTCTGACATCGCCTTTTTCCATATAACAGCGTGACCATTCAACAGTTTTTTCAACGGCCTCTGTTACATGCCAATGCGGTTTCCAGCCAAATACAGCCTTGAGTTTTGAGCAGTCGAGTTTTAAGAAATTCGCTTCGTGTACGGCATTTTTCTCGCTCTTGTTTATCCATTTTATCTTGCCGTCCGCATACTTTACAAACAGGTCTACAAGCTCGCCTGTAGTAACGCAGTCACATTCGTCGGGACCTACATTGTAGTAGTCGGCAAATTTTATGTCCTCATACTGAGCCTTTGCAATCATAAGATACGCAAACAGTGGTTCAAGCACATGCTGATACGGTCTTGTTGAATGAGGATTACGAACGATTATATCTTCGCCTTTTTCAAGTGCACGAACGCAGTCTGGAATAATTCTGTCGTTTGCAAAATCGCCGCCGCCGATTACATTGCCGGCTCTTGCAGTCGAAATTGCCACTCTGCCGTCTGCAAAGAACGAATTTTTGTAGCTGTGAGTTACAAGCTCCGAACAGCTCTTGCTGTTTGAATACGGGTCAAAGCCGTCAAGCGGTTCATTCTCACGATATCCCCATTGCCACTCCTTATTTTCGTAAACCTTGTCTGTTGTTACATTGAGGAATGACTTTACGCAGTCCGACTGTCTTACACATTCAAGAATGTTTACAGTGCCCATTACATTTGTTTCGTATGTATAGGCAGGCATCTTGTAGCTGTCACGCACAATCGGCTGAGCCGCAAGGTGAAGTACAATTTCGGGCTGTGCCTCGTCAAATGTCTTTTTTAGCAAATCAAAATCACGAATATCGCCGATAACGGACTTAATGTCGCCCTCGATATTTGCAATTTCAAATAAATTCGGGTTTGTAGGTGGGTTAAGAGAGTAGCCGGTAACCTGTGCGCCCGCATTTGCAAGGATTTTGCAGAGCCAACTGCCCTTAAATCCTGTGTGACCTGTTACAAATACTCTTTTACCTTTATAAAAATTAAGCATTAATCTTTCCATACCTTCCACGGCGCTTTGTTTGTGCTCCAGAGTTTTTCGAGCTTTTCTTTGTCACGAAGAGTGTCCATACACTGCCAGAAACCGTTGTGTTTCCAGCACATAATCTGACCTTCTTTTGCAAGCTGTTCCATAGGCTCACGCTCAAACATAATTGTATCGTCTTTTACATAGTCGAGTACCTGCGGCTCAAGCACCATAAAGCCTGCGTTTATCCAACCGGAGTCAATGTCGCTCTTTTCACGGAATGCCTTAACCTCGTTTTCGCTTGAAAGGTCAAGCACACCAAAGCGGCTTTCGGGTTTGACTGCCGACATAGTGGCAAGTCTGCCGTTCTTCTTGTGAAATTCATAAAGAGCATTAATATCGACATCAGACACACCGTCACCGTATGTCATAAAGAAAGGCTCGCTGCCTATAAAGTCACGCACTCTCTTAAGTCTGCCGCCTGTCATTGTGTTAAGTCCCGTATCAACGACCGTGACCTTCCACTGTTCGGCTCTTTTGTTATGTACGATTATTTTATCGTCCTGTGTAAAATCAAATGTTATGTCCGAAGTATGCAGAAAATAATCCGCAAACCATTCTTTAATTACATGCTGTTTGTATCCTGCGCATATAATAAATTCGTTTACTCCGTAATATGAGTAAAGTTTCATAATATGCCACAAAATCGGCATTCCGCCTATTTCAATCATTGGCTTTGGCTTAAACTGCGATTCTTCGGAAATTCTTGTTCCAAAGCCACCTGCAAGTAATACAGCTTTCATTGCTTTTCCTCCTTAAACCGCACCTACACGCTTAAATACAGAAATAAATGTTTTGAAAATTATTTTTAAATCAAGTAATACGGAACGGTTCTTTACATAGTAAATTTCCATAGCTCTTCTGCGTGTGTATGTAGTGGCGCTTCTGCCGTTTGCCGCCCAAAAGCCTGTAAGACCCGGCTTTACGCTGAGCAGCATATTGCGGTAGTTACCGTAAATTTTAGTTTCAACATCCATAACGGGGCGAGGGCCTACAACAGAAATATCGCCCTTAAGAATGTTAATAAGCTGTGGAAGTTCGTCAAGACTTGTTTTTCTCATAAATTTTCCTACTTTTGTAACTCGAGGGTCGTTTTCAAGCTTAAAGTTTCTTTCGTATTCGGCTTTTTGCTCGGGGGTAAACTGCTTTATAAGTTCTTCCGCATTTGTTACCATACTTCTGAACTTATAGATTTTTATTGTTTTGCCGCCTTTGCCGACACGCTTGTGCGCAAAGAAAACAGGACCTTCGCTTGTGGTTTTTATAAGTATGGAAAGAATGATAAAAACAGGTGAAAGAACAATCAAACCGATGAGTGAACATACAATATCGAAAACACGCTTTACAAAATCGTAAATCGGCTTCGGCTTAACTGAATGTGTGTTTGATGCTGCCGCTTTCGATGTGTCGGTAATATTTGCTTTTCCCATAATTGCTTCCGTTTTATCCTCCGTAAATTTTTATTATACCCAATTAATTACCTGTGTAATTAAATAAAATTGCTCTGAAGTATTAAAGATTAGTCTTTGGTTGAACTGCTGTAATATCCGCCGTATCTTGAGTAGTAACCCTTGCCTTTTCTTGTTTCCTGCGGTTTAACTCTGTTAAGAATAACTCCGATGATTTTTGCATCTGTACGCTCGACTGTTTCTACGGTTTTTGCAAGCTCGGGATATGTAGTTGAGTTGTTTCTTGCAACAATTACCACACCGTCCGCTGCCTTGAGAATCGGAACTGCGTCAATAACAATGCCGACAGGCGGTGTATCAAAAATAATGTAGTCGTACTCTTTTTCAGCCGTCTTGATAAGGTCAGCCATAGCCTCACTCGCAAGAAGCTCGGACGGGTTAGGAGGAATTGCGCCGTAGGCAATCGCCTTGAGGTTGTCAATCTTAGTGTCCTTTATAATGTCTTCAAGCGAACACTCGTCATTAAGATAGTTTGTAAGACCGGGTGTAGGCTCAATTTTAAGTGCTGTGTTTACTCTCGGACGGCGAAGGTCGCACTCAACTACAAGCACCTTGGTGTCAACCTGCTGAGCAAGTGCCGACGCAACATTGATAGAGGTTACTGTTTTGCCCTCGCTCTTTGTAGATGATGTAAAAGCTACCTTTTTGCAGCCTTTTTTGAGAATTGAATAAGCTATATTTGTTCTTGCCGCCTTGTAAGATTCACGAACCTGAAAGCCGAGAACATCAGTATCTATTGAACGATCAATTTTTGTTTTATTCTTTTTCATTGCTGTGTAACTCCTTTACTTATTTGCCGTATCTGTTGCCGTATTTGTTTGCATTTTTCTGATTTGAAAAATACTCAAAGTCAGGAATTGCGGCAAGAATAGGAAGATCAAGAATAGTTGTCATTTCTTCGTTGTATTTAATCTTTACATCGAGGAAGTCACGAACAAATGAAATGATAAGAGCAAGTATAAGTCCGCCGAGAAATGCAATAATTGTGTTTCTTGTTACATTCGGTGATGTAGGTGCTTTCGGTGTATCTGCCTCATCGACAATCTTGAGTTTTGCGTTGTCCTTTACATTTGCGATTATCTTAGGTGCTATTTTAGCAATGGAGTCGCCTATTTCTTTTGATTCATAAGGACTTGGCGATACAACTATCGCCTTAAATACCTCGGTATCCTCAATGCTTTCAAACTTAATCATAGCTTTGAGCTGTGACGCTGTGTATTTTTCGTGGAGCTCCTTTGAAACCTCGCTGTAAAATGTGTTTGAATCGAGCAACTCAATGTAGGTTAAAACAAGGTTTTTAGCGTAGTTTACACTCTGGTTGTCTTCCATAGCAGAGGAAGTGTTGTAGTTTGTTTCAACATAGAGCTTTACGCTTGAGGTGTATGTTTTCTGAATAAAAAATGTAGTTACAAAAACCGATATGATTGCAAATAAACACGATACAACCAAAATGAAAACGATGTTTTTCTTAATTACTCTTGTTATGTCCTTAAACGATATTTCCATTAAAATGATTCTCCTCCCAGCTTTTACAGCAAACGCAAATGCATTTTCGCAGCTGCAATAATCAACATAAAAGCCGATAATTCTTCAAAATATAACATTACTATTATATTTGAAAACAACTTAAAAATCAATACTGCTAAAATGCGGTAAATTTGACGATTTTATATGCGAACAAGAGAATTTTGTACAAATATAACAAAATCTTTGTTATATTTGTTAAATTAAAAAATGCAAAATTTTATTATTTGGTAATTATGTATATATTTTTGAAACAAAAAACAAATAACCGCCACACTAATAAATAAAATTATACAAAAACAAAAATGTTTATCAGCAAAATTTCTACACATACAAAATTGTATGTGTTTAACGAGTTTGCTTTTTTAGTAAAAATGATGTGAACATCAAATACAAATTTATAAAAGGAATAATAAAAACACCCTTTTGATGCAATAATTCAAAAGGGTGCACAAACAGATATGCAGTTTAAAACAAAATTGTATATTATTGAAAATCGAATAATTACAGATTCTTTTCGTATATAAGTCTTAATCCCTCGAGTACAAGGTCGTCGTTTACGGTAATGTCTTTTTTGCAGAACTTTACAATGTGCGGTGCAAATCCGCCTGTTGCAACAAGAGTGCATTTGTGACCCGTTTCCGCTTCAAAGCGGTCGATTACGCCGTCAATCATTGCGGCATTGCCGTAAATTATGCCGCTGCGTATACAGTCGGCAGTGTTTGTTCCGATTGCCTTTTGCGGCGCAGAAAAACTGACCGACGGCAAAAGTGCGCATTTTGCGGTAAGTGCGTCAAGTGAAATCTGCACACCCGGCAAAATAACTCCGCCGCAATAAGCCTTGTGCTCGTTCATATAAAGAATGGTTGTGGCAGTGCCCATTCCGATTACGATTACCGGGCAGGGGTACTGTTCTTTTAAAGCAACGCACATACATACAATGTCCGAGCCTACGGCGCCGGGGTTGTCAAGGCGAATGTCAAGACCTGTTTTAATGCCCGGTCCGACAACCAAACTTTCTACATTTGCCACAGTAAAAATAGCTTTTCCGAGCAGGTCGGTTACTATGGGTACTACGCTTGAGATTATTGAGCCGTTAATTTCGTTTACATCAACATTGTTTATTCTGAATATAGTATAAAGGTCAACTGCGTAATCGTCGGCGGTTTTACTGCGATTAGTGGAAAATCTTAACTTCATAAGCAGTTTTTCACCTTTGTAAAGTGCAAATTTTATATTTGTATTGCCCACATCCGTGCAAAGCAACATAAATATCACCTCATTGTAATTGCTTGGAAAAAAACATCCTGCAACTCTAAATTATATCGTATTTTTCCTTTTCTTTCAACTCTATTTTTAAATCTGTTTTGCTTATGGATGTAAATATTTGCCGCATTTGCGGATTTACTCGAAAAATGAAAAATTGTATTGTTTTTAGACTAAAGATGTTGTATAATAAAATATGCTTTAATTAATATAATGATATAATGAGGAAACAGCGTTTAATTATCTGTTGCTTGTTTTAAGACGGGAGAGTGTATATATGGCAGATAAATACAACTTAGATTATTTTGATGACGACAGAGTTGCGGCTCAACGCAGTCAATACAGGAGAGAATACCGTCAGCCGATGAACAGACCGCCGCAAAACGGCAGAGGGCCTGTACCTAATAATCGAAATAATGTGCATCGCAAGCCGCCTAAAAGAAAAAGATTCAGCAGAAGACTTAGAAACCGCATTATTATTGTAAGTGTTGGAATACTTATATTAATACTTATAATCACAATAATTTCTTCAATGTTCAGAGCCTGTACCGGTTCGGACAAAAAAGCTGACAATAATTCCGATAAAACAATACCGCCTACACAGGCAGCAACAACTCAACCCGCAACACAAGCAGCAAACGCAGCGGCACTTAATTTTGTTACGCCTAATATTAAGGACGATAACACAACAGGATATATGGGTACAAACGCTTACATCTGGAACGGCGCCGCATATGAGCTTTTCGGCGGCGATGAATACAGAGCACAGCTTTATGCCGATTCAATCAACAGCTATCAGCAGAAGTTAAGCGGAATTAAGGTTTACAATATGGTTGTTCCCAACCATACGGAAATGGGACTTCCGCAAAGACTTAAAAACAGCTCCGCTCCGTCGGATTCACAGGCAGAGAACATCAAGCAGATTTATTCAAAGCTAAACAGCTCTGTAACACCGATAAATGCTTACAACAAAATTGCCGAGCACTGCAACGAATATGTTTATTACAATTCCGACCACCACTGGACAGGACTTGGCGCATATTACGCATATACAGCGTTTGCGGAGGCAACAAATCAGGCTGTTCTTGATTTAAGCACTTGCACGGAAAATAAAATTGAGGGCTTTACGGGTTCGTTTGCAAACACAAATGACGGACTTACAACCGATACCGTAAGCTATTGGACATTCCCTTATAATGTTACAATGGATATTACGGATTCAAACGGCACTACATCAAACTACGATTCGCCTTATTATCAGTATGCGGAGGCGGGTTCAAATACATACAGTTTATTTATTATGGGCGACAATCCGCTTACCGTTTTACATTCCGATTCCGAAAACGGCACAGGCAAGAAGATTGCCGTTGTCAAAGAAAGCTACGGCAACGCATTCTCACCGTATCTTACAAATAATTATTCCGAAGTTCATATTATAGATTTCAGATATTTCGGACAGAATCTTGCAGACTACTGCAAGCAGAACGGCATTACAGAGGTTCTTTATCTCAACGGCATTATGAGTGCAAATACTCAGGTACAGCTCGACAGTATGGACGGCTTACTGAATTAATTGTTGATTTTTATTTGAATTAAGAAAGGAGGCAGCGGCAATGCTTGCGGAAAATGTAAGAGTAAATGTGTTTGGCAAGGTCGGAAAAGGTTTTTTCTCCGCCTATGTTTCGGGCAATTCCTTTTCAAACAAAAGCGCTTATCTTGTTACACGCAAGGACAGAGTTGAAGAATACTTTGACGGTGTGGTTATTGCCGTTGCCAAATTTGAGGGACTCAAGGGCGATAAATTCATAGTCGCTCCGTATGGAGAGATTTATTACGAGCCGGAGCTTAAAAAAATACTTGCCCGCTTGCGTAATGTAAAAGTGGAGAGTATAAGCTGTCTTTACGAAAAATCCTGCGGTGCGGTGATTTTTTACCGCAACAAGCAGAATACAAAGGTATTGCTTGTGAAGAACAGCAACGGCAGATATTGGAGTTTTCCGAAAGGTCATATAGAAAACGACGAAAACGAGCAGGAAACCGCTTTGAGAGAAATCAAAGAGGAAACAGGGCTTGATGTTACCCTTGCAAAGGGATTTAGAGAAATCAGCGAGTATTGCCCGTTCGGCAAAATTCGCAAGCGGGTAGTGTTCTTCCTTGCACAGGCGTTTACCGACAGCGTAAAAATTCAGGAGGAAGAAATCGACAGTTACATCTGGGTTGACCTCCAGCAGGCACGAAAACTTTGCACATATGACAACGATTTAAGAATTATAGAAAAAGCCGAAACCGCAATACATTTAATGAGAAATTAATTTGAAATCCGTTTCATATATATAATCGGGTGATTATATATGAAACGGATTATTTTATTGCTTATTTCTGCTTTTGTGCTTGCCTGTTCGGTTATGACGATTGTCGGCGGAAAGGAAACCGACAATTTTATTAAGTATGCGGAATTCAATGTTACGGCTGACGCACTGCAAAAAGCTGTGAGCTACGATATTTCATCTCAGAGCGAGGATACAAAATTAAATTATATCGAAATTCTTGCATACCTCGGCGCAAAATACGGCGGCGATTTTTCAAAATACAAGCAAAGCGATATGGATAACCTCTGCGAAAAGCTGAAAGACGGCAAGACGATAGCTGAACTTACCAAAGATATGAAATACTATACATACTATTATAATGTATATACGGCGGTGCTCAGCGGTATGGTCGGCGACTTTGAGGAAGAACAGTCTGACGGCAGTATAAAGCAGGACTACGGAGTGCGGTGGTTTTCGCCGATTGCAAAAACCTTTCCGTATTCGCATTACGATGACTTTGGCGCAAAGCGGACATTCGGATACACAAGACCGCATTTGGGGCACGACCTGATGTCGGCAGTCGGTACTCCCGTTATAGCCGTTGAATCGGGCAAGGTCGAGTGCCTCGGCTGGAACAGATACGGCGGTTGGCGAATCGGCATACGCTCGCTTGACAATAAAAGGTATTGGTATTATGCGCATTTGCGGCAGAACCGCCCCTATGCCGAGAACCTCAAGGAGGGCGATACGGTTACGGCAGGCGATGTTATAGGCTATGTGGGCAGAACAGGTTACAGCGATACCGAAAACATAAACGGAATTACCGAAAGCCATCTTCATATAGGGCTTGAGCTTGTTTTTGACGAAAGCCAAAAGGAAAGCGACAACGAAATATGGGTGGATATGTACGCACTCATAAGTACCCTTGAACAGCATAAAAGCTCAACCGTCAGAAACAGTGAAACAAAAGAGTTTAAAAGAGAGTTTTCTTTTAAAGAAATTAGTTGATAATGCCAAAATTCGAGGACAGCAATTATATTTGTTTTAATTTCATTGACTGTACCATAAAAATAATGTAAAATAAACAGTAATCGCCCTCACCAAAAGCGGTGAGGGTATTTTATAGTGTGCAAATCCCGACAATTATTATACTGCGTTCAGAGCAATGAATTGTCAGGTTAAAAAGGATATATAACGCTTGATTTTGCACTTATTTTATAGAATATTTGGGGGTATACAGATTGGTTTTTTCAAGCCTTGTATTTATGTTTGCGTATCTGCCACTTACTCTGCTCATATATTACATTGTGCCGAGAAAAGGCAGAAACATTTTTCTGTTCTTTATAAACCTTTTGTTCTACGGTTGGGGCGAGCCGAAACTTATCGTGCTTATGCTCATAAACATAGCCGTAAACTACATAGGCGGATACCTTGTAGATAAATTTAAAGATGACCCGAAAAAGCGGAAACTTGTGCTGATACTTACCTGCGTTATCGACATCGGCACACTTGCGGTGTTTAAGTACACGGGAATGATTGTGGAAACCGTTAATATGCTGCCGTTCCTGAATCTGCCGACTCCGCAGATTTCTTTGCCGATCGGTATCAGCTTCTATACATTCCAGACAATGAGTTATGTAATTGATGTTTACAGAGGCGATGCGCCCGTATCCAAAAATCCGATTAACTTCGGTACATATGTAGCGCTTTTTCCACAGTTGATTGCAGGCCCTATCGTTCGTTACCGTGATGTTGCCGAACAGCTCACAAACAGAAAAGAAACCTTGGACGAGTTTACAAAGGGTGTAAATCTGTTTATAATTGGTCTTGGAAAGAAAGTTTTGATTGCAAATCAGATGGGTAATCTTAGCACGGCAATGTTTGCTACCACTGACGAGAACGGCGTTGTGGGAACTTGGGTAGGAATTATAGCCTACAGCTTTCAGCTTTATTTTGACTTTTCGGGCTATTCCGATATGGCTTGCGGTCTCGGCAATATGCTCGGCTTTGAGTTTCTTAAGAACTTTAACTACCCGTACATTTCTAAATCCGTTACGGAATTTTGGAGAAGATGGCATATTTCACTTTCAACATGGTTTAAGGAATATGTTTATATTCCGCTCGGCGGCAACAGAAAAGGTGCGAAAAGACAGATACTTAACCTTATTATCGTATGGGGACTTACGGGTATTTGGCACGGTGCGTCATGGAACTTTGTATTATGGGGACTTTACTACGGCGTTTTGCTTATTTTTGAAAAATTTGTTTTCAAAAAGGTTCTTGACAAACTGCCGTCGGCAATTCAGCATATCTACACAATGTTTATAGTAGTTATCGGCTGGGGACTTTTCTACTTTACAGATATGAGCAAGCTCGGTACATTCCTTGGAGATTTGTTTAACTTCGGCAACGGCATTTGCGGTGAGCAGGCTTTAAATCTTATACTTTCGTACCTGCCGCTTATTATTGCGGCGGCTGTTGCAAGCACACCGCTTGCGGCAAAGCTTTATGCAAAGGTACAGAAAACAAAGTATATCGGTTTTGCTCAGACCGCATTTGTTGCAATTGTGCTTATACTTTGCACAGCCTCACTTGTAAATCAGAGCTATAACCCATTCCTATATTTCAGATTTTAACGGTAGGAAAGGAGAGCCTTTATGAAATATGCAGCAAAACATTCAGCAAAACATATGGAATCATCAAAGCCTGTCTGCCGCCATCTGCCGAGCTTTGTATTTATAATTTTTATATTCGGCTTTGCAATTTGGTTTTTAATAAATCCGAAAGCCGACTACAGCTCAAGCGAAAAGAGATATTTGCAGAAATTTCCGACAGTGTCGGTAAATTCTGTGCTTGACGGCAAATTCGGTACTGATTTTGAAAAATACTTTGCCGACCATTTTCCTATGCGTACCCAATGGGTAGGCGCAAACGCTTACTTTAATCTCTCTGTCGGCAACAACGGCGCAGACGGTGTTTATAATTGTAAGAACGGCTACCTTATAAATAAGCCGATACTTGATACCGACACACTTGAGAGCAATGTGCAGACAATCGCAGATTTTGCGAAATCAGTCGATGTTCCCGTAACGGTAACACTTGTGCCGTCAACAGGCTACATCGCAAATGATGTTCTTCCTGCGGTTCACGATACATATACAGATGACGAAAAAATCGAGAACGCACAGAAAGTGCTTACCGAAAGCGGTGCGGATTTTGTGGATTTGCGTTCCGCATTCAAAAATGCCTATGCAAACGGCACACAGCTTTACTACAAAACCGACCATCATTGGACAACGACAGGTGCATATACGGGTTATACGGAAATATGCAAGTCGCTCGGAATAACCCCTGCCGACAAGAGCCTGTTTACGGTCGAAAAGTACAACGATTTCTACGGCACAACCTACTCAACAAGCGGTTTTTGGCTCACACAGCCGGATACCATTGAAATTTGGAACAATAAAAATAACACCGAAAAGAATATCAGCGTAGAGATTATTGAGGGCGACGAAAAACAGGATTACCACTCAATGTATTTCTACAATCATCTTGAAGAGGACGATAAATACCCTGTATTCATAGACGGAAACCATGCAATGACAAGAATTAAGAATACAAATGCCGCAGGAGGAAAAATTCTCCTTGTAAAGGACAGCTTTTCACACTGTCTTGCGCCGTTCCTTGCAGAAAATTACAGTGAGGTAATACTCGTCGATATGCGTTATTACAAAAACAGCATTTCAGAACTTGCACAGCAGGAAAAACCCGATAATATCCTGGTGCTCTACGGCATAGATAACCTTGCAACCGATACCGACATTGCGTGGCTGTCGTAAAATGATTAATAGCGGTAAAATTGACACTCGGCTTTTTAGTCGGGTGTTTATTTTTGCGTGGATAAATTTTAATATTTTTAGTATAAAATTGTTGTTTTATGAAATATTTATGCTATAATGATTTCAGTGAAATATAAGAACTAAAGGCGGTGAGGGTAATTAACAGCGTAGGAAGAAATATATTTAAAGCTATTCATGAGGGCAAGTGGCTTTATATAGAGTATAAAAACAAAAGTGATACAAAAAGTAACGAGATTTTGCTAAGCTATCATTATCGCTGTAATAAAGCTATAATAGATTTCAGCAATAAAAAATATTATAATAATAAACTGAAAATTAAAACAGTATCTCAAAGCACACAGCCCCTGACATTTGTTGATATTCAACCAGAAAATCCAGCGAACCCAGAAAATCCTGATTCGGGAAAAGATAATAATACAGGTAACAATTCTGGTTCGGAAACAAATGAAAATGGAGGAGAAAAGATAGAATCTGTTTCAACAGGAGACGAATCTGCAGTTGGATTTTGGAGCCTAATGGCTGTAATCATGGTAAGTATAGTGATGTGTATGGCATTTACAAAAATAAGACGTAAAAAGCAGAGAAATTAAGGAGCCACATAAGTGTTCAGAAAAAAGTATAAAGTAGTATTAAAAGTAGTAGTATTAGCAATTGTTCTTGGAGTTCTATTAAATGCTTGTAGTAAAAGACAAACAGTAACCGAGGAATATAATACAATAAGTGATTTGGCGTATTCTGAAAAATGTAAAATTGAACCAATCATATATATTGAAGAAAAAACAGGATTTGTTCCATATATTGTATTAACTAATGATTATAATGGTAAAACACTTTTGTTAAGAAAAGAAATTCTTCCAGAGAATAGAAGAGTTAGTGATTATTCGGCTTACTATGAAGAAAGCGAAATTGATAATTACTTAATGGGAGAGTTTTTTGATAATTTACCTATTCAAACTCGTTGCTTAATTCAAGATTCGGAAATAGAGATTTTAGATGAACGATGCTTGAATCAAATAGATGATAGCGTGATAACTATTGTAAGAAAAGTGTTTTTGTTGTCTTTTACTGAACTTGGATATAAAAAAAATGGGCATGTCGGAGTTGAAGGGGTGCCATTGTTGTATTTTAAAGATAATAAGAATCGTTTTGCTACTACGAATAATGGAAAGTTTACTGTAAGTTGGTGGTTAAGAAGTGCGGATTCTACATATGATTCTTGTGTATATGCAGTAGGACCGGAAGGTGAAATTGGAAGCACGAATGCATGCAATATGAATGGCATCAGGCCAGCATTTTGTGTTGACGGTAAGCAAGAAATATATAAAGAAGAGGGCAGATATATTTTAAAATAACATAACTTATTTATATTAAAGTGATTATGTTATTTTGAAAGAATTATTGAAATTCATTTGCCTGTGCTATCTAAACGTTAATTGGCTACATTTTATTACTTAGTTTGATAAGTCATAATTTATCAATGTTACCAATAATTAGGATACAACAAAAAATCCGACAATAGTTTTTACTACTGTCGGATTTTTGATTGTTAAACTTATTCTTCTGTAATATCTTCGGCTTTTTTCGGGATAAAGTTATTTAGGAAACTTGCTTTTTTGCCTCTGTTTTTAAGGTAGATAAATCCCAAACCGTTAAACACAACTGCGCCGACAAAGTTTACCATTAAATCTTTCATTGTATCAATAAGACCGATGTCGAGGTAGCCGTTGATGCCGAGGTCTTTGCCGTTTACGGTTGTAGATGCTATTCCGCTTATATGGGTAACGGCGTTTGTATCGTTGCCCGAAAGCAGGGTAGAGTTGATTGTTGTGACGATTGTGTCTTTCTGCATATCTTTGCCGAGAAAAGTGTCAACACCAAACTCGAAAAATTCCCAAACTGTACCTGCCGTCATTGAAAAACAGAACGAGAACAGGCATACAAAGATAGGGGAAAGGTTAAATTTAACCCTTTTACTGCGGTTCAAAATATCGGTAAGTCCGAATCCCACGCCTGCGCAGATAAAACCGTTCAGCGTATGAAGAATTGTGTCGAGAAAAGGTATTTTTTCATAGAATGAACCGATTTCACCGAGAATATTTGCCGAGAATACAAACAGTATCATAAAGGTTTCAAGCACGCTCGGCAGTTCTATGTGAAGACTGCGGTCAATGAACGACGGAATCAACATAAGTATAAATGTAAGTCCGCAAGTCATTGCGCTTTCGTACTTGCCACGGATGATGTTGAGAACAAATATAAATATAATTACAAGCCTTAGTATAAAGTAAAGTGCGGTAAGCTCCTTGTTTTGCTTAACACTGATAAGCAAAGTGTGCGGCTTTTTTGCCTTTTGTGCCTTGTTTTTATTTTTTTTCACTCGTTTCACCTCTTAAAATTTTGTCATACATTATTATATGTAAGTGTTGATGTTTATTTTCTAAAAAGGTTCTGTTTTTATTTTTGGGTATATTATTCAGCAAACTGTTTTGCCAAGCAATTATAAAGGTTTGACCTAAATTTTTAAATCATTTCGCTTAACTCGTGCGCTAAATCAAATTTACTCCGACTTTTGATAAAGAACCTAAAAATAAGTCAGTCCGATTTATTTATTCTCGGACTGCTTTTTGTTAAGATTTTTGCTCTGCGTCCTGTTTTTCGGCAAGCTCTTTATTAAGCTCCTCTTTTGCTACAGCAAGCATAAGCTTGATTCTGTTTTCCTGGTTTACCTTTGGCGCACCCGGGTCATAGTCTATTGTAACAATGTTTGCTTTCGGGTTTACTTCCTTGATTCTGCGGATAGCGCCCTTGCCGTTGATGTGGTTCGGCAGACAGCCGAAGGGCTGTGTACAAACAATGTTTTCGTAGCCTGTTTCGGCAAGCTCAAGCATTTCTGCGGTAAGTAACCAACCCTCGCCCATTTTGCTGCCGTATCCGATAATGCCCTTTACAAGCTGTTTTGTATGAGCGTATTCGTGCGGCGGAACGAAGTTATATTTCTTTGCCGATTCAATCATAAGTGCTTCGAGTTTTGTGAGGTAGTCAAGCAGCATTTTACAAAATGTGGATTTAATCTTTGCACCGCCGTAAAGTTTGGCGTCCTCAATTCGGTTGTCAACCTTAAATGAAGCAAAGCCCATAAGACCCGGCACACAAACCTCGCAGTCCTGTGAAGCCAAAAATTCCTCAAGTCCGTTATTCGCCATTTTGGAATATTTTACATAAATTTCGCCTACGATGCCGACTTTAACCTTTGGCACTTTATTAAGCTTAATTTCCGAAAAAGATTTTGTGATTTTATCAAGATTTTCGTCAATTTCTTCAAGCGTATAGCCGTTGCCCTCGATAAGCATTTTAGAAATCTTATCGCTCCAATCGGCAACAAGCGCCATACTTTCGCCTTTATTTACCTCATAAGGCTTTGTCTGGTTAGAAAGGAGCATAAGCTGATCGCCGTAAACAAGACCGCCGACAAATCTTCTGATAAGCGGAAGTGTGAGCGAAAAACCGCTGTTCTTTTCCATACCGAAAGAAAGCGAGATTACGGGTACAAATTCAAAACCTGCTTTTTTAAGCGCTTTTCTTAACAGGAAGATATAGTTTGAGGCACGACAGCCGCCGCCTGTTTGGGTAATCATAAGCGCTGTTTTATGCACATCGTATTTGCCGCTCTGTAAAGCGTGTATAAACTGTCCGATTACAAGGAGCGCAGGGTAGCAGGTGTCGTTATGAACATATTTAAGACCTGTCTGTGCAATTTCAGGGCCGCAAGTGTCGAGAAGTTCCGACTTGTAGCCGTAGTAGTTAAAAACATTCTGAAGTATATTGAAATGAATAGGTGCCATATTCGGCATAAGGATTGTGTATTCCTTTTTCATTTCTTTTGTAAAAAGCAAACGACCTGTTTTGCTGTCATATTTAAGTTCAGCCATTTAAAGCACAACCTTTCAAACGGTGGTTAATCGTTGTCAATAGCAGCAAGCAAGCTGCGGATACGAATTTTAACTGCACCAAGATTTGTGATTTCGTCAATTTTAATCTGTGTGTAAATTTTGCCCTCTTTTTCAAGAATTTCTCTTACTTCGTCAGTAGTAATGGCATCTACGCCGCAGCCAAAGGAAACAAGCTGTATAAGCTCCATATCCTTTCTTGTTGTAACATACTTAGCGGCAGCGTACAGTCTTGAATGATATGTCCACTGGTTAAGTACATTGGTGTGGAATTTCTCAACCCTCGGAGATACAACATCTTCGCTGACGATTGCTACATTAAAACTCGAAATAAGTTTATCAATGCCGTGGTTGATTTCGGGGTCTACATGGTAAGGTCTGCCGGCAAGCACCATTATCTTTTTGCCCTCTTTTTCGGCTTTTTCAATAATCTCGTTGCCCTTTGCGATTACCTTTTTTCTGTACTTATCCTGTTCGTCATAAGCAAGTTTTGCGGCCTTTCTTACCTCGTTAAGTGTAAGATCGGGGAAATATTTTGAAAGTGCCTCATATGCCTTTTGTGGGAAATGCTTTGGCATATGTACGCCGAAGTATTCCTTTATAAAGCAGATTTTCTGCACATCTTTCATATTGTTGTTGATAACTTCCGGATAATATGCAACAACAGGACAGTTGTAGTGGTTATCGCCGAGGTGTTCGTCAAAGTTGTATGACATACAAGGGTAGAAAATAGTTTCTGCTCCCTCGTCAATCAAAGTCTGAATGTGTCCGTGCACAAGTTTTGCAGGGAAACAAATTGTATCACTCGGAATTGTCTGCTGTCCGCGCTGATATATCTTTCTTGTCGAGAACGGTGAGTGGAATACTTCAAACTTAAGTTCTGTAAAGAATCTGTACCAGAACGGGTACATTTCAAACATATTGAGCGCCATAGGCATACCGAGCTTGCCACGAAGTCCCTCAACAGGCTTGTATTCCTCAAGCATTTTCAGCTTGACAGCGTACATATTAAGCTCGTTTGACTGCGATTTCTTTGTAATCGGACGCTCACAACGGTTGCCTGCAATAAATCTTCTGCCGCCGCCAAAGCTGTTGATTGTAAGTCGGCAGTTGTTGCTGCACATACCGCAGTTTGTTACCTTTATATCGTGAACAAAGTTTTTGAGAGTCTCTTTATTTGCAAGTTTACTCTTGCCGTTGCCTTTTGATTTATTTTTTGAATATAGCGCCGCACCGTATGCGCCCATAAGCCCCGCAATGTTAGGTCGAACAACCTCAACGCCCATTTCCTGCTCAAATGCACGGAGTACGGCGTCGTTAAGGAATGTGCCGCCCTGTACAACAACTCTTTTGCCGAGTTCGTCAGGACTTGACGCTCTGATAACTTTGTAGAGTGCATTCTTTACAACGCTTAAGGAAAGACCTGCGGAAATATCCTCGATTGTTGCGCCGTCCTTTTGAGCCTGTTTAACACTTGAGTTCATAAATACCGTACATCTCGAACCGAGGTCAACAGGGCGCTTTGCAAAAAGTCCGAGCTTTGCAAAGTCGGCAATTTCGTAACCGAGAGCGTTTGCGAATGTCTGCAAGAAACTGCCGCATCCGGAAGAACAAGCCTCGTTAAGGAATATGTTGTCGATTGCGCCGTTGTGAATTTTAAAGCATTTGATGTCCTGACCGCCGATGTCGATGATAAATTCAACATCGGGCATAAAATATTTTGCGGCAGTGAAATGCGCAATTGTTTCTACTATGCCGTAGTCAACATCAAAAGCGTTCTTTATAATCTCTTCGCCGTAACCTGTAACGGCAGAAGAAACTATGTTGATTTCGGGGTTGATTGCATAGACTTCCTCAAGAAAGCCTTTGATAATCTCTACGGGATTTCCTTTTGACGGAAGATATTTTGAATAAAGAAGTTCGCCGTCGTCGTTGAGAACAACGCCCTTAACGGTGGTAGAGCCTGCGTCCATACCCACATAAGCCTTGCCTTTGTAGCCTTTAAGTTCCTTTTGCAGAACGGTTGCTTTTGCGTGACGGTCAGAGAATTTTTTGTAATCTTCTTCGTCTTTGAAAAGCGGAGGGTTAAAGGCAAAGTTGCCGCTTCCACGGTAATTTTTTACTTCTTCGATTACCTTGTCAAAGTCAATTGTTTTTTCGGCGCAAAGTGCCGCACCGCAGGCAACAAAGTAAAGTGAATTTTCAGGGCATATACCCTTTGTGTTTAAAGTTCTGTCAAAGCAGTTTCTAAGCTCGCTCATAAAGGTGAGAGGACCGCCGAGGTACACAACCTGCCCCTCAATTTCTCGTCCCTGTGCAAGACCTGCGACAGTCTGGCTTACAACGGCGTTGAAGATACTTTCGGCTATATCGCTCTTTCTTGCGCCTTGGTTTAAAAGAGGCTGAATATCCGTCTTTGCAAATACGCCGCAGCGTGATGCGATAGTGTATGTTTTTTCGTACTGCTTTGCAAGTTCGTCAAGATCTTCAAGCGGAACATTGAGCAGTGTTGCCATCTGGTCGATGAATGCACCCGTACCGCCGGCACAGGTACCGTTCATACGCACTTCAAGACCGTTTGTGAGGAACAGAATTTTTGCGTCCTCACCGCCGAGTTCAATGACAACATCTGTGCCCGGAATAAATGTATTTGTAGCAACTCTTGTTGCGTAAACCTCCTGCACAAAGTCAATGTTGCTTGACTCCGCAACGCCCATACCGGCAGAACCGGAAAGCGCAACGGCTGCGTTTTCAACACCCTTTACCTTACTGCGTACAGTTGCGAGAATTTCTGCAATTTTCTCGGTTATCTGAGAATAATGTCGTTCGTAGGTGCTGTATATAATTTTATTTTCTTCGTCCAAAACAACGCATTTTATTGTAGTTGAGCCAATGTCAAGTCCTAATTTCAACATACTGCCTCCGTGCCTTATAAAGTTATATAAAGTCATATTATGTCAATTGATTATCCAAACTATTATACGCTTTTTTTATTTAATTTTAATTCTTTAATCGCAATATAATTTCTTTAATAAAAATGACTATTATTTACAAAAATATCAGCCGTTAAGTTGTATGTTTTCTTGCCAAAATAATACAATTTTCGCATAATGTATGTATAACAATTTTTTGCGTATAAAAATTATTGACGAATTTTACGGTTTTATGGCAATTAACAAACTTTTGTTTTGTCTAAAAATCACCTGAATCGGCGAAAAACTCGGTTTTATGCGGAAATTTAAAATATTTGGTAAAGTTTTAGAAAAATCGGGTGAAAACATATGAGTTATTGTTGAAAACCTCTTTACAAATTAACATTTAAGTGTTAAAATTTATTATGATACAGTATGTATCTTTAAAAATTGTATTAAATGCGGCAAACGGTGTTGTCGCTGACATACTTTAAGGAGGACAATTCCAATGGCAAGAAAAATGAAAACTATGGACGGTAACAGCGCTGTTGCTCATGTTTCTTATGCGTTTACAGATGTTGCTGCTATCTATCCTATCACACCTTCTTCCGTAATGGCTGACCTTACCGACAAGTTCTCGGCAATGGGCACTAAAAACCTTTTCGGCAGAGAAGTACAGGTTACGGAAATGCAGTCGGAAGGCGGTGCTTCCGGTGCGGTTCACGGTTCGCTTGCAGCCGGTGCTTTAACCACAACTTACACAGCTTCACAGGGCTTGCTTCTTATGATTCCGAATATGTACAAGATGGCAGGCGAGCTTTTACCGGGCGTAATTCATGTATCTGCCCGTGCTCTTACAAGCCACGCTCTTTCAATTTTCGGTGACCATTCAGATATTTATGCTTGCCGTCAGACAGGCTATGCAATGCTCTGTTCAAACAACCCACAGGAATGTATGGACCTTGCTGCCGTTGCACATCTTTCGGCTATCAAGGGCAGAGTTCCTTTCCTCCACTTCTTTGACGGTTTCAGAACCTCTCACGAGATTCAGAAGATTGAAGAGTGGGATTATGCGGATCTCGCAGATATGCTTGATTGGGACGCAGTAGAAGCGTTCCGCAGAAGAGCACTTAACCCTGAGCACCCTGTAACAAGAGGTACAGCTCAGAACGACGACATCTTCTTCCAGGCAAGAGAGGCCTGCAACAAGTACTACGATGCAGTACCCGAAGTTGTTGTTGAATATATGAACAAAGTAAACGAGAAGATCGGCACAAACTACAAGCCATTTAACTACTATGGCGCAGAGGACGCAGAGCACATTATCGTTGCTATGGGTTCTGTATGTGATTGTGCAGAAGAGGTTGTAGACTTCCTCAACGCAGCAGGCGAAAAGGTTGGCCTTTTAAAGGTTCACCTTTACAGACCGTTCGTTGCAGATTACCTTTTAAGCGAGCTTCCTAAGACAGTTAAAACTATCTCTGTTCTTGACAGAACAAAAGAGCCGGGTTCAATCGGTGAGCCTCTTTATCTTGATGTTCTTGCTGCTATCAACGGTTCTGACTTTGCCGGCGTAAAGGTTTACACAGGCAGATACGGTCTTGGTTCTAAGGATACAACTCCTGCCGACATCATTGCTGTTTACAGAAACGCTGAGAGCGACGCTCCTAAGAGAAGATTTACAATCGGCATCGTTGATGATGTTACAAATCTTTCACTTCCTATCGTTGAAAACCCTGACACAACTCCAAAGGGTACACATTCATGTAAGTTCTGGGGTCTTGGCGCCGATGGTACAGTAGGTGCAAACAAGAACTCAATCAAGATTATCGGTGACAATACCGATATGTACGCACAGGGCTACTTTGCTTATGACTCAAAGAAGTCGGGCGGCCTTACGGTTTCTCACCTGCGTTTCGGTAATCAGCCTATCAAATCAACTTATTACATTTCTAAGGCTGACTTCGTTGCTTGTCATAACCCATCATATGTTGACAAGTATGACATCGTAGACGACCTCAAGGAAGGCGGTTCATTCCTCCTCAACTGTCCTTGGGATGTTGACGAGCTTTCAGAAAGACTCCCAGGCAAGATGAAGAGAATCCTTGCTACAAGAAATATCAATTTCTACACAATCGACGGTATCAAGATCGGTAAAGAAATCGGACTTGGCGGCAGAATCAACACAGTTCTTCAGTCAGCTTTCTTTAAGATTGCAGACATCATTCCTGCCGAAAAGGCTAAGGAGCTTATGAAGGCTGCCGCTAAGAAGTCATATATGAAGAAAGGTCAGGCTATCGTAGATATGAACTACGCTGCCATTGACCGTGGTATGGAAGACCTCAAGAAGGTTGAAATTCCTGCTGATTGGGCAAATGCCGCTGACGATAAGGCAAGCGATGCAGTTCCGGGCGAGGGCGCACTCGTTGAGTATGTAAACGGTATCCTCAAGCCTGTAAATGAGTACAAGGGCAACAAGCTCCCTGTATCTGCATTTATGGACCATGTTGACGGTACTGCTCCTAACGGTTCTGCCGCTTATGAAAAGCGTGGTATCGCAGTTGATGTTCCTGAGTGGAATTCAGACAACTGTATTCAGTGTAACAAGTGTGCTATCGTATGTCCTCACGCTGTAATCCGTCCTGTTGCTATGACAGAGGACGAGCTTGCTGCTGCTCCACAGGGCACAAAGAGCATTCCAATGATCGGTCTTAAGGAGCTCAAGTTCGTTATGACTGTATCAACACTCGACTGTACAGGCTGCGGCGCTTGTGCTAATGTATGTCCGGGCAAGAAGGGCGAAAAGGCTCTTACAATGAAGTCAATCGACAGCCAGCGTGCAGAGCAAGCTGTATTTGATTATGCGGTAACTCTTGACGAAAAGCAGGAAGTTGCTGATAAGTTCAAGTTCTCAACAGTTAAGGGCAGCCAGTTCAAGCAGCCACTCCTTGAGTTCTCAGGCGCTTGCGCAGGTTGTGGTGAAACACCATACGCTAAGCTCGTTACACAGCTCTTTGGCGACAGAATGTTCATTGCTAACGCAACAGGCTGTTCATCAATTTGGGGTGCATCTGCTCCGGCAACACCTTACACAAAGAACAAGAAGGGCTTTGGTCCTGCTTGGCAGAACTCACTCTTTGAGGATAACGCCGAGTTTGGTCTTGGTATGGCTCTCGGTCAGAAAGCTATCCGTAACAGACTTGTAGAGTATGTTCAGAATATTCAGAAAGACACAGACAGCGACGAGTTAAAGACAGCTTGTCAGAACTACCTTGACACAGTTTGCGATTCAACCGCAAGCCGTCCTGCAACAGACGCACTTATTGCAGAGCTTGAAAAGAATGTTGATGACGCTAAGGTTGGCGAGCTTGCTAAAAAGACACTTATCGACAAAGACGAACTTGCTAAGAAGTCAATGTGGATCTTCGGCGGTGACGGTTGGGCTTACGATATCGGCTTCGGCGGTCTTGACCATGTTATCGCATCAGGCGAAAATGTAAATATCCTCGTATTCGATACAGAGGTTTACTCAAATACAGGCGGACAGGCTTCTAAGGCTACTCCTGTAGGTTCTGTTGCACAGTTTGCCGCTGCAGGTAAGTCTGTTAAGAAGAAAGACCTTGCCGCTATCGCTATGAGCTACGGCTATGTATATGTAGCACAGTGTGCAATGGGTGCTGACAATAATCAGGTTCTTAAGGCTATGGTAGAGGCTGAAAGCTACAACGGCCCATCACTTGTTATCTGCTACGCTCCATGTATCAACCACGGTATTAAGGGCGGTATGAGCATTGCTCAGCAGGAAGAGAAGAAGGCTGTTGAGGCAGGTTATTGGAATATCTTCCGTTATGACCCACGCCGTGCCGATGAGGGCAAGAATCCGTTTATGCTCGATTGCAAGGCTCCAAGCGCTTCTTATCGTGACTTTATTATGGGTGAGGTTCGTTATAACTCACTTACCCGTTCATTCCCTGAAAGAGCAGAACAGCTCTTTGCTAAGGCTGAAAAGGTTGCAGAAGAGAAGTACGCTCACCTTGAAAAACTTGCAAGCCTTCCTGATGCAGAGTAATTTTATAAAGTAATAAATAAAATTTAATAAATTTGCGTTGCTCCCTGCTTTAAAAGTAGGGGGCAACCGCACTGATTTTATTTTTAAGAATAAAAATTATTTATCGGCTAACAATAAAAACAGCGTAAAGATATGTATTAAAATGACAGCAACCGTTGCTTTCTGTGTTTTTCTCCACGAAAAAGGCAGTAAAATACAGATGCTTTTAAGTTTTTTGAAAAAAATTAAAAAAATTTCAAAAAACTTTAAAAAAACCCTTGACAAATCGGGGCTGCTATATTATAATCTATCTTGCTGATTTGATGTTGGCGAACAGATGGCGGAATAGCTCAGCTGGCTAGAGCACTCGGTTCATACCCGAGGTGTCGTAGGTTCAAGTCCTATTTCCGCTACCATACGGCCCGGTGGTCAAGCGGTTAAGACACCGCCCTTTCACGGCGGTAACACGAGTTCGATTCTCGTCCGGGTCACCAAACAATTAGCCGGTGTGGTGGAATAGGCAGACACAAGGGACTTAAAATCCCTCGGTCATTGCGACCGTACCGGTTCAAGTCCGGTCACCGGCACCATGAAGAGGTCTATTGTCGTAAGACAATAGACCTTTTCGCTTTTATAAAAATTAAGTTAAGATACGGCTTGTTAAAGTGGTTTTATTTGTTCTGTCTTAAATGTTGGGATAACATTAATAAATTAAGGCTTAGCAAATTTATTTGCCAATCAATTATAAAAGTTTGGTCAACTTTTTTAAAGGTTGCGGGCGTGGGCAAAGCCCACATTTAATAAATGCTAAACTATACTTCGGAACAGCTCACAAATGTGGGCTGTTTTTTGCGTGCGGAAAATGATAAATAAATTGCTGCGGATTTTGTATATACCTGAAAAATCAGTGATTTTTGCCACATAAGCACATAGCTGAAATATTTTTTGCCGAAAAATTTATCGCTCCCAAAATAATACTTGTTTTGACGGCAAAAGGTGATATAATTTAAAAACAAACTGCATTTTTAAAATTTTTATTTACATAAAAACCGAATACGGAGCAATTAAGAATTATATACAAGCTGTACTTGCATTTAAAATAACGGACTGCAAATTCGCAAGAGATTTTATAACAGAAAAAATCAAACGATAATTTAGTATAATTTTACCATTAAATTATGGTAAAAATGTAAAAACCCAAAAAGTATAACGATAAAATTATATATTTTGCATAAAAAGTCTATATAATTTTTGTTTGATAAAATTACTTACTTTTATTGCTCTTTTGACAAAAATATGATAGAATAATTCAGAGGTAGTATGTATTATGGATAATGTTATAGTTGTAGCCTCCGGAAAAGGAGGCACGGGAAAGTCAACAGTGTGCATTTGCCTTTCGGTTGCCCTTATTAAACAGGGCAAAAAAGTTTTGCTTATCGACTGCGACTGCGGTATGCGTGGTCTTGATATTATGCTCGATATGGAAAACGACATTGTTTTTGATGCGGCAGATGCCGTAAGCGGTAACTGTTCTTTTACAGACGCAGTTTATAAAAGTAAAAACAATGAGAATCTTTATCTTATGGCGGCACCTTTTGACACCGATAACGAGCTTAGTCCCGGGGTATTCCGTCAGCTTGTCGATACATTAAAAGCTGACTATGATTTTGTTATTATTGATTCACCCGCAGGCATCGGCTCGGGCTTTGTTACAGCTGCTACGCCCGCCGACAGGGCGCTTATTGTAGCCAACGCAGAGCCGACAAGCGTAAGAGGCGGATTAAAAGTAAAAAACAAGCTTGACGCTTTGGGTATAAAAAATCAAAGGCTTGTTATAAACCGCTTTGACAGAAAAACTTTTACCGAGCTCGGTTTTTATGCCGACCTTGACGAAGTTATTGATGCGGTACAAACTCAACTTATCGCACTTGTACCGTTTGACATAAGAATATCAGTTATTATGCAGCGTGGAGTTGCAGGGCTTAACTGGAGTGCCGCAGCATCGGTTTTTGATTGTCTGGCACGAAGGCTTGAGGGGCAAAGAGTTCCCTTGGCATTTAAAGGATAAGCCTTTTAATATATAGGGAGGAATTTGTGTATGAATATTGCTCTTATTGCGCACGATGAAAAAAAGGAACTTATGGTTCAGTTCTGCATTGCTTACTGCGGTGTTTTAAGCAGAAATAACCTTTGTGCGACAGGCACTACGGGCAAAATGGTTTCAGAGGCAACAGGCCTTACAATTCAGAAGTTTTTGGCAGGCTCACAGGGCGGCAGTCAGCAGATTGCGGCAAGAATTGCCTGCAACGAAGTTGATATGCTTCTCTTTTTCAGAGATCCGCTCAATCCAAAGCCTAATGAGCCTAACGATATGAATATGCTCAGACTTTGCGATATGCACAATATTCCTGTTGCTACAAACATCGCAACCGCAGAGGTACTTATTCACGGTCTTGAGCGTGGCGACCTTGACTGGAGAAATATTTTAAAGTAAAAAACGATTTCATTGTCGGGCGGTTTTGTGCTGCCCGATAATTGTGTTTATACGGAATTTTCGATTAATATAAAAGGTTTTATAATTTGGAGGAAATAATGGGAGTAATCACCAAAAAGATTAAGGGCACGGAAGATGTTTTGCCAAAGGACAGCTACCGCTGGCAGTTCGTTGAAGATGTTATGCGTAAAGAATCGGCGGCTTACGGATTTAAAGAGATTCGCACACCTGTTTTTGAGCACACAGAGCTTTTTGCAAGAGGTGTGGGTCAGACAACAGATGTTGTTCAGAAAGAAATGTATACATTCGATACAAAGGGCGGAGAAAGTGTTACACTTCGTCCCGAGGGTACGGCAGGCGCAGCAAGAGCAGTGCTTGAGCACGGTCTTGTAAATGACAGCTTACCTATCAAGGCAAGCTATTTTGTGTCTTGCTACCGCTACGAAAAGCCGCAGGCAGGCAGATTAAGAGAGTTCCACCAATTCGGTCTTGAGTGCTATGGTACACAGTCACCTGTTGCCGATGCGGAACTTATTTGCGCCGCACAGTCTATTTTTGACCGCCTTGGCATTAAACAGCTCAGACTTGAAATTAATTCTATCGGCTGTCCTACTTGTCGTGCCGAGTACCACAAGGCGCTCAAGGAGTATTTTTACGGATACAAAGACGAGCTTTGCGAAACCTGCAATTCAAGACTTGAAAAAAATCCTATGAGAATACTCGACTGCAAAAGTCCCGTATGTTCAAAGATTGCACAGGGCGCACCTAAAATTACAGATTATCTTTGCGATGAGTGTAAAGAGCACTTTGCAAGCGTTCAGAAATACCTTGATGCCGCAGGTGTTGAATATACGGTAAATCCTACAATCGTTCGTGGACTTGACTACTACACAAAGACTGTTTTTGAGTTCGTTACCGACTTTATCGGTGCTCAAGGCACAGTTTGCGGCGGCGGCAGATACGACGGACTTATTGAGGAGCTCGGCGGAAAGCACTTGCCGTCACTCGGATTTGCAATGGGCATTGAAAGACTTTTAATGCTTATGGACAAACAGGGCATTGAAATTCCACAACCGTCAACCTGCGACCTCTATGTTGCTGTTATGGGCGAGAGTGCGTCGCTTAAATCATTTGAAATTATCAAAGCTGTCCGTTCCTGCGGACTTATTGCCGAAACCGATATTGTAGGCAGAGGATTAAGAGCACAGATGAAATATGCCGACAAAATCGGCGCAAAGTTCTCTATGGTGCTCGGCGACAATGAGATTGAGCAGGGCAAGGCAGTTATTAAGAATATGTCGAACGGCGAGCAGACTGAAATTGTACTTGACGATACATTTGCAGAGAAATTTATGGTACTTCAGCTTGCCGATGTTGACAGCTTTAAGCTGTAAGCGTTGACAACTTAATTTAAGGAGATATACAAAAATGGCAGAATTTATGACAGGACTTAAACGAACCGACTATTGCTCCGACCTTAGAATCGGCGATGTCGGCAGAGAAGTAACAGTTTGCGGTTGGGTACAGCGTTGCCGTGACCTCGGTCAGCTTATTTTTATTGACCTTCGTGACCGCACAGGCATTGTTCAGCTTGCTTTTAACGATAAGACGGATAAAGAAATTTTTGATAAAGCTTTTGCTTGCCGCAGTGAGTATGTTTTGGCGGCAAAAGGCATAGTATGTGAGAGAAGCTCCAAGAACAAGGATATTCCTACAGGCGATATTGAGGTTATGGTAACAGACCTTAGAGTTCTTTCAAAGGCACAGACACCGCCTTTCGAAATTGTTGACGAAACAAGCACAAACGAGGAGTTAAGACTTAAATACCGTTATCTTGACCTTCGCCGCCGTCCTATTCAGAACAACATTATTATGAGAAGTAAAATTGCAAAGGTTGCAAGAGATTATTTCTACGAGAACGGCTTTATTGAGATTGAAACTCCGATGATGATTAAATCAACTCCGGAGGGCGCAAGAGATTACCTTGTACCGTCAAGAATTCACAAGGGAAAGTTCTATGCTCTTCCGCAGTCACCGCAGATTTACAAGCAGCTTTTGATGGTATCGGGTTTTGACCGTTACATTCAGCTTGCCCGTTGTTTCAGAGATGAGGACTTAAGAGCCGACCGTCAGCCTGAGTTTACACAGATTGATATGGAGCTTTCGTTTGTTGATATGGACGAAATTATGGAAATCAACGAGGGACTTTTCAAGCGTTTGTTTAAAGAAGTGCTTGGCAAGGAGCTTGTAACTCCGTTTGAGAAAATGACATACAACGATGCTATGGAGAACTACGGTTCGGATAAGCCTGATATTCGTTTCGATATGAAGATTCAGAATATCTCCGACCTCGTAAAGGACTGCGGCTTCAGCGTATTTACAAGCGCTATTGAAAACGGCGGTTCTGTTCGTGCCATTGTTGCAAAGAATGCGGCGTCTGTATATACAAGAAAAGAAATTGACAAACTTACAGAGTATGTAAAGGGCATCGGTGCAAAGGGCCTTGCCTATGTAAGATGGGTTGACGAGCCGAATGCATCATTTAAGAAGTTTATGACAGAGGAAGAGCTTTCCGCTATTTACGAAAGACTCGGCGCAGAGAAGGGCGATGTAATCTTCATTGTTGCCGATAAGAACAGCACAGTTCTTACAACTCTCGGTGCATTAAGACTTAAGGTCGCAAAGGTTCTCGACATTATTCCCGATGAATTTAAGTTCCTCTGGATTGTTGACTTCCCGTTCTTTGAGTATGACGAAGAGAGCGGCGAGTGGCTTGCAATGCATCATCCGTTCACAATGCCTAAAGAGGAGTGCTTGCAGTACCTTGACACAGACCCGTCAAAGGTTATTGCAAAGGCTTACGACCTCACTCTTAACGGAACAGAGCTTTCAAGCGGTTCAATGCGTATTACTGATTATGAGTTACAGCAGAGAATGTTTAAGGCATTAAAACTTACCGACGAGGAAATTGAAGCAAAATTCGGCTTCCTTGTAGAAGCGTATAAGTACGGCGCTCCGCCACACGGCGGTATGGGCATTGGCCTTGACCGTGTTACAATGCTTATGTGCGGTACAGACAGCCTTCGTGATGTTACGGCATTCCCTAAGGTTCAGAATGCAAGCGAGCTTATGTCAGCTTGTCCGTCCGTTGTTGACGATGAGAGCCTCGATGTTCTCGGAATTTCAGTAAAACCGCAGGAGTAAACGATGAATCAATTGTTTGTCGGAGCGGTTTCGGCAGGTGTGCCTGTCGGACTTATAGTTACACTTGTATTGATTGCAGCGGCTGCCATTGCCATTGCGGTGGCAGTCTATAAAATAAAACACGGAATCAGACAGATTTCAAGAAATATGTTCGGTACGGATTCTTTTGTACAGGGAATCAATAATCAGAAAAGGGAAATGAGTGAAACTCCACGCTCTTTGCAGGCTATGACGGGTCTTTGTCTGCCGAGAATACAAAGAGATTTCCCGGAGTTTGACTATGACGATTACAAACAAAAAGCAGAAACCGTACTGCGCAGTTATATGAACTCCATTGAGGAAAAAAATCCGGAGCTTTTATACGGCGAGTGTTCCACAGCCTTAAAAGACAGCGTAAAGAGTATTATTACCGACCTGTCAAACAGAGGCTACAAGCAGAATTACGATGATATTGTAATTCACCGTACGGAGATTTCACGATACACAAAGGACGGCGCAACCGCAAGGATTTTGTTTGTATCGTCTGTAGGTTCTTATGCCTATACCACCGACGCCGCAGGCAGTGTGGTTTACGGCAGCAGGGATATGAAAACTCAAAGTGTTTACGAAACCGAGCTTGTGTACATACAGAATGTTGACATGGTTGCAAACGGCAGTGAGGGACTTGGTATTAATTGCCCTAACTGCGGCGCACCGATTAAGAACTTAGGTCAGAAATTCTGTGAATACTGCGGCACAGGCATTACGGAAATCAACATAAGAGCGTGGAAATTCTCGTCAATAAGAGAACAAACCAACGCTACAAGACCATATTAATTTATAAACAATTGCACTTAGGCGATGTTGAAAATCAGAGTGAATTATGGTTTAGCAAATTGTTTTGTTTAACTTGTGTGTTAAATAATAATTTATTTGTTACCCCAACATTTTTGAAACCAAACCTGTAACAGATTAAGAAGATTTAATCTAAAGCAAAAGCCTTCGTTTCAGTGCAATTATATCAGCTCACAAAAATTTAAAAATAAAGAAAATTTCTTGTAAAGGAGATAAGACTATGGGCATTATCAGAGCAGCCATTAACTCGGTTAAAGGCGGATTGGCAGATTCTTGGCAGGAGGTTATCCAGCCAAGACCAATGAGCGGAACTCTCGCAATGGTTCCCGGTGAAAAGATAACACACGGCACATCTCAAAACACAAAGGGCACACCAAACATCGTATCAAACGGTTCGGTTATTCAGGTATATGACAACCAGTGTATGCTCCTTATTGACGGCGGTAAGGTAGTTGACTTTACTGCGGAACCGGGTTATTACCAGGTAAGCAACAGCTCAATGCCGTCGCTTTTCTGCGGCCAGTTTGGCGACTCTCTTAAAGAAACATTCTCCCGTATTAAATACGGCGGAATTCCGTCACAGTCGCAGTATGTAATTTACATCAACCTTGCCGAAATTACAGGTATTCTTTTCGGCACAAAGAATGTTGTAAACTACTTCGACAGTTTCTACAATGCAGAACTTTTCCTCCGTGCGCACGGTACATATTCTATTAAGATTACCGATCCGCTTAAGTTCTATCAGGAAGTAATCGACAAGGGCCTTGTAACAGCTTGTCAGCCGTTTGACTACAAGTCAAAGTCAATCCAGTATAACACAGAGTTTGAGGCAGCTTTAAGTTCTGCTATCAACAACTTCTCTGCTGACGGTTACAGAATCAGCTTTATTAAGGGTAAATCCCGTGAATTCGGTCAGTATATGGCTAAAACTCTCGACCAGGAATGGGAGCAGCAGCGTGGTTTCCAGGTTCAGGCAGTTGCTATCAACATTTCTTATAATGACGAGAGCACAGAGCTTATCAATATGAGAAACAAGGGCGCAATGCTTTCGGACGCAGCAGTTCAGCAGGGCTATGTAGCAACTAATGTTGCGGAAGGTATGAAAGCGGCAGGCTCAAACTCAAACGGCGCAATGGCAGGCTTTATGGGTATGGGCATGGGTATGAATGCAGGCGGTAATATCCTCGGCGGCTATCAGCAGAACCCACACTACAACAATCAGCAGCCACAGCAGCCTCAACAGCCACAGGGCAATCCGCTCGGCGGCGCACAGCCTGCTCAGCCGCAGCAGAACGCTCAACAGCCTGTACAGCCTCAGTCGGCAGACAGCTGGACTTGCGCTTGCGGTGCGGTAAATACAGGCAAATTCTGCCCTGAATGCGGCGCAAAAAAGCCTGATGCACCTAAAAAGCATTTCTGTGTAAACTGCGGATATGAATTAAAAGAAAATCAGAAGTTCTGTCCTGAATGCGGTACAAAGGCAGAATAATTTAAGAGGAATAAGGCAATAAATGGGTACAGTCAATTATAACTGTCCATCCTGCGCCGCACCACTGACATTTAACCCCGAAAGGCAGAGATTTTGTTGTGAATACTGCCTTTCGGAGTTTTCTCCGGAGAAGATTCAGCAAATTTACGCCGAAAGGGAACAAAGCGGTGCTGACAGTCAACAGGAATTTAAAGAGGAATTGCACGACGGTTATGTGTTCCATTGCGATTCCTGCGGCGCAGAGGTTGTTACCACTTCATCTACAGCGGCAACAACCTGCTTTTACTGCCACAATCCTGTTGTAATGAAAGGCAGATTGTCGGGAGATTTCAGACCCGACAGAATTATTCCGTTTAAGTTGTCACGAGAACAAGCTGTTTCAGCTTTCATGGATAAAACAAAAGGCAAAAAGTTTTTGCCCAAAGATTTTTTAAGCGACTCAAATATTGAGAAAATGACAGGAGTGTATTTCCCATATTGGTACATAGATACTCAACAGGATTCTCATATGACGGCAAGGGGCAAAAAGTACAGGCACTGGAAATCCGGTGACAGACGATATACCGAAACTTCGTATTATGACCTGTTCAGAAGCGGCGATGTTTACATACGCAATGTTTTTGAAAGGGCGCTTTCATCTACCGACAGAGAAATGCTGCAGTGCATACATCCGTTTGATTTGTCAGAGGCACAGCCGTTTTCAATGTCGTACCTGTCGGGTTTTCAGGCAGAAAAAAGAGATATAGAAAAGTCCGATATTCAGATAATGGTTGACCAAAAGATTGACGAGTATTGCAAAGAGGTGCTTAAGGGTGCTTGCAGTGAATATTCTGGTATTGAAGTAACCAATTACTATGACCGCACAGATATTGAAAGTTGGAGTTATACGCTTTTGCCTGTGTGGATTATAACTTATAAGTATAAGGGCAAAATTTATCCGTTCGCAATTAACGGTCAGACAGGTAAGCTCTACGGCAGTTTGCCTGCCGATACCGGCAGATTAATTGCAATGTCTTCATTAATAGCCGGCATAGCTTTTGCGTTCGGTATGTTGGGAGGTATATTTTTAATATGAAAAATGTACTTTCCGTTGCGGCCGTATCGCTTGCCGTAACCGCCGTATTTGCCCTGTCGGTAACACCGGCTTTTGCAGAGAGCAGCAAAAAGCTGACAGACGATGCGGATATTATAACTTCTTCGCAGGAAGAAACCATAGAGAATAATCTGAAAAAATGTACGCTTGCCACAGGCTGGGACACAATAATCTATACCAATAACAACAATGTGGATTCGTATGATATGGAAGATTATTGCAACGATTATTTTGATAATCATAATTACGGCTGCGGTGATAAAAAAAGCGGAGTTATGCTCACTATAGATATGAGTTCCCGTGAAATGTATATAATCACCAAGGGCGAGGCGATGTACTGTTTCAGCGATGCCCGAACAGACGATTTGCTCGACAGCGTTCAGTACGAGCTTTCAAGCGGCGACTATGACGGCGCTTGCGATGAATTTATCGAAACGGTTGAGCAATACTATAATGCGGGTGTAGATACAAGCAAAGACGCAAGCTACAGCAATATAATTGAAGCACAGCTTACTCCGCTTGAGAAGGTTATAAAAGGCTTTCTCTACGGTATAATGTTTATGCTGATGGGCGGTTTGGCAGGATTCCTTGTCAGTCTGGGCGTTCGTTACGCTTACGGCAAAAACGGCAAGGGTGCGAGTTATGACCTTGATAAAAACAGCTCGCTTAACCTTACGGAAAGCAGAGATCAGTTTTTATACAAGAATGTGACTTATACTACCGTGTCGAGTTCAAGCTCAAGCTCGTCGTCGCACAGAAGTCACAGGAGCAGCAGCAGTCACCGTTCAAGTCATTCATCACACGGCGGCGGTGGCAGACATTTTTAAATTTGCAACAACGGCGTTCTTTATATCGGCTTAAGAACAAAATCAGAATTTTTACAAACTGTCGGCAGGAATTTTGTTCCTGCCGATTTTTAAAAGAATATTTTTGATGCAGATGAGTTGCGGTTTGATAAAACATACTTTTTACAAAATTATAAAAGTTTGGTCAACCTTTTTAAAGGCTTGAGCTAAATTTTAAAAATTATTTAATCATTACTCCAAACCAAATCCCAACAGGCAATGCAAAAGTATTACCCGTACAGCGTTTTATTAAAGAATATGAAAAATTATGAAATTATAGATAAGCTCTACGCCTATCACAATGCGGACAGAGCAGAGTTTACAGCATTAATAAATACTGTTACAGACGAAGAACTTGAGTACCTGCGCAAAAAGGCACAGCAGACGGCACAAAAATACTACGGTAACAAGGTGTATATCCGTGGTTTGATTGAAATTTCAAGTATTTGTAAAAATGACTGCCTTTACTGCGGAATACGCAGGTCGAATGCAGATGCCGTTCGTTATCGCCTCTCAAAAGAGCAGATTTTACAGTGCTGCGATACAGGCTACCCGCTCGGTTTTCGCACCTTTGTTTTGCAGGGCGGAGAGGACGGATATTTTACCGATGATGTTATGTGCGATATTGTGCAAAAAATCAAGCAAAAATATCCCGACTGCGCAGTAACGCTTTCTCTCGGCGAACGCAGTTACGAAAGTTACAAAAGACTGTTTGATTCGGGTGCAGACCGATATCTTCTTCGTCACGAAACGGCAGACAAAGAGCATTACGAAAAATTACACCCTGACAATATGTCGCATCAAAACAGGCTTGATTGCCTGTACAATCTTAAAAAAATAGGTTATCAGACAGGTGCAGGTTTTATGGTCGGTTCGCCTTTTCAGACCGCCGAAAATCTTGCGGATGATCTGATTTTTATAAAAAACCTCAATCCGCAGATGTGCGGTATAGGCCCGTTTATTCCGCATAAAGACACACCGTTTGCCAAGCAGCCTACAGGCAGTGTGCGGCTTTGCCTTATGCTCATCTCAATAATAAGACTGCTGTTGCCGAGCGTACTGCTGCCGTCAACAACCGCACTCGGTACGGCGGACATCAACGGCAGGGAAAAGGGGATACTGCACGGCGCAAATGTGGTTATGCCAAACCTTTCTCCGCTTGAGCACAGAAAGGACTACTCTCTGTACGATAATAAAATTTGTACGGGTGACGAGTCGGCACAGTGCATAAGTTGTATGAAAAACAGAATGAAGTCAATCGGCTACGAAGTTGTGACCGATGTGGGAAATTATATTGCTCCTTAGTTGCGACAGGAAAGGAAATATGAAATGTATGACAAAAAATCTCTTAAAGCAGAGGAATTTATTAACGACGGTGAAATCCTTGACACTCTAAAATATGCAGACGAAAACAAAGATAACCTTGCGCTCATAGACAAAATCATCGACAAGGCAAGGCTTAGAAAAGGACTTGACCACAGGGAGGCAAGCGTATTGCTTGCGTGCGAGGACAGCGAAAGAATTGCAAAAATTTATGACCTTGCCGAGCAGATAAAAAAAGATTTTTACGGCGACAGAATCGTTATGTTTGCCCCTCTTTATCTTTCAAATTATTGTGTAAACGGTTGTGTTTACTGCCCGTATCATCTTAAAAATAAACATATATGCCGAAAAAAACTTACGCAGGAAGAAGTGAAGAGCGAGGTTATCGCATTGCAGGATATGGGGCACAAAAGGCTTGCGATTGAAGCGGGCGAAGACCCCGTAAACAATCCGATTGAGTACATTCTTGAGTGCATAAAGACGATTTATTCAATTAACCATAAAAACGGCGCAATCAGACGAGTTAATGTAAATATTGCCGCCACCACGGTTGAAAATTACAGAAAGCTAAAGGATGCCGGCATTGGCACTTACATTCTTTTTCAGGAAACCTACAACAAAAAGAGCTACGAGGAATTGCACCCCACAGGGCCAAAGCATAATTATGACTACCACACAGAGGCAATGGACAGGGCAATGCAGGGAGGAATTGACGATGTGGGAATTGGCGTGCTGTTTGGATTGGAACTTTACCGCTATGAATTTGCGGGACTTTTAATGCACGCAGAGCATCTTGAGGCGGTTCACGGAGTAGGGCCGCATACAATCAGCGTCCCACGAATTAAGCACGCAGACGATATAGATCCCGATTCATTTGACAACGGAATAGATGATGAAACTTTTGCGAAAATTTGCGCACTGATAAGAATTTCCGTACCGTACACGGGTATGATTATTTCGACCAGAGAGAGTAAGGCGGTGCGTGAAAAGGTAATAAGACTCGGTGTATCGCAAATCAGCGGTGCGTCCTGCACAAGTGTTGGCGGTTATGCCGAACCCGAAGAAGAGGACGAGAATACGGCTCAATTTGATGTGTTGGACAACCGTACGCTTGACGAGGTTGTAAATTGGCTTATGAGCCTTGGCTATATCCCGTCATTCTGCACGGCTTGTTATCGTGAGGGCAGGACGGGCGACAGATTTATGTCGCTTTGCAAAAGCGGTCAAATTCAAAACTGCTGTCATCCAAATGCGCTTATGACGCTTAAGGAGTATCTTATGGACTATGCAAGCGAGGACACAAGAAAAATCGGAGAAAAGCTGATTGAAAAAGAGCTTTTGAAAATTCCCAATGAAAAAGTAAGAAAAATTGCCGCACAACACATTGCAGAGATAGAAAACGGCAGTCGGGATTTTCGCTTTTAAGAGGTGCTTATGGGACTTAATGACACACCGCTTGCAGAAAGAGTGCATATTGCATTTTTCGGCAAGCGCAATGCAGGAAAATCAAGCCTTGTAAATGCGGTTACGGGGCAGAATTTGTCGGTTGTATCCGATATTAAGGGCACTACTACGGACCCTGTAATGAAAGCTATGGAACTGTTGCCGCTCGGTCCTGTTGTAATAATTGATACACCGGGTATTGACGATGAGGGCAGTCTTGGTGAAATGCGGATTGAAAAAGCAAGACAAGTGCTTGACAAAACGGATATTGCAGTGCTTGTGGTTGACGGTTCGATGGGAAAAACAGCGGCAGATTCTGAACTTATAAATCTGTTTGAACAGAAAAAGATACCGTATGTTGTGGCTTATAACAAGGCTGATTTGCTGAAAAATCCACCGCATACAGATGACGGAATGTTTGTAAGCGCAGAACAAAATACAGGTGTTTTTGAGTTGAAAGAAAGAATAGCAAGCCTGTTAAAATCCGACAGAGAGCAGAGAACGCTTTGTTCGGATTTAATTAGCGCAGGTGATACGGTAGTGCTTGTTGTGCCGATAGACAAGGCGGCGCCAAAGGGCAGAATAATTTTGCCGCAGCAAATGGTAATACGTGAAATTCTCGATTCGGGCGCAATCGCCGTTGTAACGAGGGACAGCGAATTTGAACAGACTTTGAACTCGCTAGCCAAAAAGCCGTCGCTTGTAATTACCGACAGTCAGGCTTTTGCGGCAATCGCAAAACTCACCCCGAAAGACATCAGACTTACTTCTTTTTCAATTCTTATGGCAAGGTATAAGGGCGTGCTTGACACTGCCGCAAAGGGTGCAAAAGCTATAGATTCGCTTTGTGACGGTGACACGATTCTTATAAGCGAGGGATGTACTCACCACCGCCAATGCGACGATATCGGCACGGTAAAACTTCCACGGCTTTTAAGAAAATACACGGGTAAGAGCATAAAAACAGAAACAAGCTCGGGCAGAGATTTTCCCTCTGACCTTACAAAATATAAACTTGTAATACATTGCGGCGGCTGTATGCTTAACGAAAAAGAAGTTGACAGCCGCAGACAAAAAGCCGAAAACGCAGGCGTACCGTTTACAAACTACGGCATAGCAATTTCATATATGCGTGGAATTTTTAACGGCAGTTTGTTTGTAAATAAAATATGATGAAACGACCTCACAAAAGTTATCTGCTTTTGTGGAGTAAATTATGGTTTAGCAAATTGATTTGCCAATCAATTATAAAAGTTTGGTCGACCTTTTCAAAGGTCGTGGGTGTGGGCAAAGCCCACAAATACTTTCCGTTTAAGCAGTATGACGATAGCCAAACAGCTCGCTGTTTGGCGGCTTGAACACAACGGCGTTAGCCTTTAAATGCGAAAGCACCAAGAAAAGGAATTCGTTATTTCATTAATAAAATATATTTTTTTAATGGCTGTCGCCTGTTTTAACAAACTTAGTTTCAGCACGCAAACAGCGTGGCTGTTTGCGCCTGATAAATTGTTGTATCGGAAGATTTTATGGGCGCTGCCCAAACCCGCAATTTTTGAAAAAATTGAGTAAACTTTTTTGCTTTTGGGAGGATAATGTAGCGTTAGCTAAATTTCAATGCCCGACCGACATTCCGCTAAACCATAATTTTCTTACACTTTGAATAAAAATCGTAAAAAATAATTCTCTGTTAAACAGCAAAAATCCGACCTCATAATGAAGTCGGATTTTGCTGTTTATTTATTTGAGCTTTGCATTAAGCTAAACCGCATTTTTCGATAAAGTCGTAAAGACCTTTCTTGTTATTCTTAATCATCTTTGCTCTGATGTTGAACATCATAATTGTGAGGAGTGTAAAGATAATTGCAATTGAGAGAAGAACGATTGTTACTTCAAGGATATTGCCGTTACCTGAAATTGTACCTCTGAATGCGTCAACAGCATAGCTGAATGGCAACCACTTGTGAATTGTAGCAACGAAGTCGCCTGAAATTTCGATTGGGTAAGTACCTGCAGAACCTGCAAGCTGTACAACCATGAAGATAAGCATTAAGAAACTGCCTACCTTACCAAGCCATACATTGAAGAAGTAAAGAATTGACATAAATGCGATTGCGGTAATTCCTGCTACGAGGAATGTGTTTAAAAGCTCGGTAGGTTCAAAGTGTAAGAACAACTGGAGTGAACCTATCATTGCATAAGCGGCAACAAGTGCTACGAGATAAGCAATGCCTGCTTTGCTTAGCCACCAAGAGAAGCCTGACTTGATTGTGCCATGGTGCTCGGTGAGAGGATACATAATACAGAATGCTATGCAAAGTACCCACAAGCCAACGCACATCATATAAGCCGCCATTGCGTGACCGTTATTTTCTACATTTGAAATCTTAGTTTCGTTTGATTTTACAGGGCTTGAAATCATTTCATATACTGCATCGTCGCCCTTGTTTTCGTCTATTGTCTTTTGTCCGTCTTCAAGACCTGTCTTTAAGGTGTTTGCACCGTCCTTAAGGTCTGAAAGTCCGTTGCCGAGTGTAATCGAACCGTCATAAAGCTGACCTGCGCCGTCGTTAAGTGTTACTGCACCGTCGGCAAGCTGATTAGCACCGCTTGTAAGTTTTGAATTGTTTGCTGTAAGTGTAGCAAAACCGTTTGTAAGTGTTTTTGTACCATTGTCAAGAGTTTTAGTACCGTCTGCAAGAGTCTTAGTACCGCTCTTTAATTCGTCCGCACCGCTGTCAAGTGATTTAGCACCGCTTGAAAGCTGACTTGCACCGCTTGAAAGCCGACTTGCACCTGAATTTAATTGAGCCGAATTATCGTTAAGCTGTGTAAGTCCGCTACCTACCTGTGCAACACCGCTTGTGTATGATGTAAGACCGCTTGATAGCGACTTAGCACCGTCAGATACCTGTGAAATACCTCCGTCAAGAGTTGACATACCCGGAATAATCTGAGTATCAAGTGCGTAGCTTACATTTGCAAGACCGCTGTACATTCCGTTTACGGCTGTCTTAGCGCCGCCGAGAACCAACTCTTTGTTTTCGTTAAGCTCTGCAACGCCGTTCTTAAGCTCGGTTACCTTTGAAAGTGAAGGAGTAACCTGCTCAAATACTGCGCCGATTGCTGTTGCGTCATTTGCGGCAGATGTAACATTTGCCGCAAGGCTGTCTGCAATTTCCTTTACCTGAGCGGCTGTCTGTAAATCACCGCTTGCCTGCAACTGAGCTGCAAGCACATAAAGTGATTTTGCATTGTCGCCTGCATTTGTAAGGCTGTTTGTAAGATCGGTTTTAACAGCATTGAGAGCTGCAAGCTCTTCCTCGCTCGGAAGTGAAGTGTTCTGCAATTCATCGTTCATCTTGCCGATAGCTGCCGAATAAGTATCAAGTCCGCCGCTTAATTCGGTGATTTTATCCTCGCTCGGCAAACCGTTTTTTACGGTACTGCTCATCAGGTTTAAACCTGCAAGAAGCTGTGAACTGCCCGATGAAAGCTGTTCGTTGCCTGCGGTAAGCTGCTGTGCGCCGGCTGTAAGTGCCGAACTGTTTGCGTTAAGTGCAGCCGCACCGTCATTAGCCTGTTTTACACCGTCTGTATAGGTTTTTAAACCGCTTTCAAGTGTTTTTGCGCCGCTCTCAAGAGTGGCTGTACCTGATGTGAGAGTTTTTGTACCGTCGGAAAGTGAATTTGCACCTTCATTAAGTTTTAAAGCACCTGTAAGTAAAGATGTAGCACCGTTTGCAAGTGTGGTTGAACCGTCTGAAAGCTGATTTACACCGTCAAGGTAAGATGAAAGTCCAACCTTTAATTCGCTTGTGCCGTCTTTAAAAGTAAGTGTACCTTCCGACAAAGTTTTTAAATTATCTGAAATAGTTTTGTTGCCGTCAGCGAGTTTTTCTGTGCCGTCATAAATTTCGCCTGCACCGTCTGCGGCGTCTTTCATACCGTCACCCGCCTCGGAAATCTTATCAAAGATTGTTTCGGCATAGGTCTTTGTGACCTCCTGAGCGACCGATGTCTTGATTTTTTCAAGAGCGGTTTCGCTCATTTTCATTGCTATATAATTTGTACCCGGATTTGTCTTGTAGTCAAGTTCCATCTTCTTTGGAACTGTGTCCATAAGAGTGGTAGCGTTTTCAGAGAAATTCTTTGGAACGGTGATTACCATATAGTAAGTACCGTTTTTAAGTCCACGCTCGGCTTGGTCTGCGTCTGTAAAGTTAAAACACAGCGAGCCGTCTTCTTTGAGCTTGTCAACAAGTTTTTGACCTACATTAAGGGTTTCGCCCTCATACTCGACCGGTTCGTCAAGGTTTACCACTGCGACAGGCAATTCATCGAGTTTGCCGTATGGGTCCCACATTGAACCGAGGAAAAGCGTGGTGTAAATTGCAGGGATTGCAATGATGAATACTAATACAATCATCAGTATCTTGTTACGCCACAGGCTTTTCCATTCCTGTTTTACCATAACAGTATTCTCCTTTCTTTGCACTAATCAACTCCGTTGTTATTAAACTATATTATATATTTTAATAGATAAGGTGTTGATTTTCTTTGTGATATATATTATAATATCTATAAAAGAAACATTCAAGCATTAAAATTAACGCTTATGTTTAATAATAGACATTTGATGTAATAATGTTGAGGATTGGTGAATAAATTATGGCAGTACGAACAGACAGGCGTGTAAGAAAAACAAAGGCGGCGTTGAGGCACGGACTTGCGGTACTTACAAAGAAAAAAAGCATAAAGGAAATCACGGTAAAAGAGCTGGTTGAAGAGGTTGATATTAACCGTTCGACTTTCTATCTGCACTATACCGATATATACAGTATGGTGGCTGAACTTGAAAGCGAGCTTTTGGAGGAATTTAAGAATGCAATAGATTTGTATCCGCCGACAAACAGTGAAGAAGAGATGTGCAGATTCTTTGAGCACATTTATAATATTTTGAATGACAACCGTGAAATCTGCGTTGCTCTTGTAAGCGAAAACGGCGACATTTCTTTTATCCGTCAGGTCGAAACCTTTGTGTCGGAAAGGATAAAGAAAATATTTGAAAGCGGTATGGTTAAAAATGTGTATGATATAAGATATGTTTTTGATTTTTGCATTTCCGGCGGTATGGGACTTTTCAAGCATTGGCTTACCGATGAAAACGCTCTTGAGCCTGCGCATATGGCAAAGATTACCACGGATATGGTTGTGGGCACTTTAAAGAGTTTTGACAATAACTTTCGGGTGTCGGATTATTCAAAAATAAAGCTATGATTTTTGCGTATTATATAATGTATAGGAAAATCGACTGCGAAAATTTATATACACAGGAAAATTTTGCGTAAAAAGAAAGAAAATCAGAGTTTTTTTCTTAAATCTCTTGCATTTTTTGAAGTTATATGCTATTATAATTGACATATGACTGATACTTTAAGGAGGTGGGACAATGCCAAACATTAAATCTGCAAAAAAGCGTGTAAAGGTTATCGCTACTAAGACAGCTCAGAACAAGGCTGTAAAGTCAGCTTTAAAGACAGTTATCAAAAAGGCTTACTACGCTGTTGACACTAATGCTGCCAACAAAACAGAGGCAGTTAGTCTTGCTATGAAGAAAATCGACCAGGCAGCAGCTAAGGGTATTATGCATAAGAATACAGCTGCAAGAAGCAAGTCATCTCTTGCAAAAAGACTTAATGCATCTGCATAAGTTAAAGATTTTGAATTGCAACCTTAAAAGCAGAGATTTTTCTCTGCTTTTTTTGTTTTTATGTTGACATTTTTTTGAAAAATGGTAGAATATATTTAGATAATACGCATATAATATTGCCGTTAATTTAACATAATCGGGAGGAATAACATATGAAAAAGAAACATTTTTGGCTCATAATCAGCATTATTTCGGCGGTTGCCGTAGCTTCTGCTGCACTTACAGCTTTCTTCATTGTTAAAGATAAGCAGAAGAAAGACGATGAAGAGCTTATGGAGTACCTCGACAGCTCTATTGAATAAAATTCTTAAAGGTCATCCGCTTGGGTGACCTTGTTTGTTACGGAGTGATTTTGTGATACAACACGAGCTTGACAGACTTTTAAAAGAAGCTAAGGGCAATAAAGAGTTGAAAGAAAAATTAATTGCCACAAAAAATGCGGAAGATCCCGTATACGAATTTTGCTCGCTTTGTCAAAGTCTTGGCTATGATATAAAGATAGGCGAACTGTTTGCCTGCGGTCAGGATATGAACGATTCAAAGTTAAGAAGCGTGAACGGCGGCGGAGTAAACGGAATTGACGGTTGGGACGATACCTACGAGCAATTTTTCATTACTCTCGAATGGTGCAAATAAAAAAGCAGGGATTGTGCCCTGCTTTTGTTATTGATTTTAACTTATAAGTGCTGTATAATAAAAGTGTAAAGAAACGGCTTTAGCTGTTTCGCTAAAACGATTTAGTTATTTTTTAATAACCGCCTTGTACTTGCACTACAGGGCGGTTATTTCTTTCTTATGTTCTTTATGATTTCATTTACTGCTGTCAAAGCAATAGCAAATGCAATTAAGTATGTAATACTCTCGACCATAAAATATAACACCCATTTTCACAAGGGAGCTGAAACAGCCGCCACCGTTTCTTTACATTTGACATTATAACAAATTTTTTAAAGCTGTTCACCGAAAAATTTTGTTACACACCGTTGCTTGCAAAATGATAATAATATTGCAATTTTTCGCCATATGTGGTACTATAAATGATGGATAGTATTCGCTTTGAAACTGTACCACTTTAAATTTTTACTATTATCCGTTCGCCTGTATCCGCTCGGAACAGGACTATACGGAAAGCGGTACGGGATTTACTTAGTTTTTGTAAATCCTTTTATTTCTTTTTAGCGGTATGTTCAAATACTTTTAAGGAGAATTACCAATGAAAAAAACTGTAACAACATTTGCCAAAGCTAAGCAGTCGGGAGAAAAGCTTACAATGCTTACCGCCTACGATTATTCAACTGCAAAGCTTATGGATGAGTCCGGTGTAGATGCTATTTTGGTCGGCGATTCACTGGGTAATGTAATTTTAGGATATGACAGCACGGTTGCCGTTACTATGGAAGATATGATTCATCACGGTGCGGCGGTTGCAAGAGGCGCAAAAGAGGCAATGGTAGTTGTGGATATGCCGTTTATGTCATACCAGACCTCTGTTTATGACGCACTTGTAAATGCGGGCAGACTTATGAAAGAGGCTAACGCAGGCGCAGTAAAACTTGAGGGCGGCGAAAGTGTTTGCGAGGCAATCAAAGCTATTACACAGGCAGGTATTCCTGTTATGGCACATCTCGGACTTACTCCGCAGTCTGTAAATGCTTTCGGCGGATTTAAAGTTCAGTGCAAGGACGAGCTTTCCGCTAAAAAACTTGTAAAAGACGCTCTTGCCGTACAAGAGGCAGGCGCTTTTGCGGTTGTGCTTGAGTGCGTTCCCGCAAAACTTGCGGAATATGTTACAAGTATTCTTGATATTCCGACTATCGGTATCGGTGCAGGCGCAGGTTGTGACGGTCAGGTGCTTGTATATCAGGATATGCTCGGAATGTTCAGCGACTATACACCAAAATTTGTTAAGAAATATGCAGATGCCGGTACATTTATGCGACAGGCATTTACCGATTATATAAACGAAACCAAGTCTGGTGCTTTCCCAAGTGAAGAGCATTGCTTTAAGATAGATAAAGATGTGATGGAAAAGGTTATGGAGGAAGAAAAATGATTAAGCGTACAGGTTCTGTTGCGGAAGTAAGACAGCAGGTTAAAGAATGGAAAAAGCAGGGACTTACAGTAGGTCTTGTGCCGACAATGGGATATCTTCATGAGGGTCACAAGAGCCTTATTGACAGAGCGGTAAAAGAAAATGACAGAGTAGTTGTAAGCATTTTTGTAAATCCTATTCAGTTTGCTCCGAACGAGGATTTGGAAAGCTACCCGAGAGATATTGAAAAGGATACCGAGCTTTGCACAAATGCAGGCGCAAGCCTTATTTTTAATCCGACACCCGAGGAAATGTATCCGAACGGATTTTCAACAAATGTTGTAATGAATAATCTTACAAAGGAGCTTTGCGGCAAAACAAGACCTACCCATTTTGGCGGCGTTTGCACAGTTGTAAGCAAACTCTTTAATATTGTTGCTCCTGACAGAGCGTATTTTGGCGAGAAAGACGCTCAACAGCTTGCTATTATTAAGAGAATGGTAGCTGACCTTAATTTTGATATTGAAATCAAGGGTTGCCCTATCGTTCGTGAGGCAGACGGCCTTGCAAAAAGTTCAAGAAACACTTATCTTTCAGCCGAAGAAAGACAGGCGGCACTTGTGCTTAGCAAGAGTATTGCACTCGGCAAAAAGATGGTTGAGGACGGCGAGCGTAACGCTCAAACCGTAATTGACGCTATGAAAAAGTGCATTTCGGCAGAACCGCTTGCAAAGATTGATTATGTAAGCGCAGTTGACGCATTGAGCATTACACCGATTGAAACATACAGCGGTTATGTGCTTACCGCAATCGCCGTTTATATCGGCAAGACAAGACTTATTGACAACTTTATTGTTGACATCGACACACTGTAAGCGTGTTTTCAGAAAGGGAGAGGGTTATGACAGTTACAATGCTTAAAAGTAAAATTCACCGTGCAACTGTTACTCAGGCAGAGCTTGATTATGTAGGCTCAATCACCATTGACGAGGCATTAATGAAAGCGTCGGGCATAATGGAGTACGAAAAAGTACAGATTGCCGATGTAAACAACGGTCAGCGTTTTGAAACCTATGTTATTGCAGGTGAGGAAGGCTCGGGTGTTATCTGTCTTAACGGCGCAGCGGCAAGATGTGTGCAAAAGGGCGACAAGGTAATTATTATGAGCTATGCTCAAATTGACAATACAAAGGCTTTAGAGCACAAGCCAAAGGTTGTGTTTGTCGATGACGACAACCGCATTACAAGAATTACATCATACGAAAAACACGGTCTTTTAAAGGATATGGAGGACTGAAATGTTTAAAGGCAAGAACATAATTCTTGGTGTGACAAGCAGCATTGCCGCTTACAAATCGGCAAATGTTGCAAGCGCACTTGTTAAAAAAGGTTGTAATGTCAATGTGCTTATGACTGAAAATGCAACAAATTTTATTAATCCTCTAACCTTTGAGGAGCTTACAAAGCACAAATGCATTATTGATACTTTTGACAGAAATGTTCAGTATAATGTTGCGCATATTTCTCTTGCTGTAAGTGCTGACGCATTTATAATTGCGCCTGCATCCGCAAATGTTATCGGCAAAATAGCAAACGGAATTGCAGACGATATGCTTACTACCACTGTTATGGCATGCAAGTGCCCTGTTATTATTTCGCCTGCCATGAATACAAATATGTACGAAAATCCAATTGTTCAAGACAATCTTGCAAAACTTGAACGATTCGGATATATTATAGTTCCGCCTGCCGAGGGCAGACTTGCCTGCGGCGCAATCGGTAAGGGCAAAATGCCCGATGAGCAGGTATTGCTCGACTATCTTGAAAGAGCATTGTCGGATAAACAGGATTTCAAAGGAAAAAGGGTGCTTGTTACCGCAGGCCCTACTCAAGAGAGTATCGACCCTGTTCGCTATATTACAAATCATTCTTCGGGCAAAATGGGTTATGCCGTTGCAAGACAGGCCATGCTTAGAGGTGCGGAGGTTACTCTTGTGTCGGGCAAGGTGAATTTACCGCCTGTTCCTTTTGTAAAAATGATATATATAACCACTGCAGAAGATATGTACAATGCGGTCACTGCGGAATTTGAAAATACCGATATTGTTATAAAGGCAGCGGCGGTAGCTGATTTCAGACCAAAGCGGATTGCAGATGATAAGCTGAAAAAAGCAGACGGAATGGACAGCATAGAGCTTGAACCGACAAAAGACATATTAAAAGAACTCGGAAAAAATAAAAAGAATAGGTTTATTTGCGGATTTTCGATGGAAACCAAAAATATGACCGAAAATTCAAGAAAAAAACTTGAAAATAAAAACCTTGATATGATAGTTTGCAACAACTTAAAGGTTGAAGGTGCAGGCTTTCAGGGTGACACGAATGTTGTTACCGTTATAGACAAAACGAATATAACAGAACTTGGTATAATGTCCAAAACAGAGGTTGCGGACAAAATCCTTGACAGAATCGCAGAAATTAATAAATAATAATTTAAAATAAGATTTTCAGATTGGATGATTTTTATGCATGAGAAAATAGTTGAACTTCTCTCTCAAACAGAAGATTATATTTCCGGACAAGAGCTTTCGACACAGCTCGGAGTTTCCCGTCAGGCCGTATGGAAAGCCATAAACACTCTCAAATCACAGGGATATGTTTTTGACTCGATTACACGCAAAGGCTACAAGCTGGTTGCGTATCCGGAGCATCTTAACAAATATGCGGTAAAATCACATCTGAATACAAATCTTATCGGTAAAAATCTTATTGTTCTGGATTCGGTAACATCTACAAACGATTATTTAAAAACTCTCGGTGCAGAGGGCTGCGAAAGCGGAACTTTGGTTGCGGCAAGAGAACAGACAAAAGGCAAGGGCAGACTCGGCAGAGTATGGCAGACAAAGAAAGATTACGGAATTGCATTTTCTTTTCTGCTCCGCCCCGACCTTGCGCCCAATGAAATTACAGGTATCACACCGCTTGCGGGTCTTGCGGTGTGCAAGGCAATAAGGGATTATACAGGCATTGACTGCAAAATCAAGTGGCCTAACGATATTATCACCGGACATAAAAAACTTGTGGGCATACTTACCGAACTAAGCGCTGAATTTTCTGCGGTTGAATACACAATTACGGGTATAGGCATAAATGTTGAGCATACGCAGTTTCCGCAGGAAATTGCGCACAAAGCTACATCAATATTCCTTGAAACAGGCAAGCATATCGACCGCAACGAGTTTTTGGCGGTTGTTATCGAATATCTTGAAAGAGAACTTTTGACTAATGATTTACGACTTACCGAAAAGGCTCTCAAAGAATACACTTCGCTCTGTGCAACTATCGGCAGAAATGTCAGCTTTTTCAGAAATTCACAGCAGCTGAACGGAGTAGCTGAAAAAATTGACAATAACGGCGAGTTGGTCGTAAAACTTGAGGACGGTACTCTGCACACAGTAAATTCCGGAGAAGTAACGGTTCAGGGTATCTATTAATTGGAGGAAGAAATGCCGATATACAAAATAGCCGACCTTAATATTGAGATAAACCCAAAATATGAAAAAACAAGCAAACAGCTTGCAGCTTATATCACAGATGAAAAGACGGCTGACTTTTGTGTTGAGGCAGAGCAAAGCGAGATTGACAGATTGGTTGCCGACGGCGGAATTGATTACCTTAGCGAAAGCTGTATAATCAATACCTTGGTTTGCAGAGAAATTCTTGACAACTATGACGGACTTTTCTTTCACAGTTCAGCTTTAATGTTCGACTGCAAAGCATATATCTTTTCTGCGCCGAGCGGAACGGGAAAATCCACACACACTGCACTTTGGCAAAGACATTTTGGCGGCAGGGTGCAGATGATTAACGATGACAAACCTATAATCAGAAAAAAAGGCGGAGTTTTTTATGTTTACGGAACTCCGTGGATGGGCAAGTCAAATATCGGAGCAAATATTTCTGCGCCGCTCGGAGCGGTGTTCCTGCTTGAGCGTGACAGAGTAAATTATGCCGAAAAGGTAAGTGCGGGAAAAGTTTTTCCGAAACTGCTTGAGGCAACTTTAATTTCCAAAAAACAAGACAGAATGAGCAAAATTCTTGAATTGTACGACGAGATTTTCTCGGCTGTCGATTTGTATTCATTGCATTGCACAATAAGTGACGATGCGGTTACGGCGGCGTACGACGCAATTTGTAAATAACGCTTATCGAAAGGAAATTACTATGGATTTTGAAAAAGTAGTATCTGTTAAAAATATGAGAGAAAGTGACGCACGCACAATTGCGGAGCGTACCCCTTCGGCAGAGCTTATGATGAGAGCGGCACAGGGTATTTTTGATAAAGTGAAGTTTGCGGGAAAAACCTGCGTTGTATGCGGCAAGGGCAACAACGGCGGCGACGGTTATGCGCTTGCGTGTATTCTTGCAAGACATTCTATGGCTTGTACAATTGTGAGAGCTGTTGAAGGCTTTTCAAAAGACGGACTTTATTATTATCAACTTGCAAAATCACTGGGCGTTAATGAAATATCACTTTATGATGCAGGCAATTTTGAGGGATACGACATTGTTGTGGACTGCCTGCTCGGTACAGGATTTTCGGGCAAGGTTGAGGGTGAAATTGCACAGGCAATCACTCAAATAAATATGACTCCTGCGTATGTTGTAAGCGCCGACATTAACAGCGGCATTAACGGCGACACAGGTTACGGCGAACTTGCGGTAAATTCAGACATCACAGTGTCTATCGGCAGTCTTAAGACGGGACTTTTCCTGAATGACGCACCGTATTATATTGATTCGCTTACAAATGCCGACATTGGCATTGAACTTTTGCTTGACGAGTACAAGCTGATAGATTACGATAATCTGGAACTTTTTGAGGGATATAATTCGGAGGTATATACAACCGAAGAATTTATGGAGAAGTTTAATTATTCTCCCGAAACCTGCAACATTACCGAAATCGTAGCAGAGATGAGCGTTAAGAACAAGAAAACAATTGTTGTAAAGACAGAACATTCGGCGGTTATTGCAGATGTAAAATATGTGTATTTCTGCGCCGATTATATAAGAAATTAATAATGCCTTTATTTTGGCTTTTGTATATTGCAAAACATAAAAGCGTATGATAAAATAGCTTTTGAAAGGGATTGATGTTATGCGAAATTTAATGCAGAAATTTGCAGTTTTTATGCAGGGCAGATACGGTACAGATAAGCTTAACAACTGCCTTTTTGTGCTGTTTCTTGTGCTATGGTTTGTAAATATCTTTGTGTTTGCACCGATACCGACGCTGATTATCGACGCCTTTGAAATTGCGATAATTGTTATTACCGTGTTTCGTTCGCTTTCACGCAATATCTCCAAAAGAAGTGCGGAAAACCGAGCTTTTATGCCTGTTTACAATGCCGTTGCAGGTTGGTTTAAGCTGACTTATAAAAAAATCCGTGACCGCAAAGAATACCGTTACTTAAAGTGCCCTATCTGCAAGGCACAGCTTAGAGTACGAAATGTAAAAGGTAAACACAGAGTTCACTGCCCTAAATGCGGAAGTGAATTTGATAAGAAAATATAACCGATAAAAAGCCGCTTGTTCAGAGCGGCTTTTTTGTTTGTACTGCTTTTGTCAAAAATTGGGGTGATTTATTGATATTACTAAACATTTTAAACAGAACCGTTTTTATATAGATTTTCCTATATTTCTTTTTGGCAAATAAGCGTATTATATGAGTTCTTACTGTTGAATTTAGCAATTAATTATGATACAATAATCTATATATGCAATTACAAAATTTTGTTTTGACAGATTACCGAAAGGGGTTTTATATATGTGCGGTATTTGTGGCTTTACAGGCGAAGTTATCGACAGAGATAAGGTCATTAAAAATATGACCGATGTCATCACTCACAGAGGACCTGACTCCGACGGTGTGTTTATGGACGATCACATCGCAATGGGTTTTCGCCGACTTTCAATTATTGACCTTGACGCAGGTCATCAGCCGATTTATAACGAGGATAAAACACTTGTTCTCACTTTTAACGGAGAAATTTATAACTACAGAGAGTTAAGAAAAGTTCTTATTGAAAAGGGACATAAATTCTATACAGACACCGACAGCGAAGTGCTTATTCACGGCTTTGAGGAGTGGAGAGAGGATCTCCTCTTAAAGCTCAGAGGAATGTTCGGCTTTGCTATTTATAATACAAAGGATAAGTCCGTTTTTGTTGCCCGTGACTTCTTTGGCATTAAGCCGATGCACTACACAATGATTGACGGCGAATTTGTTTATGCGAGTGAAATCAAGAGTATTCTTGAGCACCCTAAGTTTGTTAAGAGGTTTAACAAGAGAGCACTCGATACCTACCTTTCATATCAGTACGCTGTTCCGCCCGAAACTTTCTTTGAGGGTGTATTCTGCCTTATGCCGGGTCACTACCTTTGGTACAAAGACGGCGAAGTGGAAACTACACGCTATTGGGAGGCTCGTTTTAATCCCAATGAAGAGCTTACCGAGGAAGAGGCTGTCAACTCAATTGAAAAGGTATTTGAAAATTCGGTAAATGCCCACAAAATCGCTGATGTTGAGGTTGGTTGTTTCCTTTCAAGCGGTGTTGACTCAAGCTATGTTTCAACATATTTTGCAGACCAGAAAACCTTTACGGTAGGCTTTGATTTTGGTGAGCATTACAACGAAATCAGTTGGGCAAAGGGCCTTAGTGAGAAAATCGGTGTTGAGCATCATACACACCTTATTTCAAGCGAAGAATTCTGGGACGCAGTTCCTACCGTGCAGTATCATATGGACCAGCCGCTTGCCGACCCGTCTTGTATTGCGCTTTACTTTGTATCAAGACTTGCAAGCGAGTATGTAAAGGTTGTACTTTCGGGTGAGGGCGCAGACGAATTGTTCGGCGGCTATACTTGCTACAATGAGCCGAGAGTATTTAAAATTTATCAGACAATCGTTCCGCATTGTATCAGAAAAGCAATCAGAGCCGTATGTAAAAAACTCCCTGACATCAAGGGCAGAGATTACCTTATCAGAGCGACAGACCCGCTTGAGGAGCGCTATATCGGTAATGCCTTTATGTATGATTATGCAGAAAAGAGAGAACTTTTAAAAGACCCTAACATTGCAAGCCGTCCGCAGGATTATGCAAAGAAATATTACTACCGTTGCCGCAGATATGACGATGTTACAAAGATGCAGTATCTTGACATCAATATGTGGATGGTAGGCGATATTCTTTTAAAAGCCGACAGAATGAGTATGGCAAACTCTCTTGAGCTTAGAGTTCCGTTCCTTGATAAAGAAGTATTCAAGGTTGCGTCCACCCTTCCTACAAGGCTTCGTTGCAACCGTCACAATACTAAGTACGCTATGCGTAAGGCTGCCGTTCGCCATATGCCGGAGGCTACAGCCGAAAAAGAAAAACTCGGTTTCCCTGTTCCTACAAGAGTATGGCTCAGAGATGAGAAGTATTATAATGTTGTAAAGAAAAAGTTTAAGGGCAAAACTGCCGAGAAATTCTTTAATACAGATATTCTCATTCGTTGGCTTGACGAGCATTTCAGCAACAAAGAGGATAACAGCCGTAAGGTATGGACAATCTATGTATTCCTTGTATGGTATGATATTTACTTTAACGAGGACAACGAAAAGGTAGAAAAGCCTGTAAATCACCTTGACGAATTAAGAGCAATTGCCGAGGCAAGACAGGAAAAAAAGCTTAACGAGTTTGGCGAGGCTATTATGACGGAGGCTGAAAAGCTTGACAAAGATTATGACGCACCAAACTTTGGCATAGATAAATCGGCACAAAAGGCTGAAAAGGCGCAGACAGCGGAAAAAGAACCCGTAAAGGCGGAAAAAGCCGAAAACGAGGCAGAACCTGTTAAAGAAGATGCCGTTGAAGAAGTTAAGGCGGAAAATCAGCCGGAAGAGGTTAAAGCCGAAGAAGTTAAGACGGAAAATCAGCCGCAAGAGGTTAAAGCCGAAGAAGTTAAGGCTGAAAATGAAGAGCCTGCAGAAGAGGTAAAGTCCGAGGAAGAAAAATTCGAGGACGAGCCTGTAATTGAAGATGAACCGCAGGAGCAAGAGCCTGCACAGGTTGAAGAAACACCAAAGGAAGAGGAATATGTAAATATTTCAAATCCGGAGGACAAAGAGGTTTATGAAGAGCCAAAGAAACCGAGAACTCCGCAGGAGGAGCTTGAAATGGCTATTGAGGGCATTGAAAAGCGCTCAAAATATCTTGATGAACCGAATGTAATTTCAGACGAGGCAATTGACGAAATCGTAAAGTCAATTAAGTTCTTTGATGACGAGGACTGATTAAAAACCGTATAAAATATAACTGCCCGACACCACTAAGCGGTTGTCGGGCAGATGATTATAACCACAGAATAAAATATTTTTCAGTTGGAAAATTAGGATTAGTAAGTCGGCTTTTTATCAAAAGGCGGAGTGAATTATTGTTTAGCGCACGGTTAAGATTAAAAGATTTTAGAATTCAGGTCAAGCCTTTGAAAAGTTTGACCGAACTTTTATAATTTTTGCAAAACTCTCTGCTGAATTCTGATTAATTTACTGACATAAAAACTCAAAAACAGAAAAATTATACAATAACTCCGAGGCAGAGCATATTCAGCATAATTTTGTATTCGGGTTCAAAATCGGAGAGTGGCAAGGGGTTTTTGCCTTTTCCCATTTCTATGGTGAGAGCCGGACGGCGGAATTTTTCAATAAACCAATCTTTAAAGCCGCCGCCTGTCGCAATATCCTCGGGTACGGAGATATTGTAACCGCTTGCTTGGGAGAGTACGGACGCAAGCCGAAAACTCATAACGGGAGTGTGCTTGCCGAACGAGCAGTAAATCTCTCTGCCCTGACTGTGAAAAGCAATGGCACGGTCAAAGTTGTTGCGTTTGCACAGGTTTGTGAGCGCCTTGGTTTCGGGCTCGCTTTCGGGAGCGTTGCCGCCGAAACGGGTGGCGGACGGAGCTTTTATGTTCATACTCAGTTCACGGTTTTTAAGCTCGTTCCAACCTGCGTTGAAGTTGTGGTTAATGTCCACACCCCTTGCGTTTGCCTGCCAGACTTTGTTTTCTTTAGAGGCTTTTTCCACAAGAGCTTTGTATTTGAGAGCGGCATCCGAGCCGTGAATTGCGATTTCAACTCCGTCGGGATTTACGCAAGGCACAATCGTAAGTCCTTTTTCACGGAGAAAATCTCGGATTTTATAGCGACCGACAACGGAATCGTTTTCCATTGCATCGGCGCATTGTTCAAAAAATTTGAGAACCGCCGTAACGGTAAGATATTCGGAACCGTGAAAGCCTGCGCAGTAAAGCACGCAGTTTTTTGTGTTGCCGATGTGCAAAACATCAATACATCTGCCGCATACGCTTTTGCCTGCGAATGAATGATGAACAAAACTGTATTTTTCGCAGATGTCGTTAATAATTTTTCTTCTGGTTTGGTAGTCGGGCATTACATTGTAGTCTGTCATAAAAATTTCCTTTCTGTTTTTTTCCTTAAATTAAAATTCAAATGAGGTATAGGTATGAAACTTTTTGAAAAAACCATAAACAGCACTTCTGTTTTTGACGGCAGAATTTTGCATATTACCCTTGACGATGTTGAACTTGAGGACGGTAAAAAGTCTAAAAGGGAAGTTGTAAATCACCCCGGCGGAGTTACCGTAGCCGCCCTTGACAACGACAACAACCTGCTTTTTGTAAGACAATTTCGTTATCCGTACAAAGAGGTTGTGCTTGAGCTTCCTGCAGGCAAGCTCGAAAAAGGCTCAACTCCGCTTGAAAACGGCAAGCGTGAATTGCTTGAAGAAACAGGCGCACAGGGATATTCTTATACTTCACTCGGTCAGCTATATCCGTCACCCGGCTACACCAACGAGATAATTCATCTTTATGTATGCAGAATAAAGAGCGAGGGTGAAAGCAAGCCTGACGAGGGCGAATTTTTGGATGTCGAGAAAATTCCGCTCGACAAGGCGGTTGAAATGGTGCTCAACAATCAGTTGCCGGACGCAAAAACTCAAGTAGCCGTGCTGAAAACGGCAATGCTGCTTAAAAGCGGAAAAATTTAACTTGCAGATGCTCTGCAATTAAGGTATGAATAAATATATGCAAACTTTTTTTGAATTATTACCCGAAAAACAAAATACATCAGCGGCACTCGGCTTTTTTGACGGCTTGCACATCGGTCACCGCAAGGTTATCGGCGAGGCGGTAAGGGGCAGTGAAAACGGACTTGTGCCGATTTGCTTTACCTTTGCACAAAGTCCGAAAAGTGTGCTTAAAAATCAACCGCAAGAGGCGTTGATGAGCGTTGAAGATAAAAAAACAGTGCTGTCCGAAATCGGAATACAGCACCTGTATATGTGCGATTTCAAGTCGGTTGTTGATGTTGCGCCACGAAAATTTGTGGAAGATATGTTAATAAAAACTCTGAAAGCAAAAAAACTTTGCTGCGGTTTTAATTACACTTTCGGTAAAAACGGCGAGGGAAATACCGAGCTGCTCGCCGAAATTTGCAAGGAAAACGGAATTGAACTGCAGGTTTTGCCGCCTGTTGAAGAAAAAGAGGGAGTAGTTTCGTCAACGCTTATCCGTGAACTTATTAAGGACGGAAATGTGCGCAGGGCAAACGAACTTTTAGGTTCATATTTCGGATTCGGCGGAGAGGTTGTACACGGTCAGCACTTGGGCAGAGAACTCGGAACACCGACTCTTAATCAGTCTTTGCACGAAGAGCTTGTTGTGCCGAAGTTTGGCGTGTATGCATCGTGCGTTACTCTTGATGACGGCAGGAAATTCTGCGGCGTTACAAATATAGGAGTAAAACCGACAGTAGGCAATTTTGCCCCGCTTTGCGAAACCTGGATGCCCGACTACAGTGGAGAAGAGTTGTACGGCAAGACGGTAGATGTGCGGCTTATAGATTTTATAAGAGGCGAAAAGAAATTTTCTTCGCTTGATGAATTGAAAAAAGCTATCTTTGACAATGCAAAGACAGCCGAGAAAATGTTTGACGAAAAAATAAAATACAACAGTTAATAATGGTATAACATTAAAATATATTTAATTAAATATAAAACCTTAAAAACGAATACTTAGTAACGGAGGTGCAGTATGGCAACTTATGTCACAAAAAAATGTCCACATTGTGGGTATGCTTATCAATTCATGCAGGGAGGTGATCAACGAAAATATGGTTGCCCTTATAAAATCTGTGAAAGATGCAATAACCCTTATTGGGATACTGATATAAAAGAACCAGCGTTATATGGATATGAAAATTTGCATGAAACAATGGAAAGTGTTAGCCAAGGTTGCACACTTTTTATATGTATTCCTTTCGGCATAATTGCATTATTTGGTGGTATATATCTTTTACTAAATGCAGAAATAATTGGTATTTTTTTACTTGCGCTTGGAGGAATTAATACTTACATAATTTGTTCATATTTAAAAAGAAAAAAGATGAAATTACTAATAGAGATGAAATTATTAAAACACAACAAAAGGAATATGATGAATCAATGAAACGTCTACAAGATATAAATTACCTTTCAAGATTAGCGAAAGTTGATTCACTTGCTAAAAAATTATTGGAAGAACGAAAAAACGGTGAATTAGAGCATTACGCTAAACGTCCACAATAATTGTACTGATAGAAAGAGGCTGTCGCAAAATTGCTGCAGCCTCTTTGAACTAACTTTTATTTCCTATTAAACTTTTTTACCTTTTCCGAAAGGCTTTGTAAATCCTCTTTTGAAAGTTCAGGCAGATGTTCGAGATCGTCAAGAAATTTTGCTATACTTTCCTGTTCCTTTAGCTTTGTACTCTCAATATAATAGCTTGTAATAATTCCCGGTACTACCGCTATTATCAGTATGGAACATATCGACAGGAAAATCGACATTGCCCTGCCGAGTATCGTAATGGCGGTTATGTCGCCAAAACCTATGGTCGTGGCTACGCTGAAACAGTACCATACACTGTCAATCGGAGTTTTTATGTTCGGCTCAACTATCCATACACCAATGCTTACACCTGCAAATATTATTATGTATGTTGTCAAAAACTTAAGTGCTCCTGTCCGTTTAAGTATAATTTTTATCAGCCGAGTTTTTTTCATATCTTCACCGCCTGCCTTTTATAACAAAATTATATCAATTCTGCGTATAACAGTCAATATTTTTAGCAAAATTAAACAGTCAAATTTTTTGTCAGAGCTTTTGCATCGATTTTCACAAAACAGGTGAAAAATTATTATGCAAAGAAAACACCGTCAGCGCAAAGTGTTGACGGTGTTAAAAAGCCTATTTTCTTGTTTGTTTTCATAATTGAAAGGTTTTCGCTATTGTGTTTAAGCTGCCAAACAGCAAGCCGGTTGGCTATCGGAGTTTGCGTTAGCCTTTAATAAACAACTGTTCCCAATAATATCTGTACGGAGCATTTTGGTCAACATAACACGAAACACCGATTTTGTTATATTCGCTGTTCATTATGTTTGCTCTGTGCGACGGAGAATTCATCCATTCTTTTACTACAGCTTCGGGTGTGTTCTGTCCTGCGGCAATGTTTTCGGCTGCCGAAGTGTACGAAACATTATTCTGCTTTAAAACCATAGACCAGCTTGTGCCGTCAGGGCGCTGGTGTGAAAACAGAGTTGCTGTTTCTTTTGAACGAATGTTTGAAAGGTTTGTAAGAGTTGTGTCTTTTGTGAGGGGAGAAAGTCCCTCTTTTGCCCGTGCCGCATTTACAAGTTCAATTACCTTATCGGCAAATTCTTTATTATAGCTTGCAGATCCGCTCGGCTGTGTGGTCGGCTGCGGTTGTGAAGTCGGTTGTACGGTGGTCGGCTGTGTTGCAGGCTGTGTCGGAGTTTCTCCTCCCGAAATGAGCATTTGAGCCGAGGTTACATCCTGAACATCAATTTTGCCGTCATTGTTATAGTCGGCAATTTTTTTCTGATTGTCTGTCAGTTCTCCGTCACCTGCTATTTTTATCTGCAAGTATGTAACATCCTGCACATCAAATCTGCCGTCATCGTTTAAGTCGTATTTTTGCGTATCAAGTGCTGATGCCGAAACAATTGCAGTTGCCGCTACTGCTGTGGCGGTAAGTGTTACGGCGATAATTTGTTTTAAATTTTTCATATGAACTCCTGCGATTTTAACTCTGATAGATATTTAAAAGAATGTTTTTGATGTCCCAAAGCTTTTTCGAGAGGTCAACATAGTAGTTGTGCGGGTTCTCAAATCGCTTTACCTCGTCCCAAAGAAGTCCGATTTGGTCTTTGCAGTATTTTGCAATATCTTCAATCTTTGGCGATTCATACACGCACTCGCCGTCCTTAAATATCGGTACAAGTAATTCTTTTGCGGTAAAGTCTGTGAGAGTTTTTGCTTTCCATGTTGCATTCTGGTCGAAAATGGTGTGTGGTTTTGAGAAATCCATTACTTCGTCGTACACGCAAAGTTCGTCGGCAAGAGCCTTGCCGCTCTCGTTGTCATAATAACGGTAAAGCTTTTTGAAATGAGGATTTGTGATTTTTGTTGTGTTCTCGCTGACTTTGATTTTCGGGATAATTTCGCCGCTTGTGGGTTCTTCAACGGCAACAAGTTTATATACACCGCCGAATACAGGCGAACTTGACGAAGTTATAAGTCTTTCGCCAACTCCGAAAACATCGACCTGTGCACCCTGCATCATAAGGTCACGGATAAGGTACTCATCGAGTGAGTTTGACGCAACAATTTTGCAGTTTTCAAGTCCTGCCTCGTCAAGCATTTTTCTTGCTTTTTTAGAAAGGTAAGAAATATCGCCCGAATCAAGACGAATTGCAAATTTGTTAATGCCCTTTGGAACAAGCACTTCTTTAAATACTCTTATTGCGTTCGGAACGCCGCTTTTAAGCGTGTTGTAAGTATCGACAAGAAGCGTCGGGTTCTCAGGATAAAGCTCGCAGTAGGTGCGGAATGCTGTATATTCGTTGTCGAACATCTGAATCCAGGAATGAGCCATTGTGCCGCCTGCGGGTACGCCGTAAAGTGCGTCTGTAAGTGTGCAGGCTGTACCGGCACAACCGCCTATGTATGCGGCTCTTGCACCGTCAACGGCACCTGTTGCGCCCTGTGCACGGCGAGAACCAAACTCAAGAACCGTTCTGCCCTGTGCGGCACGAACAATTCTGTTTGCCTTTGTTGCAATGAGAGTCTGATGATTGATTGTAAGAAGTAAAAATGTTTCGATAAGCTGTGCCTCTATGGCAGGAGCTTTTACCGTAATAATCGGTTCGTTAGGGAAGATAGGAGTTCCCTCGGGAATAGCGTAAATATCACCTGTGAATTTGAAATTTGAAAGATATTTTAAAAATTCTTCGTCAAAAATTCTTTTTTCTCTAAGATACTCAATATCGGTTTCGGAGAAGTGGAGATTTTTGATGTAGTCAATTACCTGCTCAAGACCTGCCGCAATGGCAAAACCGCCGTTGTCGGGCACTTTGCGAAAGAAAAGGTCGAAGTAAACAGTCTTTTTGTAAAAGCCGTTTTTAAAATAGCCGTTTGACATTGTAAGCTCGTAAAAATCGCAGAGCATGGAATAGTTAGTTTCTGTCATTATAAATCACCTTAATAAAATTTGATTTGCATTGTGTTTCTAATCTATCAGCTTTCGGTTTGTTCAAGATTTTTTACACCCTTGCTAAGGCAAAGCCTTTGTGCAAAAACCGCAAGCACATACATAACAATAACAAGTCCAAGGTTAATTATAACAGGTTCAACACCAAAAATCCATAGCAATACAAGAGAAATTGCACAAATAGCGGCGGTAATTGCTATAATTATGGCTGCATTGATTACGGTATTGTAGTTACCTCGCAAAGCGTTGATTTCATCGTCCCATACAAGTTTAGGGTTTATTGTGTCCAAGAATATACCGAGGTAGGTTACAAAAACAACGCAGATAAGGCTTAAAAGAATATGTATAAGCGGAATTACGATGAATACAAACGGGTTAAAGCTGTCTGCGAGAATTGCGCAGTAAATATTAAATGCAATTACATAGAGCACCATAACAGAGCCGCTGATGATTATACTTGTAAGTGCTTTTGCATTCAGTTGAACTCTTAATGTAACGGGAATATAGCGCATAAATTGGAAGTGCTTGCCCTCTCTTGAAATTGCGGAAGAAGCGATACTGTTAATTGCCGTGACAAGGGCGGAAATTACAACAGCCGCTACGGTAATTACAGTAATACTTTTTTGATCTCCCGCAAGGTACGGTGTAAGTGTGCCCGACAAAAAGTTTGTACTGCCCTGCAAAATCATAATAACAGCCATAAAAACAGGCCACAAAAGGTTAATGGCTATGCAGTCCATAAAGAAAGGCGGAGTTCTGAAAAGGATAAGAAATTCTTTTTTCAAATAACTTGCAAAAACTCCTTTTTGGGTTGATTTTTCAACAGCCTGACTTGCAATGCTTTTACTGCGTTTGGATTTTGTGGTATTGATGTCCGACACACCTTTGATATACATTTTTGACGCAAGGAAAAGGAAGACTGCAACGAAAATTACATTTGCAAGCAAGTATAAAAGCAGTTGATATACGGATTCGCTTGAGATAGAATCCATCATAAGCGGAATGTGCGGAAAAATAAAGTTCATAACATTTAAAAATCCGTTGTCTGCGCTTGCAAGCGAAGTAACGATTGCGTCGGGATTAAATCCGCTGATGCTTACGAGAGCAACCAATGCGCCGACTATAAGCACGGCAGTGCCGATACCTGTAATTTTATTGAGGAAATCACGGTTTTTTACCGAGTGGGTAAAGTACATAAATATAACGGCAATAATTCCGCAGTAAGCAAGAGGAATAATGGGAACGGTAAGTATGCCGATTATTGAAGTTATAACACCTGTCAGCGAAAATCCCTTTGCCGACATAAAGCCTACGCAAGCGCCGAGAATAAGGATAAATTCCATTATGTTTTCCGAAAGCAGGGAATAAGCAAACTTTGCGCTTACGATTTCTCTCGGCTTTAACGGAAGAGGAATGAGATTTTCAATATCGTTTGAAAAATAAAATATATTGATAATTACATTAATTCCGAATACTACGGAAAGGATAGAAATAATATGTAAAATTACTTCCGCACCCTGTGTTGCTCCGCCGTATGTCATTACGCCGAGTGTTAGGGCATAGGTGATTATTCCTACAAGCGCACCTGCCGGTATCATAATAAGAAGCACAACCGCCGTACCCATAATTGTATAAAAATGTTTGGAACGCTTTTTTTCTGCGGAGGTTAGCTCGGTTGTTTTTATAAAGGTTTTTAATAAATTAAAAAAATTACTCATTTTCAGTCAGCTCCAAAAAGATTTGTTCAAGTGATTTGCCTGTGTTCTGACTACAAAGATTATCGAGAGTGCCGTCATAAAGCGATTTGCCCTTTTTAATTATGATAACCTTGTCGCAGAGTTTTTCGGCAACTTCAAGTATGTGGGTGGAGAAAAATACGCAGTTACCCGCATCTGCGTGTTCACGCATCATAGCTTTCAGTTCAAAAGCACTCTTAGGGTCAAGACCGATGAGCGGTTCGTCAAGAATCCATACATCGGGATTGTGCACAAGTGCGGCGGCAACCATAATTTTCTGACGCATACCGTGCGAGTAGCTTAGCATAGGTGCGTTTAAGCTGTCGGTAAGTCCGAATCTGTCGCAAACTTCGGTAAATCTCTTTTTGCGCACATCTGACGGAACTTTGTAGATGTCACCGATGAAATTGAGAAACTCAATTCCTTTGAGCCTTAAGAACATATCGGGACTGTCGGCAATGTAACCGATACTTTTCTTTGCCTCAAGCGGTTCTTTTTTTATGTCGTGACCGTTGATACTTATTTCACCGCTGTCACTTGAGAGAATACCTGTAAGCATTTTGATTGTGGTGGTTTTGCCCGAACCGTTCGGTCCGATAAATCCTACAATTTCGCCTTTATTTACAGTAAAAGACAGATCGTCTACTGCTTTTAAAGTGTTGTTAAATACTTTTGTAACATTATTGAATTTTATCATAATATCAGTCCTTTGTATGAATGTATTTATATAAATATTATAAAATCAGATATAGTCGCTGTCAATTATTTTTACATTGTTTTTAAAATTTGTTCTGATGCGACATATTTTGAAAAGCTTTTTGTATATGCAAAGTTTGACAACAACAATAACCCCTCCGACAACGCATATTAACAGCGTTGCCGGAGGGGTTATGCTTTTAAGCCTGTAATTGATTTAAAATTTTATTTCTTATTCTTTTTTAGTTTACCGATTACATAAATCAGTACAAAGCCGAGCAGGAAAGCACCTACTACACATTTAAACACAATTCCGAGCACACCGTCAAACATTGCAATTCCCGAAAAACTGTTCATAGCGTACCATACAGTCATAAAGCTGAAAAAACCCCCGATGATGTAGCACAAAGAACCGAGCTTTTTTGCCGATACGAACATATACAGAGCGATTATTGCCCATAATATAAAGTAAAAGGATTTTATGGTTTCCATTTGTTGATCTCCTATAAATCTAATGTATTAATGATTTAAAGTTTAAGGTCGGGAATATACTGCTTTATAATTGAAATTAATCCGACCTTTGGAGTATCTTCGTCGGGTAACTGTGGAAAGTCATATGCCGCATAGTCATTGCCCTCGATAATCGCAGGTCCGTTCTCCGAAATGCATACATCCCAACCGCAATACTTAAATTCGGGTTCTTCCAGTGCCGCATTTTTAACAAGCTCCTTGACCTCTTCGCAGTAAGGAATTTTAAAACCTTTAAATTTTATTCCCGAATACGGGTGTTCGTATGCAATTTCCATATCGGAAGTATGTCCCGGCCCTGTTACCGTACCTGTATCGAGGTCAAAGTGACAGGCAAAACCGCCGTTTTCAAGATTATCTACAAATTTACCGTTATTTCCTGTTTTAAACACCGCATACAAAATATTCGGCTTGCCGTCTACCACAAGTGTGGCAATTCTTAAGCAGTTAATTGAGTGAGGATAAATTTTTGAAACATCGGGGTGTTGTTTTATTGCCTCTTCAAGTACACCGAATTCGTTTTCTTTGTCAAAAACATAATTATAAAATTCTTCGTCACTCTTAAAGTCTGCTTTAACAAGTTTTTCAATGCCTTTGCCGCATTCGCCGAAAGCAGGCTTTGCAATGAAAACATCCCAAGGCTTAATAAATTCGCTGAATTGCTCCAAAGTAATCTTTTCCTCAATTACAAGTACCCGTCTGCCAAGATATTTTGCAAATCTGGTATCAAATAATCTTTTATCGTTAAATATTTCGGCACTTGTAAGATCGTTCTGCATTAACATAAAACGCTTGTTTTTAAAGCGTGTCATATACGTTTTGCGTTGGTCTGCAGTCATATTGTAGTATTCAAACAGAACATAGTCATTATATCCCGCTCTGTATTTTAAAAAGCAACCTACCATATCAAAGAAAATGCCGGCTTTGTTTTTGCCGGATTTTGTGTGAACGGTATTTATTGCGCCGGAAAGTTTGCTGAATGTTGCGCCGGAGCAAACTCTGAAAAAGTAACCGATTCTCATAATAACCTCTTTTGTATCTTAGTTGTATCAAAAATTACGGCTAATTTAAGCCATTTTGTGTAGTTAAGGGTGTATTTGTCAATATAACTTCCATTATAGTATATTTTGCGCTGAAATGTCAATAATGGTGACGGATTTGTGAAAAGTTTTTGAAAAGTAAAATTTTTCTGATAAAACTCTTGACTTTTGCTGACTTTAAGATTATAGTATAAGCATAAGAGTTAGCACTCACACACAGAGAGTGCTAAAACAACAAAAAACGCAGGCAGAGAGGTGATACCTATGGAGCTTGCGGAAAGAAAGCAAAAAATTCTTTCGGCTGTTGTTGAAAACTTTATAAAGACAGGTGAGCCTGTAGGTTCAAAAACTCTGATAGACGAAACGGATTTAAAAGTTTCATCGGCTACGGTAAGAAATGATATGGCAGACCTCACACAAAAGGGTTATCTTGTTCAGCCGCATACATCGGCAGGCAGAATACCTACTCAGCAGGGCTACAGATACTATGTTGACAATCTTATGAAGATTGTGGCGGTGTCACAGCGGGGCAGAGAACTTGTGGAGGATAAACTTTACAGAAATGCCGAATCACCCGAAAATATTTTAAAATCGGCGGCAGATCTTCTTTCGGAGCTGACAGGACTTACCGCAGTTGCCACAACACCGAATTCCGCAGAAAGCAGGATTCACAAAATCAGCTTTGTGCAGACGGGTTCGCACACGGCAATGACTGTTGTAATTGCCTCAAACGGCATTATAAAAAATCAGCTTTTCAGATGCGAATTTATAATCACTCCCGAAATCCTTGAAGTGTTTGACAAAGCACTTAACGAATTGTTTGACGGAGTAAGGCTTTCTTCGATAAATCGTCCGTTTATACAGACGGCAGCGGCAAGATTTGGCGAGTTATCGCTCTTTATGCCAAGTGTGCTTACGGCGATAAAAGATGCGGCAGACAAGGCAAACGAAGTCGGAATCTTTTTGAGCGGTCAGACAAAGCCGTTGTTTATGCAGAATGTAAATTTTCTTGCGGCAAGAAATGTAATTGAACTTCTTTCAAGAAAAGGAGATCTTGCAGGTGTTCTTACAAGCCTGCCGATAGGTACTTCGGTAAGTATAGGTACAGAAAACAGCCGTATAGAACTTGCGTACAGCTCGGTAATTTCTTCAAGCTACAGCGTAAAAGATACACCGTCCGGTACGCTTGCCGTAATAGCTCCTATACGAACGGATTACGGCAGAGTGATTTCGATTATAGAATGTATAAGCGAATGTGTAAGTAAAATAATAAGCGAGCTTATAGAGCATTAATATAGAAAGGAAAGGTAATATGTCAAAGAAAAAAGAAGTGACAAAAGACGAAGCTGTTGTAAACGAGAATACATCCGAACAGACAGCTGAAGCGGTTACGGAAGAGATTGATGAAACCGCCAAAAAAATAGCTGAACTTGAGGAGGAGCTCAACTCACAGAAAGACAAATATCTTCGCCTTTGTGCCGAGTATGACAACTACCGCAAGCGTACAGCAAACGAAAAGCTTTCTATTTATGATGACGCAACAGCAAAGGCGGTTACAGAGCTTTTGCCTGTAGCAGACAGTATTCAGATGGCTATTACAAATTTAAAAGATTGTGACCCCGAAATTTTAAAGGGCATTGAGCTTATTTCAAATCAGCTTGCAAAGTCGCTTGAAAAGCTCAAGGTTGAGCCTTTCGGTGCGCAGGGTGAGGAGTTTAATCCGGAAATTCACAACGCAATCTCAAAGATTGACGATGAGAATTTTGAAAAGAACTGTATTTCACAGGTGTTCCAGACAGGTTACAAAATCGGCGATAAAATTATTCGTCATGCAATGGTTCAGGTTGCAAATTGCGACTAAGACCTTTATATAAATAAATCAGTATAAAAGTAAAACAAATATATTCAGGAGGAATTCATTATGGCAAAGACAATAGGTATAGATTTAGGTACAACAAACTCATGTGTAGCAGTTATCGAAGGCGGCGAGCCTGTAGTTATTCCTAACGCCGAGGGCGCAAGAACAACTCCTTCCGTTGTTGCTTTCTCAAAAGACGGCGAGCGTATGGTAGGTCAGGTTGCAAAGCGCCAGGCTATCACAAACCCTGACAAGACAGTTTCTTCTATTAAGAGAGAAATGGGTACATCATATAAAGTATCAATTGACGGCAAGCAGTACACACCGCAGGAAATTTCAGCTATGATTCTTTCAAAGTTAAAGGCAGACGCTGAAGCATACCTCGGCGAAAAGGTAACACAGGCAGTTATTACAGTTCCTGCTTACTTTACAGACGCACAGCGTCAGGCTACTAAGGATGCAGGTAAGATTGCAGGTCTTGATGTAAAGAGAATTATCAACGAGCCTACAGCAGCTGCTCTTTCATACGGTATAGATAAAGAAAAAGACCAGAAGGTTATGGTATATGACCTCGGCGGCGGTACATTCGATGTATCTATCATTGAGATGGGCGACGGTGTTCAGGAAGTTCTTGCTACAGCAGGTAACAACCGCCTCGGTGGTGATGACTTCGATAAGAGAATTATCGACTGGATGGTAACATCATTCAAAAACGAAACAGGTATTGACCTTTCATCAGATAAGGTTGCTATGCAGCGTTTCAAAGAGGCTGCAGAGAAAGCTAAGATAGAGCTTTCGGGCGTTACAACATCTTCAATCAACCTCCCATTCATTACAGCAGACCAGACAGGTCCTAAGCACCTTGACTTAACACTTACAAGAGCTAAGTTTGACGAACTTACAGCAGACCTTGTAGAGGCTACAATGGGTCCGGTTCGTTCGGCTCTCTCTGATTCAGGTTTACAGATCAGTCAGATTGACAAGGTTCTTATGGTCGGCGGTTCTTCAAGAATTCCTGCTGTACAGGAAGCTGTTAAAAAACTTATCGGCAAAGAGCCGTTCAAGGGCATTAACCCTGATGAGTGCGTAGCTGTAGGTGCTGCTATTCAGGGCGGCGTTCTCGGCGGCGAGGTAGAGGGACTTCTTCTCCTCGATGTTACACCTCTTTCACTTGGTGTTGAAACAATGGGCGGCGTAATGACAAAGATTATTGAGAGAAACACAACAATTCCTACAAAGAAGAGCCAGATTTTCTCAACTGCCGCTGATAACCAGACACAGGTTGAAATCAATGTTTTACAGGGTGAGCGTGAATTTGCAAGAGATAACAAGCAGCTCGGTTTGTTTGCTCTCACAGGCATTGCTCCCGCTATGCGTGGTATCCCGCAAATTGAAGTAACATTTGATATTGATGCAAACGGTATTGTTAATGTATCTGCAAAAGACCTCGGTACAGGCAAGGAGCAGAAGATTCAGATTCAGAACTCAACCTCAATGAGCAAGGAAGATATCGACAAGGCTGTTAAGGAAGCAGAGCAGTACGCCGCAGAAGATAAGAAGCACCGTGAAGAGGTTGACGCTAAGAACGAAGCAGAGAACCTTGTATATCAGGCTGAAAAGCTCGTAAACGAGAGCGGCGACAAGATTTCAGAGGACGAAAAGAATACAATCAATACAAAGTGTGCTGCAGTTAAGGACGCTATCGCTAAGAACGACAAGTCTATGATTGACACTGCTAAGGAGGATTTACAGAAAGCTGTTTACGAAGTTTCCGCAAAACTTTATCAGCAGGCAAATCCGCAGGGTGCACAGGGTGCGGCTCCGCAGGGTGACCCACAGCAGGGCACACAGGGCGGCTCAAACGGTGACCCTAATGTATATGATGCCGATTTTAAGGATGTTGACGGCAACTGATTAAAAACGGCAGCCTATAAATAGATTTACACAATGATTGACTTCATTTGTTTTTCCTGTTAAAATTTGTTAAAGGGGCTGTTTTTTGCAACGGCTCCTTTAGCACTGTATGGATTTTTGACAGCGTATACAGCGTATATAGATAACCTTTATACAGCTGATAACAAGTTATTAAAAGGTGAGAATGATGGCAGATAAAAGAGATTATTACGAGGTGCTTGGCGTTTCTAAGGGAGCAAGCGAAGATGAAATTAAAAAGGCTTACCGACAGAGCGCTAAAAAGTACCACCCTGACCTCCATCCGGGAGATAAGGAATGTGAAGAAAAATTCAAAGAAGTCAACGAGGCTTACGAGGTACTTTCAGATAAAGATAAAAAAGCCCGCTATGACCAGTACGGTCACGCAGGCGTAGACCCTAACTTCGGTGCGGGCGGCGCAGGCGGTTACGGTGCATACGGTCAGGGCATTGATATAGATGATATTTTTTCAAGCTTTTTCGGCGGATTCGGAGGCAGACGCTCCAATAATCCTAATGCTCCGAGCCGAGGCAGCGATGTTGAGGCAAGCATTTATATTTCATTTGAAGAGGCTGCAAAGGGCTGTAAAAAGACTGTAAGCTACGATTGCGTTTCTTCTTGTGACGAATGTCACGGTACGGGCGCAAAACCCGGTACTCAGCCTAAGACCTGCTCTGTGTGCGGAGGCTCGGGCAGAGTTACAATCAGCCAGCGTTCACCTTTCGGAGTTGTTCAGACACAGCGTGCCTGTGACGCTTGTCACGGTAAAGGCAAGATTATTGACAGTCCTTGCCCTAAGTGCGGCGGTTCGGGCAGAAAGCGCAGGACTAAAACTGTTGATATTACAGTTCCGGCAGGCATTAAAGACCAGCAGATTCTTAATGTTGGCGGCAGAGGCAACGCAGGTTACAACGGCGGCCCTTCGGGTGACCTTCATGTATATGTAAATGTTCAGCCGCATCCTGTATTTGAACGCAGAGGCGACGATGTATGGTGCAATCTTCCTCTTACATTTGCACAGGCTGCTCTCGGCGCAGAGGTGGTTGTTCCTACTCTTGACGGCAAGGTTTCGTATCAGGTTCACGAGGGTACACAGCCGGGCGATGTATTTAAGCTTAAGGGCAAAGGCATTCAGCGCCTTAACGGCAGAGGAAAAGGCGACCAGTATGTGCGTGTAACCATTGAAGTTCCGAAGAATCTTAACGCTAAGCAGAAGAATCTTATAAAAGAATTTGAGAATGTTACAAACGAAAAGAACTACGCACAGCGCAACAGCTTTTTTGAGAAAATAAAGAGAATGTTCAACGAATAATTCTGATAACAGTATATAAAGGGGCTTAACAAATGGAGTCTTGGACAGAAATAAAAATTGCGGTAAACGCAAAGGATATAGACAGGGCAGGCGACATTGCGAATGTTGTAGTGCCTTACGGAATTTATATTGAGGACTACACTGCTCTTGAGCAGGAAGTGCAGGAGATTGCACACATTGACCTTATAGATGAGGATTTGCTCAAGAAAGACAGGAGCGTTGCCTATGTTCATATTTACCTTGAGCCTGATGTTTCTCCGAACGAGGCTGTAGCCTTTTTGTCCGAAAGGTATAATGCAGAGGGCATTGAGCATAAAATTGAATTGCTCGACTGTGCCGAAGAAGATTGGAGAAACAATTGGAAAAAGTATTTTAATCCGATTGCCGTTGGAGAAAAGCTCCTTATTCGCCCGAGTTGGAGAGATGATTACGATCCGCAGGGCAGAATAGTTTTGAATATTGACCCGGGTCTTGCGTTTGGCACAGGCAGTCACGAAACCACAAGACTTTGCCTTGAAATGTGCGAAAAGTATATGAAAAAAGGCGACAAAGTGCTTGATGTGGGTTGTGGCAGCGGTGTGCTCGGTATTGCGTCTTTGCTTATGGGTGCAGAAAGTGCCGTAGGAGTTGACATTGACGATGTTGCGGTAAGAACCGCAAAAGAAAATGCCGAAATTAACAATGTGGCTGACCGCTTTACTGCAATCTGCGGCAGCTTTACAGATAAAGTAACAGGTAAGTATGACATTGTACTTGCAAATATTGTAGCAGACGCAATTATGTTCCTTTCAAAAGGTGTAAAAGACTTTATGAAAGACGATGCGGTTTATATTATGAGCGGTATTATTGATACCCGTGCCGAAGAGGTAAAGGAATCAATTGGCAAGGATTTTGACATTATAGAAGAACACCTTGAAAAAGGTTGGGTGTGCCTTGCCGCAAAAGCAAAAAAATAAGGTAATAAATGTGCTGTATAGTGCGATATTTACTGAACATTTGTCATAAAACTGTCACAATAGTGTGATAAAATCTAAATAATTTTGATGCTCGGAGGCACGATTATGAAAAAACCAAATAAAAAGAATACAGTAAATCTGTTTTTCTCTGCATTCCTTATTCTTGCGTTTGTAGTATGCGCACACTTTTTCTCTAATTTTGCACTTGGACAGAATCAGGTGCTTTCAAATGTAATTCAGTTGTTTGTTTACACAGTGTTCGGTCTGCTTTTGTTCTACGCAACAAGAGTCGGCGACGGAAAGCCTGTAAAGCGTTTTTCACCGATTACATTAATAATTATGGTATTGCCTGCGCTTTACATAATGATTGCAAGCATAGCAAGCGGTATGCCGCTCCACAGCGCATTTGTTATAAATGACAGTTCAATCAGCATTGTAACAACACTTGCAGCCGTTGTATTCGGTTACGGTATTCCATACACATTCTTAAGCGGTTTTGAAATTGCCGAGGAAGAGAACGAAAGCGAGAAAAAATTCGTTGAGGGCGGTATAGAAGCTGACATTCAGGATGTTGAAAATGAAGAAGAATCAGAGGAAACTTCCGAAAATGCCGAAGAAACCGAAACAAGCGAAGAAAACACAGAAGAATAATTTGTTTTACTTATTAATTTGACAGCGACTTGACAAAATCGAGCCGCTGTTTTATTATTTAAGCGGTGCCTTATACGGTTATTTAAGAATTAAAGGCTTTTTATCATAAGTTTGGGTAATTTACGGTTTAGCGGAATACATCAGCCAAGTAATTATAAAAGTTTGGCAACCTTTAAAAAGGCTTGACCTAAATTTTTAAATTATTACACTAAACCGTGAGCCAAACAATAATTTATTATTGTTACCCCAACATTTAGAACCGAATTAAAGAGGGTGAATTTATGGACGAAAAGGATAAGTTTGACGGAACAGAAAAAATTGAAGAGGAAGAAGAAAAAGTATATATTGCCCGTCACGCAAAAAAAGACGAAGAGGACAGATTTGCGGATATTGAAAATTTTGATGTTGATAATACCGAAACTGTTGAAAATAAAGAAGTTGAAAAAAATTCAAACGATGTACCGAATAATGAGCCTGCCATAGACAGCACAGAGAATTTTGATGTTCACAGCGATAATTACGGCGATGATTTTGACTGTCAATCGGTAACAAGCAAAAATCATATACCGTCGGATAATCCGAAAAAAAGCAACAGAGATTACGGTGACGGTTTTGACGCTCAAACGGGTGAGGACAGACACGAATTTAAGCGCAGACAACCGAATAATGATGACTATTATGAGAATAATGCAGATACGGACGATTATTCGGGAAAGCCGAAAAAGCAGAAAAAAGCGAAAAAACAAAAGCAGAAAAACAGTAAGGCGGCTATGGTATGCGTAGTGGTAGCCGTTGCGGTTATAGTAGTATGTGTGCTTGCTTTTGTGCTTTCAAAATGTTCGTTTGACAATAAAAAATCGACGGTGACAACTGCACCTACCACGAAAGCGACTGTTGCCACAACTCAAGAGCCGACAACCGAGTATTACGAGCCTGAAACCGAATCGGAGTATGTTCCCGATTACACGGAGTCTGTGGAGGAAACCACAGAACAGCCTTCCACAGAGGAGTACACCGAGCCGGAAACAGAGCCTTCCACAGAAGAATATACCGAACCCGAAACTTACGAACCTGCCCCGGATACAGAACCTGTAACGGAGTATGTTCCTGACGAAACAACACAAATTGTATAAAATGGAGATGTAAAAAATATGGGATGTAGTCATGATTGTTCATCTTGCAGCTCTGACTGCAAGTCAAAAAATTCGGAAAGTTTGCATGAAAGCCTTAATCAATACAGCAGTGTAAAGAAAGTAATTGCCGTAGTATCGGGCAAGGGCGGAGTAGGCAAAAGCCTTGTTACTTCAACTCTTGCGGTAACTTTCAATCGTCTTGGTAAAAAAACGGCTATTCTTGACGCAGATATTACAGGCCCGTCAATTCCAAAGGCTTTTGGCATTAACGAAAGAGCAAAGGGCAACGAATACGGAATTATTCCTGTTACAACCGAAACGGGAATTGATATTATGTCAGTAAACCTTTTGCTTGAAAATCCGACCGACCCTGTTGTATGGCGTTCACCTGTCATTACAGGCACGGTAAAGCAGTTTTGGAAAGATGTTATCTGGGAAAACGAGGACTATATGTTTGTTGATATGCCTCCGGGAACAGGAGATGTTCCGCTTACCGTATTCCAGAGTTTGCCGATTGACGGAATCATTGTAGTTGCATCTCCACAGGAGCTTGTTTCCATGATTGTCGAAAAGGCGGTAAAAATGGCAAATATGATGAATGTGCCGATTCTCGGTCTTGTTGAGAATATGAGTTATTTTGTATGTCCCGATTGCGGCAAAAAGCATAATATTTTCGGTGAAAGCCATATTGATGAAATTGCCGAGCGTTACAATACAAAGGTACTTGCAAAGCTTCCTATTGACAGCGACCTTGCCAAGTGTGTCGACGATGGCAGAGTAGAACTCTTTGAGGGCAACTACCTTGATGATGCCGCACAGGAAATCGAAAAAGCACTTGCGTGAATAATAAGTTATGACTTTGCGCAAATTTAAGATAAAATCTTATAATCGTTTTACGAAATGTTTTTCTGAAACATAATTTTAAAGCTAAGGCTCTTCTAAACGGAGAGCCTTTTGTTATGCACTTTAGTTAAATAAATTGTAATTTTATGCTTTATTATATCCAAAAATATGCTTGTATTTATATGCATTAAAATGGTATAATTACGCTGTTCTATGGAATGTAATTGATATGAAATTTGGAGGAACAGAAAAATGCACAGATGTCCGGATTGCGGAGAAAGATTTGAGGGTAATATATGTACCTTTTGCGGCAGACCCGTACCGCAAGAAGAATCAGAACAGGAAAAAGCCGTTCAGGAAAAATCAGACGAACAGGAAAATATAAATAATTCTGAAGAAGTGTCGAAATCTGCAGTTGAAAATACTGCTTTAAACAGTGCCGGTGTTCAGCCTGTAAACGAATACGCACAAAACGGTTACAGCACGCAGTCTGTAAACAACTATGCTCAAAAAAATTACAATTCACAGCATAGTTACGGAAACCTTAATTACAACAACAGCGCAATGCCGAGCGGTTATACTAATCAAAATCAGCCGTTTTCGGATGTTGTAAATACCCGTGAAAAGAAAAAATCAAAAACAGCTCGCATAGTTGTTCCTGTTGTTGTAAGTGTATTGATTATCAGCCTTTGTGTTATCGGATATATCGTCATAATGAATGTAATCAAAAATAATAAATTTAATAAGGGAATAGGTGAGTTTACGGGTGCGGATGACTCTGCTGCCGTTTCGTCCGTGAGTATGGATTTGGACGAAAACTCGTATTGCTTTTACACTGAAAACGATGACGGAACTGTTACAGTCACAGGTATTGACACCGTGGATTACTACAATGATTTTAAGGATGAAGTTGTAGATGATACTTACAATTTTTATTTTAATATTCCGAGTGAAATTAACGGCAAAACCGTAACTGCTATCGGAAAAATCAATCCGACCAATCCTCTTTCCTCGGGTACTCTCCATATTTATATTACAGTACCCGGTACAGTAAAGACAATACAGAGCGATACTTTTAAACTGTCGGAACATGTGCGTGAAATTACCTTTGAAGACGGTGTTGAAACTCTTGAGCCTGACGCTATTGTAGATTGCTATTCGCTTGAAAGGGTTAATATTCCGGAATCGGTGACCGTTATTGGCGAGCATGCGGTAGGCTTTTTTATTGCGGGAGATACATTTTCAGAGCCTGTCGGCAAAAGAGAATATACCCGTTCTCCGCTTACTCACATATACGCTAAAGAAGGCTCGGCTGCCGACAGATACGCTAAGGATAACGATTTGTATATTGAATATAACTGATGCTTTGGTTAATCGTGAGCGTTTAAATTCTAAAGGCTTTTATCGAAGGTTGAGATAATTGCTCAGATGAAATTATGTAAAATAATAAACTTAAGGTTCTCTGCTGCGGAGAACCTTTTTGTTATGAAATTATAAAAATATACAATATATTGCTTTTTTATATGTAAATAAAAGCAATTGATTTTTGCATAAACAAAATGGTATAATTATGCAATAGTATGGCAAATATATTTTGCTTATTTAAGGAGAGGTATAGTAAATGAAATGTCCTAATTGCGGAAATGAAATCACAGGTAAGTTTTGCACAAGCTGCGGCACACCCGCTCCTGTCGAAGAGCCTGTAAAAGAGCAGGAAACTCAAACACAGCCTGCACAGTCGGATAATTTTGCGGCAAACAATTATAATTCCGAACCTGCACAGCAGAATGTTGCTGACAACAATTCACAGCCAAACAGCTTCGGTGCGGATAATTACAACACACAGCCAAACAATTTCGGTTCGGACGCATATAATTCACCTTCGGGTTTTGGTGCCGACGCAAACAATGCACAGCCTGCACCACAGCCGTATCAGTATAATTCATCTGCTAATCAGCCAAACGGTATGCCTGTAAATAACGGTTACACAGGTCAGCAGTTTACAAATGTTCCTAACAACAATATGCCTAATCAGCCTAAAAAGGGTATGAGCGGTGGTAAGATTGCGGCTATTGTAATCAGCGTTATTCTCGGTATCATAATTATTCTTGCTGTTGTTGTCGGTGTTGTAGCCTGCAACGCTTTTAAGACTGTCGGTTCGGTTATTGGTGGCGTTAAGGAAGGCGTAAGCATATTTGTAGAAGATAATGAAAGCAAATACAACAGTGACAGCAGCGCTGAGAGCAGTGAAAGAAATTATGACAGTGCAAGCCATTTTTACTATCAGGAGATTAACGACGGCAGCGAAATTGAAATCACAGGCTATAATTATATGGACATATTTGACGAAACATTTACCGATAAGAATTTTGAAATCAGAGTTCCGAACGAAATTAACAGCAAGCCTGTAACAAGCGTTTATGAGATATATGTTTATAATTATTCGAATATCGACACCGATGATTTGAATATGAAGCTTATAATCCCCGGCTCTGTTAAGAATATTGAGAGCTATGCTTTGTGGGGCTTAGAGGGCGTAACCGAAATTGTTTTTGAAGATGGTGTTGAAAGCATTGGAGACTATGCTGTTTATAACTGCAAGTATCTTAAAAAGATTACAATTCCGGAGTCTGTAACATATATCGACGATGTCGGTGTCGGATATTTAGATTCAAATGAAGAAAATGTTATTTCAAAAGACCTTGTTATTGTAGCAAAGAAAGGCTCAGCAGCCGAAAAATACGCTCAGGATAACGGCTTTAAGGTTGAGAATAACTGATTTGGCAAAGCTAAAAATTGATAACCTTTTATATAAAACTGCTCTCTGATTTGTCGGAGGGCGGCTTTTTCGGTATATAAAGAAAAATTTGGGGTAAAATAGTATCTGCTGCGGCACAAATTTGAAAAACTCAAGTAAAAATGCCGTAAAATCGGGATAAAAACGCTTGACAAAACGATATTTGTTGAGTTATAATACTAAATTGCAGAGCAATGTGTAATTGCACCTTGTTCGGCATTTCGGCCCTGCTTGACAGGGCGGTTAATCAATTTCTTAATATTTTGGAAAGGAGGAAAAATATGCCTACATTTAACCAGTTGGTAAGAAAGGGCAGAGAGGTTTCCGAAAAGAAAGCTAAGGCTCCTGCACTCTTAAAGGGTTGGAACTCTAAGAAGCGTGTTGCTATCAACCAGAGCTCACCACAGAAGAGAGGTGTGTGCACAGCCGTAAAGACTGCTACACCTAAAAAGCCTAACTCAGCTCTCAGAAAGATTGCCAGAGTAAGACTTTCTAACGGTATCGAAGTTAGTTCTTACATTCCAGGTGTTGGTCACAACCTTCAGGAGCACAGCGTTGTTCTTATTCGTGGTGGCCGTGTTAAGGACTTGCCTGGTGTTCGTTATCACATTGTTCGTGGTACACTCGACGCACAGGGCGTTGCAGGAAGAATGCAGTCCCGTTCTAAGTATGGCGCAAAGCGTCCAAAGGCAGGTAAATAAGGAATTGACATAACTTCGGCTTAAATTGATTTTAAGTTCTGCTATGCGGCAGGATTTCTATATATATTTATGGATTTCTTGTTGGCATACGGGAGTTTGTCGCTTTCGAGTACCTATGATATCTCAATTATTGTGAAGGAGGGAAGCAAAGTGCCAAGAAGAGGTTCTATTGCGAAGCGTGACGTATTACCGGATCCGCTTTATAATTCAAAACTTGTAACTCGTCTTATCAATAACATTATGTATGACGGTAAAAAGGGCGTTGCTCAGAAGATTGTTTACGGTGCATTTGAAATCATTGCTGATAAGACAGGTAATAACCCACTTGAGGTTTTCGAGCAGGCTATGGAAAATGTAATGCCAGTTCTCGAGGTAAAGGCTCGCCGTGTAGGTGGTGCCACATATCAGGTTCCTATGGAGGTTCGTCCTGAGAGAAGACAGACACTCGGTCTTCGTTGGATTTCAACTTACTCAAGAGCCAGAAATGAAAGAACAATGAAGGAAAGACTTGCAGGAGAAATTCTTGATGCTACTAACAGCACAGGCGGTGCCTTCAAAAAGCGTGAAGACACTCATAAGATGGCTGAAGCAAACAAGGCTTTCGCTCATTACAGATGGTAATTTTTATTACCGGAGTAATTTTTAGAGGAGGATTTTATGCCAAGACAGGTTTCACTTGAACAGACAAGAAACATCGGTATCATGGCTCACATCGATGCCGGTAAAACTACAACAACAGAGCGTATCCTGTATTACACTGGCGTAAACCATAAAATCGGCGAAACACACGATGGTGCTTCAACCATGGACTGGATGGTTCAGGAGAAAGAGCGTGGTATCACAATCACTTCTGCTGCAACAACAGCATTCTGGTTCGGTAGCAAGCATCAGTACAAGAAACACAGAATCAACATCATCGACACACCTGGTCACGTTGACTTTACTGTTGAAGTTGAGCGTTCACTTCGTGTACTCGACGGTTCTGTAACAGTTCTTTGTGCTAAGGGCGGCGTTGAGCCTCAGTCTGAAACAGTATGGCGTCAGGCTGATAACTACGGTGTACCAAGAATGGTTTACGTAAATAAAATGGACATTATGGGTGCTAACTTCTACCATGTTGTTCAGATGATGAAGGACAGACTTAAATGTAACGCTGTTCCGATTCAGCTCCCAATCGGTGCCGAAAGCGACTTCACAGGTATTATCGACCTCGTTACTATGAAGGCCGAGATTTACCACAATGAAGACGGTACAGATTACAGTGAGGAAGAAATTCCTGAGAACATGCAGGATCTTGCTAACGAGTATCACGAGAAACTCATCGAGTCAGTTGCTGAGCTTGACGAGGATCTTATGGAGAAATACTTCGGCGGCGAGGAAATTTCTATAGATGAAATTAAGAAAGTTATCAGAAAAGCTACAATCGACAATACAATGGTTCCTGTAACTTGCGGTTCTTCATACCGTAACAAGGGCGTTCAGATGCTCCTTGACGCTATTATCGATTATATGCCTGCTCCAACCGACGTTCCTGCTATCAAGGGTACAAACCCTGAAACAGGCGAAGAAGTTGAAAGACATTCTTCTGATACAGAGCCTTTTGCGGCTCTCGCATTTAAGATTGCAACTGACCCGTTCGTAGGTAAGCTCTGCTTCTTCAGAGTTTACTCAGGTATTGTTAAGGCCGGAGATACAGTTTACAACTCTGTAAAAGACAACAACGAGCGTATGGGCAGAATTCTTCAGATGCACGCTAACGACAGAAAAGATATCGACTGCTGCTATGCAGGTGATATTGCTGCTGCTGTTGGTCTTAAGAATACAACAACAGGTGACACACTCTGCGACGAAAAGAATCCTGTAGTTCTTGAGTCTATGGAGTTCCCGGAGCCTGTTATCAGAGTAGCTATCGAGCCTAAGACTAAAGCCGGTCAGGAAAAGATGGGTATTGCTCTTGCAAAGCTTGCAGAAGAAGACCCAACATTCCGTGCTTATACTGATGAAGAAACAGGTCAGACAATTATCGCAGGTATGGGTGAGCTTCACCTTGAGATTATCGTTGACCGTCTTCTCCGTGAGTTTAAGGTAGAGGCTAATATCGGTGCTCCGCAGGTTGCTTACAAAGAAACAATCCGTAAAGAGGCTTCTGTTGATGAGAAGTATGCTCGTCAGTCAGGTGGTAAGGGTCAGTACGGTCATGTTAAGATTAATGTATTCCCTAACAAGGACAAGGGTTACGAGTTCGTTAATAACATTGTCGGCGGTGCTATTCCTAAGGAATATATTCCTGCTGTTGACCAGGGTATCCAGGGCGCAATGCTCAGCGGTGTACTCGCAGGTTACAATGTAGTTGACGTTAAGGTTGAGCTTTATGATGGATCTTACCACGAGGTTGACTCATCAGAAATGGCATTTAAGATTGCCGGTTCTATGGCATTCAAAGAGGCTATGAGAAAAGCTGATCCTGTTCTCCTTGAGCCTATCATGAAGGTTACAGTTATCGTTCCTGACGAATACCTCGGTGATGTTATCGGCGACCTTAACTCTCGTCGTGGTATGATCCAGAGCATGGAAGCAGAGAACGGTGCACAGAGAGTAACAGCTCATGTTCCGCTTTCAGAAATGTTTGGTTATGCTACTGATATGCGTTCTAAGACACAGGGCCGTGGTCAGTATGTAATGGAGCCTGATACTTATGCAGAAGTTCCGAAGAACATTGCTGAAAAGATTATGAGCGAGAGAGCTAAGAAGGACTAATTAATCCTTTTTGCTGAATATATTAGGTTTTTTATAAAAACCTCTTGATTTTTTGCTGATTTGTTGGTACAATAGCATTAAATCTATTGTAATGTAAATTACAATGAATTACCATATTTAAGGAGGAAATTTCCAATGGCAAGAGAAAAATTCGAAAGAAATAAACCCCATGTAAACATTGGTACAATCGGCCACGTTGACCATGGTAAAACAACACTTACAGCTGCAATTACAAAGGTTCTCAACTTAGAAGGCGACGCTGACTTCGTTGATTACGCTAACATCGATAAGGCTCCTGAAGAGAGAGAGCGTGGTATCACAATTAACACAGCTCACGTTGAGTACGAGACAGAAAAGCGTCACTATGCACACGTTGACTGCCCAGGCCATGCTGACTATGTAAAGAACATGATCACAGGTGCTGCTCAGATGGACGGCGCTATCCTCGTTGTATCAGCTGCTGACGGTCCTATGCCACAGACAAGAGAGCACATCCTTCTTTCTCGTCAGGTAGGTGTACCTTACATCGTAGTATTCATGAACAAGACAGACCAGGTTGACGATCCTGAGCTTCTTGAGCTCGTAGAGATGGAGATCCGTGACCTCCTCAACGAGTATGACTTCCCGGGCGATGAAACACCAATCATCAAGGGTTCAGCTTACCTCGCACTTACAAGCGATTCTAAGGATCCTAATGCTCCTGAGTATGCTTGCATCCACGAGCTTATGGACGCTGTTGACGAGTTTATCCCAACTCCTGACCGTAAGGCTGACCAGCCATTCCTTATGCCTGTTGAGGACGTATTCACAATCACAGGTCGTGGTACAGTTGCTACAGGTAGAGTTGAAAGAGGTCAGATCAGAACTTCTGAGGAAGTTGAGATCGTTGGTCTTACAGATGAGAAGAGAAAAGTTGTTGTTACAGGTCTTGAGATGTTCAGAAAGACTCTTGACTATGCTGAGGCTGGTGACAACGTAGGTGTACTTCTCCGTGGTGTTCAGAGAACTGAAATCCAGAGAGGTCAGGTACTTGCTAAGCCAGGTACAATTCACCCACACACAAAGTTCCGTGGTCAGGTTTACGTTCTTACAAAGGACGAGGGTGGCCGTCATACACCATTCTTCAACAACTACCGTCCACAGTTCTACTTCAGAACAACTGACGTTACAGGTACAATCTCACTCCCAGAGGGTACAGAGATGTGTATGCCTGGCGATAACGTTGAGATGGATGTTGAGCTTATCACTCCAATCGCTATCGAAGTAGGTCTTCGTTTCGCTATCCGTGAGGGTGGTAGAACAGTAGGTTCAGGTGCAGTTATCGCTATTAACGAGTAATTCACTTTGAATTTATAACACTTTCTTAAATAATTGAGCCGATTCGCAAGAGTCGGCTCTTTTTGTGTTTATTGAAAAGTAAATTTGGGTTTTGACTATTTGTAAAATGTGGGAAAGTATGATTTCCTGTTTAAGTGAAATAATTAAAAAATTTAGGTCAAGCCTTTTTAAAGGCTTGCGGGTATGGGCAGCGCCCATAATATCTTCCAATATAACAATTTATCCGGCGCAAACAGCGACGCTGTTTGCGTGTTAAAACTAAGTTTGAAAAAACAGGCGACAGCCATTAAAAAAACCTATATTTTATTAACAAAATAATGATTTCCTTTTCTTGTTGCTTTCGCTTTTCAAGGCTAACACCGTTGTGTTCAAGCCGTAAAACAGCAAACTGTTTTGCTATCATTAGATTTCATAAACGAAAAGTATTTGTGGGCTCTGCCCACACCCACAACCTTTGAAAAGGTTGACCAAACTTTTCAAATTATTTAATCACAACAGTTTGATAAGTTATTCATTAATCATTATTTTAATTATTTATTTAATTATCAAATTAAAATGCATTATTTTATGTAATAATAAAAATATATTGCTTTTATTATTTCAAGACAGTATAATTAAAAAGAATGGGGTTTTTACGGATAAAAACTCAAAAAAAGAGAAAGAGGAATTAAAATGGATAAAAACAATGGCGCAATCTATGATGCCCGCAAACTTGGCAAACCAAAGATGATAATCCTTGGTATTCAACATATGTTTGCAATGTTCGGCGCAACAATTCTTGTTCCTATTATCACAGGACTTGACATCTCGACTACCTTGCTTATGGCAGGACTCGGTACTCTGTTGTTTCACTGCATAACAAAGTTTAAAGTACCTGCTTTTCTCGGTTCTTCATTTGCTTTTCTTGGCGGTTATGCCGCTATCAAAGCGCTTGCACCCGATGACCCTAACAGTATGTTGCCGTATGCTTGCCTCGGTGTAGCGTGTGCAGGTTTGGTTTATTTCATTCTTGCCGCAATTATCAAAGCTGTCGGCATTGAAAAAGTTATGAGATTTTTCCCTCCTGTTGTTACAGGTCCAATCATTATTGCTATCGGTCTTGGACTTGCTCCGTCTGCCGTTTCAAACTGTACGACTAACTGGCTGCTTGCCTTTGTTGCTCTCGCCGCAATTGTTATATTTAACATATGGGGCAAGGGAATGGCAAAAATCATTCCGATTATTCTCGGATTGCTTATTTCTTACGGTGTAGGACTTGTCCTGTACTTTATTTCGCAGGCAAACCCTGACCTTATTCAGAATATGCCATGGCTTTTCTCAGGCGGTGCAGACGCAAATGGTGTTTATCAGCCTATTTTCGATTTCACAAGTGTAAACACAATTTGCGATAATATTGCTAAGGGCAATATTTTTGGCAGTGAAGGTCTTATCGGTATTCCTATCCATTGGGAGAAAACCGTATTCGGCGGTATCGACTATTCTAACACCGCTCTTATCGCATCATCAATTATTGCCATTGTTCCAATCGCTTTTGCCACAATGATGGAGCATATCGGTGACATTTGTGCTATCAGTTCAACAACAGGCAACAATTATATTCAGGATCCGGGTCTTCACAGAACTCTTACCGGTGACGGTTTAGCAACAACTGTTGCTTCACTTTTTGGCGGCCCTGCAAACACAACATATGGCGAAAATACAGGCGTACTTGCACTTACAAAGGTTTATGACCCACGAGTAATCAGAATTGCCGCTTTCTTTGCTGTAGGTGTATCATTCTTCCCGATTGTATCTGCAATTATCGGTTCAATTCCAAGTTGTATTATCGGCGGTATTTCATTCGTACTTTACGGTATGATTTCTGCAATCGGTGTAAGAAATGTTGTGGAAAATAAGGTTGACTTTACAAAAAGCCGTAACCTTATTGTTGCCGCTGTAATCCTTGTATGTGCGCTCGGACTTTCAAGCGACACAGTAAGTTTTGCAATCGGCAGTGCAACAATTACACTTTCACCGCTTGCCGTTGCTTCAATCGCAGGTATAGTTCTTAACGCAATTTTCCCCGGTAAGGACTACAAGTTTAATTCTGCAAATGCCTCCGATGCCGCTAACTTTGAAAAAGAAGTTGAGCCGAAAGAGGAGAAAAAGTAAATTAATTTAATAATATAACATGCATAAAAAGCCTTGCAGATTTTTAACTGCAAGGCTTTATGCTATGTAGGAGTTGTTTTACTCTTTAATTTGAATTTGCAATAAATTGTTGAATATAGGTTACATCTGTAATATTTATTTTACCGTCTTTATTTGCATCAGCAACAGCCATTTGTTCGTTATTTAGTGTAGTTGTATTTGCAATAAATTTTTGAAGTTCTGTTACATCTGTAATGCTTACTTTGCCATCTAAATTTATGTCCATTAACAAAACATGTCTTTTAATAATGATTTTTATTGTATCGTAACTTGAAATGTTTGAATTAACATAATGAATTTTTAATGTATGTTCGCCCAAGGCATAATCTTTAGGATTAATTGAAAATGAAAAATAACTTGAATCATCAGATTGGATATGACCTGTTACAGGTACATCGTCCATATAAAAGACAGCGAAATGGTTAGTATCATTATCAAACCGTTTTGCCCATATTTTAGTTGTTTCGTTTATTTCTTGATTATTGTTAATGTCCCATAGTACAATATGACTGTTTGTTTGAACTTTAATAATATCGTAACTTGAAATATTTGAATTAGTGTAAACAATTTTTAATATATGGTTTCCCGGTGTATAATCATGTGGGTTTATTGAAAATGAAAAATAACCTGAATCATCAGATTGAATGTGACCTGTTACAGGTACATCATCCATATAAAAGACAGCGAAATGGTTAGTATCGTTATCAAACCGTTTTGCCCATATTTTAGTTGGTTCGTTTATTTCTTGATTATTGTTAATATCCCATAGTACAATATAATTGTTTATTTGAACATTAATAATATCATAACTTGAAATATTTGAATTAGTGTAAACAACTTTTAATGAATGTTTTCCAGGTGTATAATCATGCGGGTTTATTGAAAATGAAAAATAACCTGAATCATCAGATTGAATGTGACCTGTTACAGGTACATTGTCCATATAAAAGACAGCGAAATGGTTAGTATCATTATCAAATCGTTTTGCCCATATTTTAGTTATTTCATTTATTTCTTGATTGTTTTCAATATTCCATAATTTAACATAACCTGTTAAATTATTTCCATTACCGGAAATTGTTTTCGGGCAGGAAAGTACATAGTTAATGGGATAATATTTGTCAAATAAGCTTATATTATTTCCTGAAATATTTGCATTTCTGTCCCAATGAATTACATTACCACCGGGCCAGTTGCAATCCACATACTTTAATGATGTTCCCTTAATATCTGTGACCATAATTGTATGCTGATCGTAAAAGGTTCTAATGATATCTCCAGCCTTTAATTTACCGGAGGAAATATAGTCTGATAGGCTGACTCCACTATATTTTATCCAAGTATATGGGTCTGTATCAGTTAACTCATAGCCCAATTGCAATGCAAACCCATGACACTCAATGGCTCTGCCTGACTGATATGTACTATTCCATACGGTGTTGTCTTGATATTTGCTTTTTAAGCTATCGAATGTTGTAGCAGCATTTGCAGTAATTATGTTAAATGTTATTATAAAACCAGTTATCATAATTATTAGCAAAATTATAGCTATTCTTTTAGACTGCTTTCTCACAAAAATTCCTCCTCAAATAAAAAAGTGCACAACCGAAGCTGTGCACGAAAAACGCATAGCTCCGATTTGTTGCGACACAAAATTTTCAACACTTTTGAGATGCGAAAAAAGAGCCTGCATTTTTACCGTAATAAAAACGCACACCTCAAAGTGACCCGACCCCCAAAAGTTAGACCTAAAAAATCTAATTTTGGAGGTCGGTATTTTTATGTCAAAATACAGTTATGAATTCAAGAAGAAGGTAGTAATGGACTACATAAATGGAA
>NZ_JADNHD010000007.1:0-74303 GCF_015553695.1 Ruminococcus sp. BSD2780120874_150323_B10
TATTTTCGGCACCACTGAGCTTAACTTCTGTGTTCGGTATGGGAACAGGTGGACCCTCAGCGTCATCAACACCAACTGTTTAATTGTGTCCTCACAAGAGAACATTTGGTATTATACAGCATTAAATTGTATTTGTCAACACTTTTTTTGAATTTTTTTAAATTATTGCAAATAAAGCAAAAAGGTAACAATATGCAATACATTTTTTGTTTGTTTTTCACTTTTGATAATTAAAACAAAGTCATATTTTTTGAGGAAATATTGACTTAAAACGAAAAAAGTCGTACAATTAAGAGGAATGGAATGATGATTATGAATAAAGCAAAAGAAATTTTATTTTCGCTTTCGTCCCTCTCGATTTTCAGAGGAATTTTAAACAGAAGCGTACCAAAGGCATATTACAAATTATTAAATTCTATGGACAAAAAGCCCGAGGAGTTTTTAAACGCATACGGCGAGTTTTTCTCTCTTATCAGTGAAAGAGGCTGTAGCAATCGCCTTGCCTATGCATTTACCGAGGCTGCATTGTTTGATGAAAACTGCTTTACAAGAGCTGCGGCTGCCGGTAAGTACAACACACTTCCCGACAATCTTTTAAAAGCCGTAAAGCGTGACTGTCAGGCTATTTTAAATGCTGCTTCACTTACTTCTCAAGAGCTTATTCAGTGCTATTGCGCATCAAATGATTTGGCAACCGTTGCCGATATGGGCTATGTTGCCGAGCATCTTCCAAAATGGGAGTGCGGCGAGTGTGCAGAGAGCTTTAAGATGTTTGACGGTTCGCTTGAAAAGGTAGCTAAGTATTATAAAGAAAACGGCTGCGGTATTTTTGCCCGTTATAAGGCGTTTATTTGGCGTGACGGCGATATTCAGCCTGTTTTGCACCCCGATAAAATCGATATGGATTCATTTACAGGCTACGAAAGACAGCGTGACATCGTTGTCGGCAATACAAAATCCTTTATTGAGGGTAAGGCTTGCAATAACTGCCTGCTTTACGGCGATATGGGTACAGGTAAAAGTTCTACCGTTAAAGCCATTGCAAATGAATTCCGCAAAGACGGCTTGAGAATTGTTGAAATTCCAAAGGAAAGACTTATCGACTTCCCGATTCTGGTTGATAAGATTGCAACTCTGCCTATGAAGTTTATTATATTTATTGATGACCTTTCTTTCCAAAAGCAGGATCAGAGTTACACGACATTGAAAGCGGTGCTTGAGGGCGGTATTGCGGCTCGTCCTGACAATGCGCTTATTTATGCGACATCTAACCGTCGTCATCTTGTTAAGGAAAGCTTTGCCGACCGTACGGATGATGATATCAACACCCGTGATAATATGCAGGAAACACTCTCGCTTTCAGACCGTTTCGGTTTGTCGGTATGTTATTCTGCTCCGTCAAAGAAAGAATTTCTTGACATTGTTTTTGCTCTTGCCAAAGAAAACGGAGTTAATCTTACAGAAGAAGAGCTTGAGGCAGGCGCAGAGCGTTTTGCACTTTCAAGAGGCGGTCGTTCACCGAGATGTGCAAAGCATTATATTGAATCTCTATTTGCTAAATAAACGGAGGTAAATAATGAAGAAAATTGTTTCAGTATTCCTTGCGTCGGCACTTGCTGTTTCAGCTTGTGCGGGACTTGCGGGCTGTAGCGGCGACAATAAAAACTATCCTGTATCTGTTGCGGATATTACTATAGAAACCGAGCCAAAAGATATTGTTGTACTTTCTGACGAAACGGCAGACATTATTTCTTATTTAGGTTATGCCAAAAAAATGGTAGGCAGAAGTGACGAGGTTACTCAAAACTTTTTATCGGTGGCACCGAGTGTGGGTTCGGCTGCAAATCCTGATGTTGAAAAAATCAAATCGTATGCAACCGATATTGTTTTTGCAGATGACACACTTGACGAAAATGCAAAGAAAGAGCTTACCGACGCAGGTATTATGGTGCTAAATGTTGCTTCACCCGAAACCACAACAGAGCTTGAAACCGTGTATCTTACTCTCGGAAAGATTCTTGGCGGTTCTGTTGACGGAGCAAAAACAGGTGAAGATTCTTATAAGGATTTAATTGACACCATGAAAACTTACAAAGCCGAAGTCAACAGCAATGTTTCCAAAACAATTTGCTATTTGTACCTTGAGGGAGATAAGCTCCATACTCTCCACAGCGGAACATACGGCGATATGCTTTTGGGATACACAGGTGCGGTAAATGCCGCTGTAAATGTATCCGAAAGCGAGATTGACACAAAAATTTTAAAGATTGCAAATCCGGATTATATATTGTATGACGATGACGCAACTTTGCAGTTTATTAAGAATGACTCTGACCTTAAGGGATTAAAAGCTGTTAAGAATAAACAAACTCTTATGATTTCACAGGAAGAAATCAGCAGAATGGGTACAACTTCACTTTTTACATTGAATAAGATTATGAACTTTATGTATCCCGACAGACTTAAGAAAAATACGGACGCAACCTCCGAATCGGTTGTTCCGTCAGCCGTTGAGGGTGCAACAACAGCTACAAAATCGGCATCAAATACACAGACAACCACGCAGGCTGCAACAACTGCCGCAAATGCAAACGGTTCGGTTGAAAGCCAATACAAAATAAAGGTAAGCGGTCTTTCACTTAAACTTGACGATGAAAACGATAATGTAAAGGCTATGCAGCAGCGTTTGTTTGACCTCGGTTACATTACAGATAAGGATAATGTGACGGGTTATTACGGCGAAGTTACTCAAAAGGCTGTAAAAGATTTCCAAAAAGCGAGCGGACTTAAACAGTCAGGCACAGCGGATAATAAAACTCTTATAGCACTCTTTAAGAGTGACGCCAAGGCAAAGGCTTAACGCTTTTTCGCTGTTTACAATGTACACAGTTAATTACAGGTCACGATTTTTCGTGACCTGTTTTGGAATTTAAGAAAAATTTTGTGGTTCTTTATCAAAAGTTGGGATAAATTATGGCTTAGCGCACGGGTTAAGCAAAATAATTTAAAAATTCAGGTTAAGCCTTTTTAGGCTGACAAACTTTTTTTCGGGGCGGATAATCCGTTGATTTCAAAGGCTATTGCCCGATTGTTAAAAAATATTTATAAAAGGTAAAAGGAGAAATCAAAATGCAGGGAAAATGGAGAGAAAATCTTATAAAAATAAAACCGTATGTAGCAGGTGAACAGTCAAACGATAAGGATATGATTAAACTTAACGCAAACGAAAATCCCTATCCGCCGTCACCGCAGGTTAAAAAAGTTTTTGAAAAATACGCACAGAACAGTGATGGGCTAAAAAAATATCCTAATTCGGATTCGATAATTTTAAAAGATGCCATTGCTCAAAGATATAATGTAAACAGAAATAATGTATTTGTCGGCAACGGCTCGGATGATGTAATAGCATTGTCTTTTATGGCTTTCTTTAATTCTGATAAGCCGATTTTATATCCTGATATTACCTATTCTTTTTATCCTGTATGGTGTTCGCTTATAAAAATTCCGTACAAGACAATCCCTGTTGACGAAAATTTTGAAATTCACGCCGAAGATTACTATACGGAGAACGGCGGTATTATTATTCCTAACCCGAATGCGCCGACGAGCATTTGCAAACCGCTTGACTTTGTAATCGACATTGTTGAGCATAATCCCGACAGCGTTGTTATTATTGACGAGGCTTATGTTGACTTTGGCGGAGAGTCTGCCGTTGAGCTTACAAAGAAGTACGAAAATCTCCTTGTTACCCAAACTTTTTCAAAATCACGCTCACTCGCAGGTATGCGTATCGGCTTTGCAATCGGCAGTGAAGAGTTGATTGCTACGCTTGAAACCGTTAAAAATTCATACAATTCATATGTTATGGACAGCATTGCACTTGAGGTCGGTACTGCGTCTGTGAATGACGAGGAATACTTTAAGGAATGTGTTAATAAGGTTATCGCTACAAGAGAGAGGGTAAGGGATGAACTCATTACGCTTGGCTTTGATGTAAAAAAGAGCGCAACAAACTTTCTTTTTGCCACGCATAAAGAATATTCCGCAAAAGAAATATTTGAATATCTGAAAACCAAGAAAATTTTTATCAGATATTTTAATGTTCCGAGAATTGATAACTACTTAAGAATTTCTATAGGTACAGATGAAGAAATGGATAAGATGATTGCGGCAATGAAAGAGTTTTTTATATAAGAGAATTTATTAAGTATTTTTTGAAAAACGGGATTTAACCTATAAAATAAAAACATCTGTGTCGGCTTCATTTTTATACAAAATAATTTTTTCTTTGTAACGCAAAAGTCACATTCGTTCGTTAAAATAAATAATGGTACATTGTTTTTGCTCTTGTTTAGCTAAAGCACAGTAAATATTTGAAAAATTACATATAAAAACCAATGTTTTGTATGTTTACTATATGGTAAAATTTTGGTATAATATTTTTTAAAATTCAGAACGGATAAAAATATGAGGTAATATATGAATATTTCAGACAAAAAATCAAGAATTTTTCTTGCTGTTGTCATAGTTTTAAGCCTTGCGCTAAGCACTGTTTTTATGATGAACAAACAGGGCTATCACGAGGATGAGCTTTTGACATATAATCTCGCAAATTCGGCTAATACACTCAAAACTGACGGTGAATGGAACAGCGGTGCCGATTTTATCGACTATCTTTCCGTATCGGACGGTGACCGCTTTAATTATGAACAGGTTTATGAAAATCAAATAATTGACGCTTCTCATCCGCCTTTTTACTACGGACTTGTGCATACTGTATGCTCGCTGTTTCCAAATCAATTTTCAAGATATTTTGCGTTTTCGATAAATGTTCTTGCAATGGCAGGCATTTTGATTATGCTGTTTAAAATCGTAAAGAGAATTACAAAAAATAATCTCTATGCCCTCATAGCGACAGGCGCTTTTGCGTTCAGTATTGCCTGTACTACAATGACTATTTATTTGAGAATGTACGCAACGCTTACATTTTTTGTGCTTTCAATGATTTATATGAACCTGAAAATCTATGAGAGAAAAAATACCGCAAAATTAACTGATTTCTTGATTTTAGGGCTTATAACATTGCTTGGCACGCTTACGCAGTATTACTTCATCTTGTTTGAGGGACTTACAGGTCTTATTATGCTTGTGTTTCAAATTAAGGAAAGAAACATAAAGGATTTAATAAAGTACATAATTACTGCTGTTCTCGGCAGTGCGGCGGCACTTTGTATTTATCCGTACATCATTACGAATGTGCTCGGCGGCAACCGTGGTTTCGGTTCGCTTAGCATTTCAATTGACCCGATTACCGTTGTTACTTATTTTGCGTATAAAATCGGCACATACATTCAGGTGCTTGCCAAAGATGTGTTCTTAAATCAAATATGGCTGCTTGCTCTCTGCAGTGTTGCTCTTATCGGTTTTTGGATTTACCTGCGCTTTGTCAGAAAGGAAAAACTTTCTCGTACCGCATTTATGGCTTTTGTTCCGTCACTTGTTTATTTTGTTGCAATTTCGCTTGTTTCTCCGTTTAACAGCGACCGCTACATTATGGCGTCTTTGCCGATGCTTGTAACTATATTTGTGCTTGCACTTATTAAATTTACAAGAGTTACGGGCAAAAAATGGCTCACAACAGCCGTACCGATTTGCCTTGCGGTTACCTGTGCAATCGGATATATCACTGTAAAGCCGTACTATATGTACGGTGTAAAGACGGAGCTTTACACTCCGCAGACTTCTAAATGCGTATTTGTCGGCACTGCAATGCTGGAGTGGAACAAGAGCATTGACAAGCTTGCAAATTACGATGAAACTATGATTGTTCAGACGGCTGATTTTTCTCCTGCTCTTGCAGATGAACTTGAAGATTTTGCAGAGAAGAGGGGAGTAATTACCAACGGAAAGATTACCGAGTTTATGGACGGTTATATGAATAACGGCAGTGAAAAGAAAAAGACCGACAGTATGCAGGCGCTTAAAACAGATGAAAAGCTTGCAAATGAAAAGGAAATTACAGTTTATATTTCAAGACTTGCCGACAAAGACAAGGTAATTAAGTATATTACAGAGAATACAAAATTCAAGAATTATGACTTGATTTCAAAGGATTACAGCTTTGACGAGTTTTACAATTGGTACGATTACTTTGTGGAAACCGAATCTTATTGTAATGTGTACAAATTTTATTAATAAAGATAAGGATTGCGAAAAATTATGAAAGACAGAAAAGATGCGATTGGATTTGTTTTTTCAGGCGGCGGATTGCAGGGTATTGCGCACATCGGTGCGGTAACCGCTTTATATGAAATTGGTATAAGACCCGAATATGTTTCGGGAACAAGCTCGGGTTCGATTATGGCAATGTTGGTTGCTATGGGGCTTGAACCGAAAGAAATGCACGAGGTAGCAAAAAAATATTGGAAAATTCTTGCCGAAATTGACAACGGACTTATATTCAAGGCACTTGCGCAGTTTATCGTTTATAAAAAAATTCAGAAAAACGGCATAAAAAACGGTGAAATAATTTCTGATGTTGTAAAAGAAGTGCTTGCCTCAAAGGGACTTGAAAATGATTTTAAGTCTTTGCCGATTAATCTTTCTGTCTGTACCGTTGACACAATGACAACAGACGAATGTATTTTTACAACCTATGACGAACACCTTGAGAGAGAGCATATACACTATCTTACAGATGTTCCGCTCGATGTTGCGGTAAGAGCGAGTATGTCGTTTCCTGCAATTTACACAACCTGCCCGTATAAAGAATATGACTTTGTTGACGGCGGTTCAAAGGATAACCTGCCTGTAAGAGTGTTAAAGGATATGGGCGTAGGCAAGGTGCTTGCAATCGGATTTGATATTTTGCAGTATAAACCGGACGCAGGCCTTGACGGACTTATCAAGGTTATATGGCGTGCTCTCGATGTGTATTCAATTGACAGTACCAGAGAATCAATGAAGCTTGCCGACCTCGCCGTGCAGATAAAGAATGAAAATACCGCCCTTTTTTCTATCGACAGTGTTGACGATACTATTCAAGAGGGGTATGATGCAATTATGGCTCATAAGGACGAGATTTTAAAAGTTTTTGGATAAATTAAACGGCTGTTGCGATTTAAGCAACAGCCGTAATTTTTATCTTGTTATCAGATTTTTTATTAAAATTAGATATGAATTTTGATTATCTTTTTAGAAGTTCTTATATGCCGGTATAGCCCGTATTTACAGGCTTTTCCGGCATTTTTCGTATCGGAAGAAACTCACATATATTTTTATATCCGCTTAGGTTTTTGCTTTCAAAAGTAGTAAAGAAGTAGTAAAACCTTGATTTACTACTAAGCTGCTATCCGCAGCATTTCAGCTTTTGCGCTGTCGAAAGTAGCGTGTGCGTAATAGTTCAGCGTCATAGTAATGTTGGAATGTCCCATAATGTACTGTAATGCTTTCGGGTTCATTCCGGCATTTGCCATGTTGGTACAGAACGTATGACGTAAGGTGTGCGGTGTCATTACTTTCGGTAGAGCTTCCTCATGGTACTTGTTGTACTTCTTTGCAAGCCCCCTAAACATACCGTCATAATTGGTAGCTGTTTTCGGGTAGCCGTCCCGGTTGAGGAAAAGGAAGTTGCTGTAACCGTCAATAGTAACAGCTTTTGCACCCCTGCGCCGTTTCAGCACTCGGTTAAATGCTTCATATACTTTTTCGCTCATTGGAATTTGACGAATACCGCTTTTCGTTTTTGGTGTTTCAATGTAATATCCTGTTTCCGCACTTCTTAAAAGTTGGTGGTCTACATTGATTATCCTATTCTCAAAGTTAATGTCAGTATCGGTCAGCCCGCAAAGTTCAGAGATACGAAGCCCTGTCCCAAGCAAAATAATAAGCTCGTCATAATACTTCTGATAAACTTTGTCATTTTGAGCAAAGGACAAAAAACTTTCTTCCTGCGCTGGTGTTAGCGGAACCTTTGGTTCTGTATCATCTTCAATGACAGTGTTTAACTGGAAGTCAAAAGGATTTTTCCTTATGCAATCGTCCTGTATCGCTGTGTAAAAGGCAGCTTTCAAGGAACGCTTGTCATTACTGATAGTCTTATAGGAAATTCCTTTTTCTTTCATGCGGATTGCCCATTCTTTCGCGTCGGACAGCTTCACGCTGTCAATCGGGCAGCCCCCAAGTTTATCTTCTTCCAGTAGCTTCATCAGCCGCTTGCGTCCGTTTTTCGTATTGTACCTTACATTTCCCCGGTGGCGTATCTGCTTTGCATAAAGTTGGCAGACCGTCATTTTCTTGCCTATGGTGTCTATCCCGTCGTCAAGGTCTTTCTGTATCTCTTTTACCTTTTCTCGTAGGGATATATCCTCACGCTTTCCGGCAGGGGTCTTGTCCGTAGGTACTAACTTCCACGCATACACAAACTGCGGATTACCAAAGGTATCTATATATTTGTAAGCATATCTTCCGTCTTTTCTCTGGCTCTCTCCCGACCGCAAAACTCGATTTTTGCTGTCACGTCTTTTCTTTGACATTTTTCAATGCTCCTTTCCAAGACGGAAAGAGCCTTGATATGCTTATCCCATTATAGCACATTCAAGGCTCAATTTCACTATCAGATTGTGTCTATGGTATCAATCATTTTTTCAAACTGTTTGCGCTTGATTTGAATACGGTTGCCGTTCATAATAACCCACCCGGCGGCAGGATTTTCCTCGGCTAATTTACGCAGCTTGTTTTCTCCGATACGGAAGTATTTAGCTGCTTCATCTATCGTAAGCGTGTATTTTTCCCAAATAGGCACGTCGGCGTTACTCATAGTATCGTCCCCCTTTCAATATTAGGAAAAGTGAATAGTAAAAGGGGCTTTAATCGGACGGCTGTTAGCACAACCTCGCGGGAGTTCCACCCCTGCCCGTTAAGGCAGCTCTACCCAATGCCTGCGACGCTTTTAACGCTCGGACTATGGCTATAAAGGCTTGTCTACCCTTAGTGCGTGTCGTCGCCCACAAGCCGCTACACTTGTTCCCCGGCGTGGTGGTCGCTCGACTTTCTCCAATAGAAGAAAAGCGTCATGGCGCACCTGCCGTATGGCTCAACGCAAAAAGGACGTATCCGATTTGCCCTATACTGCGTCGCCGTTATCTTGCGTCGCTTTCTTTGTCAAAGAGCAAGCAAGGTCAAGTCAACAGGCAGCGGAAAGGGGGACGCTGCTTGTGGTTATCTCAAACCTTGAATGAAAGGACAGCCCGCATAAGACGCGAACGCAAGCGGTCGCGTATATCCTCATCTATGCCCCAATAGATATTTCCGCGCTCATCACGCAGCTTTCGCATAGACAGGGACGCTATGTAGCTTTCGTAATGCTGTACGACAATGTTCATAGCTTCCGGGTCGCCCTTAGTAGCGGCTATGATTACCGGGTAAGGCAACAAGCCGCGTTCGTCCTGTTCTGATTTACTAATCTGTGCAGTCATAGGCTTTTTCCTCCAAATAGCGTTTTAACAGCTTCATTGAGCTTGTCCGGCGGGACTGTACCGTTGTCCTTGACAGATTACAAAACTTTGCAATCTCGCGTTCGCTCATGTCAAAGAAATAATACAGCAGTACGGTTTCCCGCTTTTCTTCCGGCAAACTGTGCAGGGCTTCGGCAAGCAGCTTCGCAGTAATTTCTTTGCCGCCGACAACGAAAGACTGTTCTGCTTCATCATCTGCAAAATACTCGTCGCAGACGTAGAGCTGTTTTTCTTCCAGTGGCGACAGGTCAGAAAAAGTAACCTCGCGTAATTGTCGCTGCTTTGTGTCCCTGTGGGCATTCATAGCTTCTCGCTTCAACGCCAGTTTGCAAAAGCCGTTAAAAGCACAACGGATTTGCCATTGGGTACGAATAGGCTCGTTCATGTTCTCACCTCCTTTCGCTGCCGCGAAAGCGGTGGAGTTTGAAATGTCCCCTTTCGTAAACCCTCAAACCAACGCACTTCAAAATGGACGTTGGTTTTAGAAATTTTTTGAAAAAGTTTTTTGATAAAATACAAAATGCGCCCGTCTGCAAATTGCAGACAGGCGCAAAGGAATTATCAAAAGTATATGTATGATTTGTGAGTTCATCTATGTAGCCAGAATAACCCGTTGGCGGGTAATGGCTTTTTTTGATAACAGTCTATTAGGGCATAGGAAAAAGGACATGACGATACCTCCTTGATACCGCCATGTCTTTATCTAGTAGGAGAGTTATCGTTAGAATTTAGATAGATAAAAAGAAACGGCGGCTCTGAAAATCAAAGCCGCCGAAATAGAATAGGCGCGTGAAAACCTGTCTGCGTTGCGACGGCTTTTTTTCTTTGCCGTCGTCCGGCAGATGTTCTATACTATGTCAATTTCAAAAATTTCTCATTATCCTTTATTACTTTTTTGTTTTGTCTTATGTAAAAGCAGGATAACCAAAACAGAAATAGCTATACTGCATAGAATATATGTCCAATTAAAATATGATAGATTTATTAAATTCTGTGCTGATTGATTTTTAATGAAGTTTGTATATGGTGCGTTACTCTTAATCGCTTCCATAACTCCTACAACATTTATCGGTCTTAAATTGTATAAGTACGCACCAAATAAATATATTGCTGCTTTTTCAACAACCGACGGTATTAAAATAGCCAATGCAGCAAGCCATAATTGACATTGCTTGTGGGATTTCTGTAAATATAACGCCCCAAAAAGATAGGGCAATATCGCAAGGCAACAGCCCAAGAGGACAATATTCTGATGAAGCCCAAAGAGGGCAAAGAATATGCGGATAAAAAGATACGTTCCAAATATAATTAACCAATCAATGAGCAAGCTTTTTATTGGCGTGTGCTTTTTTACTATTTCATTCTGTAACTGCATTTCACTACCTCCCAAATAGACGTTACACTTTTGGAAACGTCAAGGTTACGGTTGTTCCACCGTATGAATTGTTTTTAAGCTCCACCGTGATAAATAAGTCAGTTGCCATTTTCTGAACAAGGTATAAGCCCATACCTGTAGAACGACTAAGGTAACTGCCCGTATCTCCGGTAAACCCCTTGTCGAAAACAAAGGGTAAGTCAGACAATGGTATGCTTGTGCCGTTGTCTTTGATAGATAAAGAAATCTGTTCACTATTCATACTATCAGCTATGGAAAATATGAGCCGTGGGGCAAGGTTGTTTCCCACATATTTCACACTATTACTGATTATCTGTCCTAAAATGAACATCAGACCTTTTTTGTCAGAAATCACTTGATAATCGTTTTCGGTATATTCAATAGAAAATCCGGCTTCTTCAAGAAGCGTTAAATTATCTTCAACTGCTTCACGGCAAGTTCCAAGAATTGAAAGCGACTCAAAAGAGTAATCCTTATGTGTAGCCCCAAGCCTTGAAAAGTATAGAATTTGTTCTATATCCTGTCGGGTATGGTCGCGTACATAAAGCATACGAGTATGAACCAAAGGGGACATTTCATCTTTTCGATTATCCAGTAGCAAGGTCATAAGGGATAGTGGTTTTTTGATTTCATGCACCCAATTTTCAACATAGTGTTCATAGTCTGTAACTGTAATTTTCTGTTCGTTGATATATTCTTGCTGCGTCCTCAAATGTTTTCCCAATTCACAGATAAGAGGGCGTATTACAGCGGGAACAGCTTCACACAGTAAGTATTCGTTGGTATCGTCCGGCTCTAATAGAAAACGCCGAAAAATAGCGTCTGCCTTGTTACGTTTTCTGATTGATATAGCAAGAGGAATAGCAAGTGCGGCAAATGACACAAAAATTATCAATGCAGCATAATTTATAAAATAATCAGGGTTAGCCAACCAAGCAAGAAATATAAAGAACAAGTCCAAACAGGCAAGTGTAATAATCCATACCCGGTTAGAGGAAATATAGATTAAAAGTATTTTCAACTTATTCATAAGCGCACCTGCTCTTTCAAGCGGTAGCCTTGACCGCGCACTGTTTCTATACGTTCTTCAAGACCAAATTCACGAAGCGTTTTTCGCAGCCGAGTAAAATTTACTTGTAATGCATTTTCGTCTATAAATTCTTCTGTTCCCCATAGTCTAATGCATAATTCTTTTTTAGAAACAATCTTAGGGCTATTTTTCAAGAGAGCAAGTAATATTTTTCCTTCGTTCGGTGGCATAAGGTAAGAGCTATTCCCTACATAAATTGTAAAGGTATTCGGGTCAAGTAAAAAAACACCTCCATCAAGTAACCCTTGCTGTACCTGTTCTTCTTTACGTCGAAGAAGATTTTTAATTCGGGCAAGTAAACGTGACATATTACAAGGTTTTGTTAAATAGTCATCAGCCCCCAAGTCTAATGCGTGCAGTTCGTCCTGCAATTTATCTCTTGCAGTCAATACGAGTACCGTACCAATCTGTTTAGCTTTCAACTCTTTACATATTTCAAAACCCGAACGAAAGGGAAGATTGATGTCAAGCAAAATTAAGTCGGGAAAATATGCTGCTATTTCTGATACTGCGTTTTCAAAATCCGATAATCCAATCGTATCATATCCCGATTTTTCTAATAAGTTCAACAGTTCTTCTCGCATATAAACATCATCTTCAACCACAACTATCTTTGCCAATATGTCCGCCTCCTTTCCCATAATATTTATAAGCCTGTTAAGAATTGGGCTTGTAATTGAGCTTTCCTATTTCACGATTAGCTGTTCGAGCAACAGCCACACCGTAAATTACCATAACAAGAACAACAATAACAGCCATAGCAATTAAAAGAGGATAGGACTGTTCAAGGTGTGCCGCTCCTGAATATAAATATAGCTGCATGGCATATATCCCTACTGCTCCGCTGATACACGCTAATATAAGAGGAAGCAGGAAATACCATAATACTTGTTGGTTGATAGAACGCTTAATTTGTTCACGTCGTGCTCCTAAAATAGAGAGTGTTAGATACCTTGATTTTGTAGTTTGCATTTGCGTCAAGAATTGCAGGGCAAGTAATGCACACGCAATAATCAAAAACATAAATCCCATGTATAGTGTTGTATAACTTCCGGAAATAACATAAAATAATTGTCGCCCAAAATTATTAAGATAGCTTTCGTAATATAGACCAGATGGTTTTAACAAATCACGAGCTTCCATAATCGGTAACATTAAACCTTTTGTTTCAACAAGTTCATTAGGAATACAAAAGTTCCAATAAACCATACAAGTGTCTGAATTTACAAATTCTGAATATATCTCATCTGAAACAATCAATGCAGTTATAATCTTGATATTTTCATCTGCGGTCAACCCTTTCATCGGTACAGAGGGAACAAGATAAAATGGTCTTTCGTTGATAGAAAGCAACGCTTCATTATTCGCCTGTGCGTCTGCTGCAATTTGATTTAACAGTGTAACCGTTTCATCTTGAGCATTACCTAAAAAATCTGGGTTGAGATAATAGACAACTTCATTGTTCCCAAGGCTAATCTGTTTTTCTCCCGCGGCATCCAATAACCGATTATAGGAAGATACAGGAAGCAAATAAGGAGAAGAACTACCAGTATCAATAAGACCTAAAAGGTTTAAGGCAGCAGGTTGGTCGGAGCCAAAACTATACATACCATCTTCTTGTGTGGCAGGGTCTACTACATCTTGAGGTAAATGCTGCACGATTTGTTTCCTAAATTTCGACCAATCAACAGGAGAACTTATCCCATCCGAAGCAGTGGATTTTATATTTCCTATTTCCATACGGTTCAGATTTGATACATAAGGACGAATTTGTTCGTTGGAAAGATACTTCTCAACAACTTGGTCGTTGCCCATTACAGTAAAGTCATAAACAGAAGTACCTCGTGTCAATTCACTTCCATATGACATTATGCGCACTGAGCCGTCGGTAATTAACATAATAGTAAGCATCATCAGAATGGACGCTACGCTGATTGAAATATATTTATTAACGACATTTTCATGCAACTGCCGTAAAGTAAATACATAAAGTCCTCTTGTGGCTTTGTGTTTTATAGAAGCTGCCCATATACTCAAAATTCTTGCAAGTCCTCGAATAAATAGAATTGTTCCGATAATTCCAAGTAAAACGGCAATAAGCAGCATTGCCCCACTCGCAGCCATAAAATGCTCTACAACAATCCAGTACGCGACAAGCAAAATTACGGTGCCTATAGCAAACGATACGAAACTTACATATGGATTCCCTGTGCGTTGCTTTTTCGCCATCTCTCCATAAACAAGTTGATGTAGCTCTTTACGGAACAGCTTTCCGCATAGAACAAACAATGCTACAAACTGAATAATCAAGAAGCCTAACGATGTGAAAATAGCGGCACTTACAGAAAAACTTAATTGGTGTGTAATGATACCATGCCCTACTAAACGCGCGGTTGTAAGACTTATAGCTTCGGATAAAAAGCCACCGCATACAAGCCCTCCTAAAAGAGCTAAAAACGACGTGATTAGCCCCTCTGTCATTATTTGAATAAATAATTTAATCTTTGTCATTCCAAACATCAAATAAAGCCCCAGTTCTCGACTACGACATTCAAGTTGATATTTGTTTGCAAATACTACGAGAAAGAACACAAATAATAAAGCACAAAGATAAACCGTCGGTAAAAGATTAGTAAGCAACCGTTCTACTGCGTCGCTCTCAATTTCACTTAAAAAACGTATTACGTCCTGTTGTCCAAGAGAAAGCACTATATAAAACATTGCTACGGCTGTTATCATTGTCAGAAAATAAATTAGGTTTTCGCTACGGCTCCGTTTGGCGTTTCGCCATGTGAGATTAAAGAACATTTGCACTTCCTCCCCCCATTTGAGCCATCACTTGTAAAATACGTGCATAAAAATCTTCCTGTGTTTCATTTGGAATTTTACGACGTAACTCATGGAAAATAACACCGTCTTGAATGAACAAAATACGAGAACAGAAACTCGCGGCGTTAGGGTCATGCGTGACCATTAGGATTGTGCGTCCACGCCTAAGATTGATTTCCTGTAACTTCTCCATGAGTAAACGTGCTGATTTTGTATCTAATGCACCTGTAGGTTCATCAGCCAAAATAATATCGGGGTCAGAAATCAAACTACGTGCAGCAGCTACGCGTTGTTTTTGACCGCCCGACATTTGTGACGGAAATTTAGAAAGAACGTCTGTAATTCCAAGAAAATCTGCTATATCTTTTAGCTTTTTTTCCGCTGTAACAATGTCAATATTATGAATTGATAAAGGCAATATAATATTTTCTTTACCAGTTAGATTATCAAGTAAAGCAAAATCTTGAAATAGATAACCAATCTTGTTGCCACGATATTCAGCCAACTTCGTGCCATCAAAAGAGCTTATATTGGCACCTGAAAGTAAAATTTGTCCAGAGGTTGGTTTAATGACCGTAGCAATACAATTCAACAATGTTGTTTTTCCAGAACCGCTGGCTCCCATAATTCCCAAATATTCGCCATTCAGAACATCAAAGGTAATTCCGTTTAGTGCTTTTGTTGGAACCCCCTCTTTGGAATATGCTTTGTGCAAGTCGCGTACTTCTAATAGTTTTTTTGTATCATTCATATCTCACACCTCACATTTTTTGCTTACGCTTATCTTACGAATATAATTTTACTGCATAAGAAGCAACCACACCACTTACAGTTGTTGTAAGGTTTATTTGTTTGTTTATTGTATCTGCATTTTATGTTGTTTCTTTCTCATATCAAAAGGTTTTTCCGCGTTTTTTGGTATCAGCCACATATACCCCAGTTTTGAAACGCCCGGTATGCGATTTTCGCTACAAAGTATCTGTACTCGTCTTTCAGAAATTCCCCATTTCTTTGCCGCTTCGGGACAAGACATATATTCCATAATCAAAACGCCCTTTCCTCAAATTTTACCAGTATAATTATACTCGGATAGCCGAATAATATCAAGTATATGATATGCTCTATTTCAGTCAATAATGTGCTGTGTGTAATCATATCTCGAAAGGAAGATGAAATATACAATGTAGTTGGGTGAAATGACTATGAAGCAGAACAAAGAAAAATTTGATTTTAAGGCTTTCGGGCAAGCCATTAAAGCAGCAAGAAAAGCAAAGGGAATATCACGCAATCAGTTAGCCGATACGCTGAATATTGCGCCCCGATATATCGCGTCCATTGAGAACAGCGGGCAGCACCCAAGTTTACAGATTTTATATGAGCTTGTAACCCTGCTTGATGTATCAGTAGACCAGTTCTTTTTCCCGGAACGGGAACAGGAGAAATCCACGCGCCGCCGTCAGCTCGATACTATGCTTGACGGTATGAGCGAAAAAGATTTGAAAATCCTGTCTGCTACTGCAAAAGGAATAGAGGAAGCCAACAACGACGAAACGGGGGAATAAAGTTCTCTCGTTTTTGTTTATATAGAGTGATTGAAACGTCGCAGATTGCGGCGTTTTTCTTTTGGGAAAGTTCGTCAAATTTGCCGTTCCCGGTGTTGTAGGTAGTAAGGGATAAAGTTTCGTAGCAAGCATAGGAAAAGAGTACCCTTTTCCGTATTTTCGCCCTCCCGTCCTGCGGTGCGTCGGTTGAAAATTGCTTGTTGGGAAGTGTCCCAAACCCTCGGAATGGAAAGGAGCGATTGCATGAACGGACGCAAAAGAAAAATACAAATCAAATTCTATGTAACAGAGGAAGAAAGGGCATTGATTGAACAGAAAATGAAGCTTGTCCCTACCCGGAACATGGCGGCGTATCTTCGCAAGATTGCCATTGACGGGTATATCATTCAGACAGACCATAGCGATATAAAAGGCATGACAGCAGAGATACAGAAAATCGGGGTCAACATCAATCAGATTGCAAAGCGTGTCAATGCGACAGGCAGCGTTTACCAAGAGGACATAGAGGAAATAAAGGGGGTGCTTGCGGAGATATGGCGGTTACAAAGATTAAGCCTATTAAAAGCACGTTGAGCAAAGCCATTGACTATATCCAAAACCCGGATAAAACAGACGGGAAAATGCTTGTGTCCTCCTTTGGGTGCAGCTATGAAACGGCAGATATTGAGTTTGGATTTACGCTTGCACAAGCCATAGATAAGGGAAACAATCTCGCCCACCATTTGATACAGTCCTTTGAGCCGGGAGAAGTAGATTATGAGAAAGCCCACGAAATCGGAAAGCAGCTTGCCGACGCGGTAACAAAGGGACAGCATGAATACGTCTTAACTACCCACATAGACAAAGGGCATATCCATAACCATATCATTTTTTGTGCGGTCAATTTTGTTGACTACCATAAGTACAATTCCAATAAGCGCAGTTACTACGGCATACGGAACATGAGCGATAAGCTGTGCCGGGAAAACGGGCTGTCTGTTGTCGTTCCGGGCAAAGGCAGCAAGGGAAAAAGCTATGCAGAATATCAAGCGGAAAAGGTCGGTACAAGTTGGAAAGGCAAGCTGAAAATTGCCGTTGATACGCTTATCCCCCAAGTAGCAAGTTTTGAAGAATTGTTGCAGCGGTTACAGGCAGCGGGTTATGAGATAAAGCCGGGAAAATATATCTCCTGCCGCGCTCCCGGACAGGAACGCTTTACCCGTCTGAAAACTCTCGGTACAGATTATACAGAGGAAGCCATAAGAGAACGGATAGAGGGCAAACGCACAAAGGCAGCGAAAGCTCCCAAAGAGCAGCGCGGCGTATCGCTGCTTATTGACATTGAAAACAGTATCAAGGCACAAGAGAGCCGGGGCTATGAACAGTGGGCGAAAATCCATAATCTGAAACTGGCTGCAAAGACTATGAATTTCTTGACAGAACATAAGATTGAGCAGTACGCAGATTTAGTCAGCCGGATTGAGGAAGTAAATGCGGAAAATGAAAAGACAGCAGACGCATTAAAGAGCGTGGAAAAGCGTCTTGCAGATATGGCGGTGCTGATGAAGCACGTTACTACCTACCAAAAGACAAAACCTGTCTATGAAGCATACCGCAGGGCAAAGGATAAGGACGCATACCGGGCAAAGCAGGAAAGCAGTCTGATACTCCATGAAGCGGCAGTAAAGACACTGAAAGCGGCGGGCGTTACTAAACTCCCCAATCTTGCCGCCATGCAGGAAGAATACGGGAAACTACAAGCGCAAAAAGAAGCCCTTTACGCTGATTATGGCAAGCTGAAAAAACAGGTCAAGGAATACGACGTTATCAAACAGAACATAGACAATATTTTGCGGCAAGGCAAAGAGCCGGAACGGAAGAAAGGAAAGGAACGGGAATAATTATGAAAATGGTTGGTATTACACCATGTTACAGAATAACATTAGAAAATGGCAGTTATGGCGTAGAAACTTATATTAACGCAGACAGTAAAATCCAAATTACTTTTGAGGACGGAAATACACTTATCGGATATATAGAATGTGTGGAATATGGAACTTATTCCGATGAAAATGATACTCTGGTTATAAGGGGAGAGAATGGAGAGCTGTATATCCTATTGGAAAACCGAATAAAGGATATAGAAGAACTGCACGAATAAAGTAAAAGAACAGGGCGCAGACAGCCAACAAAAGACTGTCCGTGCCCTGTTTTATGTAGGTGCGTTTTTGGTATCTGTTACGCAATAGAACGTCATTTTTAGGGGATAAGGTATAAAACCCTTGCCGCGTCATTTTCAAGCACTGAAAGCCCCGTAAATCAAGGCTTTTTTTGCCCCTACTACGTAACAAGGGCGCGCCGTTTTCTCATGCGCTCCGCTGCCTGTCTGCGGGTAATACGCTTCCGGCAGTCCGGGCAGTATTTGACGCTGTTAGAGGTGGACGCAAAAGAAGTTCCGCACTCGGTACAACGCTTTTTATCCTCGGTCTTGAAAAGCTCTGCATACAGCAGCTTATCAAGGGGCAATACGGCGGTCTGAAACCATTTGCAAAGAAGCGAATAGGAAATAAGCTGCGGGCAGACACATTCCTCCCCGTCGTCCAGTAAAATACAGTGTCCGTTATCGCAGTTGCAGCACTCCTTTTTTATAAGGCTGTTGACTTTCCGGCTTTGGGGTGGTGTAAGCCGCTTTATCCCGGTCATACCTCATCAGCGGCGAAAATAGCAAGCTCCGCATACTCATTTTCTGTCAGAGGTGCGATTTTCGCAAGGGTGCGTTTCGCCAGTTCCCGCATATCCTCGTCCATGAACGGCAGCGCAGCGTTGATGTTTTCTGTAAGCCCACGTTTGCCGTCCTCATTGTAAATGCTCAACAGGTTTGTTTCTTCAACTGTCAGTCTAATCATGCTCATACCTCCAATTCGTGATTTTTTGATTTTACAGCCGCCTTTTTCGGGGCGGCTTTTCTTTTGTCAGCGGCAAGCTGCGCCCGGATTGAGGGGCGCACCCTGCGAATATCTGTGCCCCGGTTTTCATTTTTATCAATCAAGGCGTATGTTCCATGTCTGCCCTCGATTTTGGAAAAGGAAAGTGTCTTATAGGGCAACATGGAAAACAGACGGTCGGTGTCCTTAGAGGACGCAAGCTGCATAAATGTCGGGGACAGCTCCACCATGAAATGTGTCCTATTAGGGCTATTGGGCGTGTCCCTGCGCTTCATTTCCTGCACAATGCGCCGCGCTTCGGCTTCAATCAGCCCAGCACGCAGGGCGGCGGTATGTTCCTTGAAGTCGCCCGGTGTCAGTTTATCCCGTTTTTGCTTTTCTTCCCGTAAAAGGAATTGTAGCGCGTCCGGGTCGTTGGGTACTGCTTCAAAGTGTTCAAACTTCCCTAAAGAAGTATCGGGATTTCCGTTAAAATGCTGTCCGGCGGGTATCTCCCTTGTCCCATGCTCATAAATCAACTTGACTGTGTCGGCGGCAAGCGCATTGTCCTTAACGCGCTCATACTGCCTTGCATAGTCAAGCTCATAAAGATTGCCTTTGATTTTCCCGCGCTCCCTGCCCGTCAGCTCGACGGCATAGGCAAGAACGCGGTCGCAGGTCTGCTCTTTGTAAAAACACCATGTATTGTGGGCGGCGGTATCCTTTAGGAACACGTCGCGCTCCTTAAAACAATGCGTCCCGGACGGGCGGCAAAACCATAGCAGCGTCTTATCCTCTCTGTTAGGGCTTGCCGCTGCTTTTGCGATAATCTCCTTGTCAATGTCAAAATCACTTTGGAAAAATCCTGTATTCTGCCGCATGATAGCGTCAAGAGAAGCGAAAATATCCACGTTTTCAAACTTATTCATGCGTCAGCTCCTTTCCAAATCCTGTGTTTTCTGTTTTGCCTGTTTCTTCGGTGTCTGTTCTTTCGCTGCTTTAAGCTGCGCCCGGATAGAGGGCTTCTTTTCCGTTTTTGCTGCCTTGCCACGTTCCTTGTCAGCCTTGACAGTTTCCGCAAGGTCAACAAGGGAAATGGTTTCTCCTGTCTTTACCTTTGCTTCCAATTCTGCGACGGTCGGGGTGTTGTTTATCTGCCCGTCAATCATGTTGTAGTTTTGCTCGGTGGTCTGCTCGGCAGTTTTCAGATAGTTTTCCGGCTGCAAAAATTCCGGCACTTTCTTATAACCGAAGCTGTCTACATAGTGGGCGGTGTCCTGCCCGTTCTGATGAAGTACCACTACGTCGGAAACAGAAAGGCTGTGTCCCTTAAAATCTTTCGGGTGGTCGATATTAAAGCGGGTGTAAATATCTTCAAGGGAAGTCCCCGGCGTAAGAGGTGCGGAATAGACAAGGGCATAGTTTTTCGGGTCTACCCGGTGTCCGGCGGCAATCAGACGGTCGTAAGGCTCAAAACGCAAGTCCCTTGTTTCGTCCCCGCCTTTTATCTGATAAATGGAAAAGGTGTCTTTGTCCTGTGGGGCTTCCTGCTCCGGCTGCTCCTGTGCGGGTTGTTCCTGTGCAGCTACCTTTTGCTGCCGGATATGCGCCCGCTGTAACTCGGTAGGCTTTTCCCCGGTAAGGGGAGCAATCGCTTTCACATAATCAGCCGCATAGTAGGCGTTACTGGTAAGCTGCCGCTGCCATGCCCCGGCTTTTGGCGACCAACGGAAGCCATTACTTTTTAAGGCTTCCCGCGTGGCTTCGTCCGGCTTATCCTCAAAGAAGATTTGCAGTCGGTTCGCTTCGGTGTTTGCTTCCACCTTGCCGCCGTCAAATTCCCAACCTACAAAACCGATTTCTTTTTGCTGTGAAAGGGATTTGATACGGTCTTTCACGCGCCGGATTTCTGCGCTGTTGTTGGATAACGCCCAAGTCGCAAAGGGCTTGTCCTCCAAATGCCAACTGCTCGCCATGTCTGCTTTCAATTTTTCCAGTTCCTCCGGCGGTAAATGCGGGCAGCCGTCAAGGGTCTTATGCTTGCGGTAGTAGGCGTTTACGGCTTTCATGGTTTCCTGTGATTTTTCAAGGCTTTCCAGTTTCTTTTCTAACTTCTGTACTGCCTGCGGGTCGTCTGCGCTGATACCGCCCATGCCGGTACTGCGGATTTTATCAAGAAGCCCTTGTATGTCCTGCCATTCCCGGTAATTGCTGTCGCGGGCTGCGTTCTGCTTTTCTTTCTTCCTTGTGGGGAAGTTAGAGCCGCCCGCAATCAGGATAGAGGGAACACGCGCGTCAATCTCATAGCCTTTATTCATGTTCGCCGCCAGTTTCCGGGCATAGGTGTCAAGCAGGCTGTCGATTTTCTCATGGTACATCGGGTCTACCCGCTGTTTCTGCCTTTCTGCAAGTTGTACGGCTTCATCTACATAGTGCCTGTATTCAGCCGTCGCGCTGCCTTGCTTATAATCGGAAAAACTGTTCATATCCTTTGCACGTTTGGCGGCAGCTTCATTGATAGTATAATAAGGGGCGGCGGGTGCAGCCTGTTCCGGCTGTGCTTCTTTTTCCTGTACCGGGGCTGTTTCTTCGGGAAGCTCCGGCGCGGCTGCTTTTGTTTCGGGCTGTTTGGCGGCTTCCTGTGCGGGCTGTGCCTGTTCGGTGGTCTGTTCCTTATCCTGTGCCTTTTGGATTTCTGCAAAATGTCCGTCTATGGTATCAATCAGATTTGCGGCGGTGCTGCGGATTGTTTCAAGAGAGCCTTTCAGTTCTGCAAGTTCTTTTCCGCTGCTCCACCCGGCGATATACCCAAAAGAATAGTCCGACGTATCAAGCCCGTAATGTTGGCAGACCGCATAGGCGACGCTTTCCGCCTGTACCTCGCGGGTGCGGCGGTCGGGGCGTTCCGGCATGGCAAGGGCGGTATCATGCAGCGTGGCGTGGGCGATTTCATGGATTGCGGTCTTGATATTCTGCAATTCGTCCATGCCCTCGTTGATGAAGATACGCTTTTCCTCATAATTGCAGCGTCCTTTTACGCCGCCGCTTAGTGCTTCAAATCCCATAGCAAACGGGGAAGTCTTTTCAAGGGCAGCGAAAAAATCCTTGTATTGTTCCACGTTGCCCGTAAGCTCATAGGTAAGGGCAGGAAGTTCTTTTCCCTCGGTCTGTGAAATATCAAAGACAGATACTACACGAAAAGCGGGTATCTTGATTTCTTTTTCTTCGGTAACAGGTTTTCCGTCCTTATCGAAAACAGGCTTTTGGGTGTCCGGGTCGATTTTTTCCACCTGCTTCTTGACGGTAAACGGGGACGGTGCAAGTATCTTGATAGCTTTTTCTCCGGGCTTTACATGGCGGTCAAATTCCTTTTCCCATTGTTTATAGCCTTTCACAAGATTGCCGCCCTGCATGGCGATAAGGATTGTATTGTTAAGGCTGTAATCATGGAATTTTGACATGGTACGCAGATAATCGGCGTAACGGTCGCTTTCATACAGTCCTAAAATTCCCTGTTCCAGTCGGTCGGTAATCTCTTTCATTTTATCGGCGGGCTTTTCAGAAGATAGGATAATCGGGAGAACCGGGGGCTGCTCTGTGGCGGCGGTTTGTATGGCTGCGGAAGCGTCAAGGTCTGCCTGTTCCTTTTCCTGTACTGGCGGCTGCGGCGTTACCCGGTATTCCTCCGGCACGTCGCGCCCGTCGTACCACTGTGTAAAGGTGTTGCGGTTATTGTAGATATAGCCCTGCTCGGTAAAGCTGCCCCCGTCATTGATAGCAGCGTCCCGCCCGTATTCCTCATACATGAAATATTTTTTTGCTTCTTCGGGCAGCTCCAACTCGTCCAGTTCTTCAATCAGATAATGCCCGTAATCTTCCTCACTCTGTACGGACGGGTAAAGCCAGTAACAATCAAGGTTTTGTGCAAGGTTGATAATATCCTGCAAGTCCCTTGTATGGTCGCCGTATTCCATAGCTGCAACAAATTTTTCCCGGTCGTCGTCAAACTGCATTTTCAAAAGTTCGCTCAAATAGTTCAGTTCGTCAAGGCTTTCAAGCTCGGTCAATTTTCCTGCCAGTCCTGCAATAGAGGACTGGTATTCTGTGATATGCAGCTCCCCGTAGTTTTTGCCGTCTATCCCGATACGGTCAAAGACTTCTTTCAAATGCTCGGCAGTCGTGGGGAATGATACCCATTCGCCCGCAGGTCTGCCCTCGGTGTACTTTCCAAGATTAGAAAGATACCCGCTTAAAATCGTTTCTACCATGCGTTCGCTCCTTTCGTTTTCAATCATACGGTGCATAAGTTCGTAGTCCTCCATGCTCATGCTCCCGTCAAAAATATAGGGGTCGGGTTCTTCGCCGTCCCGGTAGGCTTTTTCAGAGAAAGGAAGCCCCGCAGCGTGGGCGGCGGCTCTTGCTTCCTCGATAAGCTCCGGCGGCAGCCTGTCGTCGTGGGCTTCGATAAATTCCCCGATATTGCTATATCCGTTTTCGTAGTGGCGGCGCACCCCGGCGGTCAGCTCGTCAAGGTTCATATCCTCGCCAAGATAGCCGGAATAATAGCCGTTTACCACAACGGCGGCAGGGTCAGCCTGTTTGATTTCTTCCATGCGGCTTCTGTCCTCCGGGTAAATGTAGTCGCTCATTTCAAGGTGGAAATATTCGGCGTTCCAAGAACGTCCCGTTTTCCAAAACGCCACCCAAGCGATACCGTCCCTTAATTCTTCTTGATAGTCCTTTACGGTGTCCCGTAAACTTGCCATGTGTAACCTCCTCTCTTCGGTTTCAGAGGGTAAAACCCTCCATAAAACAGAGGGTTTGGGAAACTTCCCAACAAGCAAAAATCCCCGCCGTTCTCGGTAGAGAAAGCAGGGATTTTACGGAAAAGGGTACTCTTTTCCTATGCTTGCTATTCAGTTATTTCTTCTTCGACAGTTCAATGCGGTAGTTGACATATTTCCCGCCTGTATCAGCCAATACGATAGTTCCGTCGTAGGTTTTGCCCGTCTTTGGGGAATAGAGCTTTTTCACATTTACTTTGCCGGATTGTAAGAGTGCAGCGGCAATTTTGGGGGTAAAGGTTACTTTTCGTTCTTCAAAGAAACGGTCATTTTTCCACATGGTAAAGCTACATTCCTTATTGCTGCAATAGTAGTTTTTCTTTCCCTCATAGACAGGAGAACCGCAGCGGGGGCAGCTTCCCAACGCTTCCCGTTCCGGCTTGAACATCTGCGCTTTATCATCAGAAAGAAACGGATAGGTCTTTACCAGTTCCCGCGCCATATCCTCGATACCCTCCATAAATGCGGCGGGGTCTGCCTTGCCTTTGGCAATCTGCGTCAGATTGTTTTCCCATTCTGCGGTAAGCTGCGGGCTTGTCAAGGTGTCCGGCAGGACACACACAAGGTTGATACCGTCCTTTGTGGGAAGTAGCTGCTTGCCTTTTCGCTCCACAAAGCCGCCCTTTACCAGTTTTTCAATGACGGCGGCGCGGGTGGCGGGAGTTCCAAGCCCTTTGCGTTCTGCGTCCGGGTCGGTGTCCTCACTTCCGGCGCGCTCCATAGCAGAGAGCAGCGACGCTTCGTTGTGAGGTTTTGGCGGTGTTGTGTCATGCTCCGTTACCTTTGCCGTCGGATTTTCAAAGGTCTGTCCCTCGGTAAATGGCGGCAGGGTCTTTTCTGTGTCACTGTCTGCGTCGTCCGTTTCGGGCTTGTTCTTTAAGGCTGCCCTGTATCTTCGGTCAATCTCTTTCCACCCGTCGGACAGCACCGTTTTTCCCCTTGCGATAAAAGACTGTCCGGCACATTCAAAAACTGCTGTAACCGCTTCAAAGGTATGCGGTGCAGCGGTCGCCATGAGCAGACGCGCCCCGGCAAGGGTAAGGATATTCCTTTCGCTTTCCGGCAGCGTGGCAAGGTCGGTCTTTGCAAGCTCCATAGTCGGGATAATGGCATGGTGGTCTGATACCTTTTTACTGTTCAGCACCTTTCCAAGCTCCGGCGTGAAGTCTTTTCCCGCCATAAAAGAAAATTTCCCACAAAGCAGCTTGATAATGCCCGCCGCTGTGTCGCTCATGTCGTCGGTCAGAAATGCGCTGTCTGTTCTCGGATAAGTAAGAAGTCTTTTTTCATACAGAGATTGTGCAAGGTCAAGGGTCTGCTTTGCGGTATAACCGAACAGGCGGTTTGCTTCCCTCTGTAAAGAAGTAAGGTCAAAGAGCTTCGGCGGGGCTGCGGTCTTTTTCTCTTTCACAAGGGAAGCACAGACTGCTTTTGACACTTCGCAAGCAGCTTTCAGCTTGTCAGCTTCGGAACGGTCAGATAGTTTTTCGCTTGCAGCTTCCGCGCCGGATAAGACAAGGCGCACATGGTAGTATTTTTCTTTCTTAAATGTGGTAATCGCTGCGTCCCGGTCAACAAGCATTTTTAAGGTCGGGGTCTGTACGCGTCCCACGTTCAAGGTATGATTGTAAAGGACAGAGAAAAGGCGGGTGGCATTGATACCGATTAACCAGTCAGCCTTTGCCCTGCACAATGCGGAAGCAAAGAGCGCGTCGTATTCCTCGCCGTTCTTCAGACGGGAAAAGCCCTCTTTGATTGCGCTGTCCTCCATAGAAGAAATCCAAAGGCGGCGCATAGGTTTCTTGCAGCCCGCCATTTCATAGACAAAGCGGAAAATGAGTTCGCCCTCGCGCCCCGCGTCGCAGGCATTGACGACTTCGGAAACGTCTGCCCGGTGCATAAGCTCTTTTAGGGTTTTGAATTGCTTTTCCTTGTCAGAAGCAACGGTGTACTTCCATTCCTGCGGCAAAATCGGTAAGCTGTCATAGCTCCACTTTTTATATTGTTCCCCGTAGGTGGCAGCTTCCGCAAGCCCTACCAAATGTCCCACGCACCAAGAAACGATATAGCCGCTTCCTGTGAGAAATCCGTCTTTCTTTTCCTTTGCCCCCAGTACGGCAGCGATTGTCTGTGCCACACTGGGCTTTTCTGCGATAACTAAAATCAAATATAAGTTCCTCCTTTCAGCGTTCCGGCTCGGTTTTCTTTTTCTCCTGTACCTGTTTCAGACAGTACCCCACACAAGGGGACTGTCCCTTGTAAGGGCAGGAAGCACAAGCAGGGGGATAAGGAACAGGCGGCGCATTATCACGCCGCCCGTTCGGTTTCTGTATCATCATCTTTTCAAAGGGATTGTTGGTAAACAGGGTCATAGGGTTTCTTCCTCCGTTTCTTCATCTTCGGGAGTTTCCCCGGTATCTGCTTCCGGCTCGTCCTCGTCGTAGTCCTCAAATTCAAAATCTTCAAGGTCGGTATCGCCCTTTACATTCTGCTTCGGCTTTAGAAACTTAAAGTAGTAGAACGCTGCGCCGCCACCAAGCAGGGCAAAGAGGACTAAGGCAAGCACCACACCGGGATTGCCGCCTTTTTCTTTCAGTTCTTCCGGCTGCTCCGTTGGTGTTGGGGTAGGTTCTTTGCCTGTGCAGCCTGTCATACTGGTAACACATACCGGGCAGGACGTGTTTACCTTTCCGACTTCGCATTTTTCCGTACAGTTACAGATTTCCGGCTTTTTGGCAGCTTCGCCGTTTTCGGTCAGTGCCATAAGGTCGGCTTCGTCCACTTGATTTAGGAAATGTACGGTCTGTTCGCCCTCGGCGGCGCGGTCAATGAGGATATAGAAGTAGTTGCCGCCTTTGGTGGTAACAGTGATAAGTTGCTTATTGCCGCCGTAATCGTCAACCAGTGTAGCGTTTCCCTTTGGGGTAAGGGGCGGCGTTTCCTCTTTTTCCTCCACAACTACATTACTGTCGTTGGTCGCGTCCCCGGCGGGCGGCTCTGTGGCTGCGCCCTGTGCATAGGCAGGGACAGAAAAACCGCCCATAAGGATAAGGGCGGCACAAAGGGCAGTCATGGTCTTTTTCAGTTTATTCTTCATCTGCATTTTCCTCCTGTTCGTTTTCTTCTGCGGGTGCGGCAGTCATGCCGGGAATACCGCCGCCGGACAGCATAGCGTTCAGTTCCTGCGGGGTCAGACGCATAGCTCGTACAAGCTGCACGATTTCAAGGTTTTCCGCTTCGGTTTTCTGCACTTCCAGTCCTTTTAACTTGTTCTGATACTCTGTGATTTTCTCGCGGGTCTTTGCGATTTCCTTATTGATACGGTCAATTTTATTGTTTGCCATAGGTCATTTCTCCTTTCTTTTTGGGGTTGCTTTACCAGTTCATCAGCCCGTAGCCTTTGATACATTGATAGTTAAGGTCATAGCTCTTTATCTTGCAGGCGTCGCCGGAATTGCCCTCAACGGTATAGACGCGGCTGCCGTCCCTGCCAAGCACAAGCCCCACATGGTCGGCAACGCCGTCTAAATCCCAATCGAAAAAGATAGCGTCGCCCGGTGCGATATTCTCATAGCCGCGTGCGCCCCATTGTCCCCTTGACTGAAACCAAGGGACACCCTGCCATTCGCAGCCCGCAAAGCGCGGTTCGCTTTTTCCGGCTTGATTGTAGCACCATGATACAAAACAGGCGCACCATTCCACGCGGCTGTTAAAGCCGTACCAAGACCAGTAAGGGTAGCCGCCCACATTTCCGACTTGCTGCTTTGCAAGCTCCATAAGCTCTTGATTTCCGGGGCGCGTACCGTTTACAAACTCCACACCGCTTAAATCCTCGGACGGGCTTCCGTCGGGAGAACCGCCGCCAAAAATCAGCGGTTTGTTGCCGCTTGTTTCCAAATACACCCGGTACATTTCAAGCTGCTGTGGCGTAAGAAGTTCCTCCGCAAGCTCTGAAATCGGCTTGTTTGTCAGTTTCACATTTAAGATGTGATACTCATAAGGGACTTCCTCGGTGGTGGTTTCCCCGGTTTCCGGGTCGGTGCTTGTTTCGGTGCGGTAGCGTATTTCCACTTCCTCGGTCAGCGTCAAGGTGTACTGCATGGAAAAGATACGTTCAAGCTCTGCCTGTGCGCTCTGCGGGGTGTAGCTCTGCAAGAGGGCGGTCAAGTAAGACGCAAGTTCGTGGGGGTTATGCCCGATACTGTCAAGGTCGTAGCGGTATTCATCATAGCCGGGGTGGGTGCTTTCGATATTGTCAATCTCACTTTGCAGCCCGTTTTCCAATGCGGCATAGTTGTTTTCAACTGCCACAAGGTCGCTGTCCTCGGATGTGTAGGAAGTGCCAAGCACCCCGTTTGTCAAGCCCGAAAACATAGCCCCGCAAGAGGACAGCCCTGCGGAAATCATAATAAAGAGAAGCAGCGCGGCAACTGCAATCAAAATGCCCGCCGGGTGTCTTGCCGCAAATGCGGCGGCTTTCCTCGTTTCCTCGGCGGTTTTCTTCGCCGTCTTTCTTGTGGCTTCCGCTGCGGCTTTTGCCCCTCCTTTCTTTGCCGCCTTTGCATACTGGCGTTTTATCTGCTGTTTCTGCATGAAACGGGAAAGCGGGTTAGAAGTAAGCTGCGGGTTGTCGTGCAGGGTTTTGTGATACTGGAAGTTGACGTTTGCCTTAAATGCTGCCTTTTCTGCCTTTGCCGCTTCCCGGTAAGGTTTCAGCTTATGGCTGCGGTAGCCCTGTTTTAACTTCCGCGCCCCGTATTTCGCGCCGCGCTCGGCAAGTTCCTCCGATTTATGCGCCCCCTCAACGCCGGAATTGTCCTTTTCAACGGAATGTATCTTGTTGTGGACGAAAATCCCTGCTTCCTGTGCGGGGCGGGACAGCGGGTTTCCTTTTTTGCCGCCGGGTATCGGTTTTTCCTGTTCTTCAAAGTGAAGTCGGGTCTTTGCCTTTCCTGCGGCTTCGTCAAAGGTGCGCTCCTTAACCAGTTTCTTTTGCTTCGGGATAGCTGCCTTTGCTGCGTCCAGTCGGTCAGCGGCTTTGTTTGATTTCTCAATATAGCATTCCAGTTCCGGGACGGCAAGTTCTTCCTCGGTAAACTGCAAGCGGGAAGATGTTGTTTGTACGGTAACTTCCTCCTGTGCTTTATGTACCGCTTTTTTACTGGCTCTGCGGGTCTGTGCTGCTTCGATATGCTCCATAACGCGCTCTGCTGTGGCGGTGTCCCTTGCGGGGGAAGCTCCCGGTGCGTGGGGTAACGGGGAAGTTTGGGACGCTACACCTTGAAGCTGCGTCCCGTCCTGCGCCGCTTGCTGCTCCGGGGACTTTTGAAAATCCGCGTCCTGTTCCCGTTTACTGATACGCTCGGCGGTCTGCTGTGTTTCGTTTACCTCAATAAGCCCGTCGCGGGTCATTTTCTGTGTGATTTTATCGCGGGATTTATATTGCTTCATGGTCTGCACCTCACTTTCCGCTTTCGGAAACTTCCTCCGGCTTCGTTGTCATTACCCGGTAAAGCTCGGTATCTTTCGGGAAGCGGTCTACAAAAGGCAGCACCACATTTCCATAAAAGATAAGCCCCTCGCCCGCTTCGGTGTGGGTAACGTATTTCATCTGCTGCGGGGAAATATTAAGCTGCTTTGCAAGGATAGTACGGTCGCCCTGCGCTTGATTGAGCATAAGGACAAAATCACTGTTTTCAAAGATATTTTCCACCTCGCGGCTTGCCAAAAGGTCTTTGACGTTCTGTGTAATGGCTGTTGGGATACCGCCCCATTTACGGAAACGCTTCCAAATCTCCACGCTGTAAGCGGCGGTCTGTTCCTCTTTTAAGAGCAAATGAAACTCGTCCATATAGTAGCGGGTGGATTTCTTTTCTGCCCGGTTTATCGTTACCCTGTTCCATGTCTGGTCTTGCACAATGAGCATACCTAACTTTTTGAGCTGCTTCCCAAGCTGCTTTATATCAAAGCAGACAAGGCGGTTAGAAAGTTCCACGTTGGTTCTGTGGTTGAATACGTTAAGGCTGCCGGAAACATACAGCTCCAATGCCGCCGCGATACGGGCAGCTTCCGGCTCCGGCTGTCTTAGCAGCTCGTCGTAAAGGTCGCCCAAGATAGGCATTTTTGCCGGGTCGGGGTCTGCAAGGAACGGGCGGTACACATTTCTTACAGCCCTGTCAATGACGGTCTTATCGACAGGCTGCAAGCCCTCCTTGCCGCCAATGACAAGCTCGCAGAGGGAAAGGATAAAATCACTTTTCAACGCAAGAGGGTTGTCGTCCTCGCTGTAATTAAGGTTTATATCCATAGGGTTTACATACTGGGGCTTGCCGTCAATGCCCCTGCCCGTAGGGGAAAGCCGTATCACTTGCCCGTTTAGACGCTGCACAAGGGAAAAATACTCGGCTTCCGGGTCGCAGATGATAATGTCGTCGTCAGTAATGAGGAAAGCATTTGCCATTTCCCTTTTGGCGGCGAAACTCTTACCGCTTCCCGGCGTTCCCAAGATAAGCCCGTTTGGGTTTTTGAGCTGCTTTCTGTCGCAGAGTATCATGTTGTTAGAAAGGGCGTTCAAGCCATAGTACAGGGCTTGCCCCGTCTGAAATAACTCCTGCGTGATAAAGGGAATGAAAATAGCGGTGCTTGATGTGGTAAGCCCCCGCTGTATCGGGATAAGGTTTTCCCCAATCGGCACACTGGATAAAAGCCCCGCTTCCTGCTGATAGTCAAGGCGTGTAAGGCGGCAGTTGTATTTCTGTGCGATACCCGCCGCCGCGAAAATGTCATTTTCCAGTTTCCGCTTCGTGTCTGCCATGTTTACCACAAGGAACGTAAGGAGAAACATTCGCTCGTTGCGGCTCTGTAAGTCCTGCAACAAGTTCTTTGCTTCGCTGCCAAAGGTGGCAAGGTCGGACGGGATTATATCCATGTCATAGCCGCTTCTAACCGCTTTTTTCTGTTCCTCAATCTTCATCTTGTCAAGGTCTGTGATTTTGCGCTTAATGGTCTTGATTGCTTCCGACTGGTCGATACTGCGGATATGCAAGTTGACGATTACGCCCGTTTCCAAGTCCAGTATGTCGGCAAGCATACGGTCGTTGAGTTCCGGCGCAAGGATTTCAAGGAAGCTCGCCGCGCCGATTTTCTTCCCCATGCGGAAATATCTGCCCTCGCCAAAACGGAAAGAGGACGGGGCGATAAAATCCTTTGTAGACAGCCCCGACGGGGTAAGCCAGTCAAAGGAAAAGGAGAACGGCTCGCCCTCCGGGTGAAATACCCCATGCAGCACCTTTAAGCGTTCATAGCCGGATAAGGGGCGGGCAGTTACGCCAAGCACCTTGAAATTGTTAAGCACGTCGGTTTCGATACGGGAAAGCCTTGACTTTGCAGCCGCCTTGTTATCGGCTTCAACGGTAAAGGTAATGTATTTGTGCTTCACAAGCCCGTTGTTGCCTTTACTAAGCTGATTTTTCAGCATATCCGAATACTCGGTGCGGATAGAATTAAAAGCGTCCTCCTGCGCGGGGATAGAGATTGCTTTTTCTGCCTGTTCCCGCTGCGTCCCTTGATTGATGAAAGAAAGCTGCACGCTTACGCTCGCGTCAAAGTAGTTGAGGAAATCGCACCAGTTTTCAAAAATGGCGGTCTTATCGTCAGCCTGTGCAAGCTGATAATTGATGTCCTCGAACATGACGCACTTTGAATATCTTTTTTCCGTAACCTTGCAGATACCGTCCGGGTACATGGCAAGGTAGGGAATGGTCTGCTGTGCGGTGCGGGCTTTGCCGTCGCCTTTTGCCTTTCGGATAGCTTCGGCAATCTGTTTCTTTTCCGCGCGGGTCAGCTTACGCCTGTTTCCTGCGGCTTCCCGCGTCTTTTTTGTCTGTCCTTTTGACAATCGCTGATACCTCCTTTTCTAATGCCCGCTGTTTCTCCAAGAGTGCATATAGGTTTTCCGTCTGATACGGTCGCACTTTGGGACGGGTAAATTTTGTCTGAATGATGTTCTTTACAACCACTTCAAGGGGCTGTCCATGCTTTTCATACATGGCAACCAAGAAGCAGGGAAGCATAACGACAATCATTGCCATTGCCGCAAGGCTCGTCCCTGCGCTGTCTTTGAGCAAAAAGAAAAGCGGCAGTCCCATAAGAAGTGCCACTGAAAAACAAAGGATTTGCCGCTTTGTCAGATTGAAAGCGACTTTTGTTTTGACTTTGGATAAGTCTTTAGGTACAGGTACATACGCCAAGAAAAACCTCCTTTCTGCGGGGCTTGCCCGCGTGTGCTGTGTTAATGTGCATTAAAAATAGATTTTGCCAGTGCGCCGGATTTGAACAGGGAAAAACAGAGGATAACTGTATAGGCGGCAAGGGAAAATACCGCGCTGTGCAGATTGTCTGCGATTATCATGTCGTTTACCAGTACGGCGTAAATACCGACACATATCATAATGAGGAAGCCTTGAAAACCAAGAGCGAACAGCCCTTTTAGGTAGTTGTTCCCAATCTGTCCCCATTCTCTGTTGGTCATAGTTGCAAATGGAATAGGCGATACCGAACAGTAAAGGTAAATCTCTATCATTCTGCCGTAGAGGATAACGGTTATCAGTACGGACATGATTTTCATGCAAAGGCTCACAAGGCTTGTTTCAAGCACAAGTAAGAGCAGTTCGGGGATTTCCATATCTTCAAGCCCCTCCTGCATGGCGGCAAGGGCTTCGGCAACGTCGATATTCGTATCGCCGCCGATAACCCCCGCTGCACCGGAAACGATATGCTGCGCCATATCAAAAACCGCCATTGTGATGTTGAATGTGTTGGTTACGATAAACACCGCAACAAAGGCTTTGAATATCCACTTAAAGAACATGAATGTTTCTATGTCGTGCATATTGTTCTTTTCCGTTACCATGCTGATAAGCTCGTAGCATAGGACATAGGTAATGACAAGCCCCGCAATCGGGACGATTACATTTTCAGAAAGGGTCTGTATCATATTGAAAATGTTTGCGTTCCAACCCTGCGGGGTCTGTCCTACCTCGTTTGCGATAGTTCCGACCTTTTCGTTTACGTCCCCGAACATAGTTGACAGATTACCGTTTATCGCTCCGATAAGGATTTCCTTTATCCATTCGTTAATCGCGTCAAGTATGCTCTGCATAGGCAGTTACCCGCGCTTAACCGAACAAGCCGGAAAGCAAAGGTACAAGGATAGTGCCGATAAGGGCAACGCCGCCGCCCGCCATGAGCTGTTTCATACCAAAATAGGTGTAAAACTCTGCTCGATGGCGGGCGGCGGCGTGTCAAGAAATTTATGGAATTTTTTTAGAACCGCCCCGGCGGGAACAGGTCAGGCCGTGACCTGTTCCACCTCCGGGATGGGTTTGAGATTAAAATGAATTTCAATAGAAATGTGTCGTGTCTTATCGCTGTCGATGTGTTCATGGACAACGATTTCTTTAATCAGACGGTTGAGGGTGGCAGCGTCCAGCTCCGTGATGTCGGCGTATTCCTGAATGGCGTCCACCCATTGCTTGGCGTCCACGGCAAGGCGGATTTCATCAGCCAGCTTCCTGCGCCCCTGTTCAACCCGTTCCTTTAGTTCAGCCTGTTCCTTCTGCGTCTTATCCAGCATGAGATTGAAGTTTGCTTCGCTGATACGTCCGGCAACCATGTCCTCATAGAGCCGCAGCACCATTTTTTCCAGTACCTCAATCCGTTCCTCGTGCTTCGTCAGGGAACGCTCCAACGCTTCCCGCTGGCCTTTCTGCTCGGCTTCACAGGTGTTGGTAAGCCGTCCGGCAACAGCTTCCCCGTCCATCAGGGCGGCCTTCGCACATTCCCGGATTTTGTTCAGCACAAGGCGGTAAAGGGTTTCGTACTCCACACGGTGCTGGGTACAGTGCTGTTTCCCATAGGCATTATAGGTCTTACAGGAATAAATCTGCTTCGGGTGCTTGTCGTTGGTGTAGCGGATAGTCAGTGATTTCCCACACTCGCCACATTTGAGAAGCCCCGCAAACAGGCTGATTTCCCCGGTCTGGCGGGAACGCTGCCGGGATTTCAGCTTGTCCTGCACGATGTCAAAGCTCTTGCGGTCAACAATCGGCTCATGCCGTTCCTCCACCACAATCCAGTCCTGCGGCTTTTTTTCCCCGATGGTGCCGATTTTGAAGCGGTAGTCCTTCTTCTGGGAAGCGATAGCCCCGGTATAGACGGGATTCATCAGGATGTCCTTGATTACCGAAAAATCCCACATATACCGCCCGTTTACCGGGTCTTTCTTTTCCCATTTAGTGCGGACATTGCGGAAGCCCCGTTCCCGGTTCCACCATGTAGGGCAAGGCACCTTCTGTTCTTCCAGCCTGCGCCGGATAAAGTTCGGGCCGTGTCCTTCCAGCGCCCAGCGGAAGATTTGCCGGACAATGGGGGCGGTTTCCTCGTCCACCAGCAGATGGTTTTTGTCCTCCGGGTCTTTCTGATACCCGAAAGGGGCGATACAGCCGGTAAACTGGCCTTGCTGGGCTTTCAGAAGGTAAGAGGAATGTACCTTCTTGGAAATATCCTTGCTGTACATCTCGTTGAGGATGTTCTTGAACGGCGCAATGTCGTTATTCTCCCGCATGGTGTCGATACCGTCATTCATGGCGATATAGCGGACGCCGTGGCGGGGAAAGAAGTCCTCAATGAGTGTGCCGGTCTGCAAATAATTTCTGCCCAACCTCGATAAATCTTTCGTTATGACAAGGTTTATCTGCCTGCGCTCGATGGCTTTGAGCATCCGTTTCAGGTCGGGGCGCTCCATGTTCAGCCCCGTGTAGCCATCGTCCTGATAGACTGCCACAACCTCCCATCCCTGCTTTTCGCAGTATTTTTCCAGCATATCCCGCTGGTTGGCAATACTGGCGCTCTCCCCGTCAAGGTCATCGTCTTTGGAAAGCCTGCAATAGATGGCTGCCCGGAAGCTGCCTGCCAGTATTGCGTCCATGTCTGTATATTCATATCCGTTCATCATAACCGTTTACCCGCACAATCCAGACGGAACACGGTTCTTCTGAACCTCATCCTTATTATACTCTAAATCTTGTGTTTTCGCAAGATTTTCTTTGCTGGTATTCTGCCCATATTTTTGGGCAATCAGGCTCACAAAGACGTCTGTGGCGTCCAGTTCGCCGTCAAAAACTGTGGTAACATGAATCTCTGTTTTCGTTTTTGCCATAGGCAGTTATCCTCCATAATAGAATAAGCCAGACAAGGAGAAGGTCGGCAACGAAGTCCGGCAACGGGCTTCAAAAAACCTGAAAACTATCTCTGTCTGGCAGTTTGGCTCTTATTTTTATTTTCTTTTATTTTTCTGTTGTTTTGGTTGCTGATAAGGGGAAAAGCCCGCAGTTACGGGGGGTTTCCCGGCAACCGGCTCGGCAACGGGAGTGCAACAGGGTCGGCAACCGGCTGCATTTTTCAGAAGGGAAGCTCCATCTGTTCCGTGACTTCCTCAAATCCTTCCGGGATTTTTTCAGCTCCGTTGCTGATGTCCGTTGCTTTCGTTTCACGCTCCCAGCCCTTTTGCCTGCCGTATTCCGGGAACACACGGGGGTTGGAAAAGTAATTCCAGCCCGTCACGCAATGGTTCATGATGTCGTTGACTTCCCGGATTTCCCATTGCTTCGGCTCGTCAAAGGGGTGGTTCAGGGCTTCCTTGAAAAGCTGCTTGGAACACACCATGCCGCCGGTATAGCGGTCAAGGTATGCCTGTATCATCCCGGCCTTGGTGTCCTCCGGCATGAAATCCCGCTGGTGTTCTTTGAGATAGCGCACCATTTCCGGGCTGAAAGACAGCTTAAAATCCCCGCTGCGGTAAACCGTCATGGCTTCTGCCCAGACCTGTGCAAGATAGGCTCTGGAAGCGGCTTCGTCCTCCAAAATGTGAACCTCGGCCTGTTCCGGGTACACCATGACCGGCAGGAAGCGCCGGTTGCCGGAACGGTCAAGGGGCAGGAAGTCAAGGGCATTGGAAGTGCCGCCGAACACACATTGCCGCAGCCTGTCCTCCGGGTGGGTTTCGTATGGGATTTTATAGACCTCCTTCTGTCGGCTTAAAAATGACTTGATTTCCTCAATGCTCTTGGCATTGGCGGTGGCAATCATCTCCGACATCTCGATAATCCAGTGGCCTTGCAGCTTGCGGTACACGTTATCATCATCCAGCTTCCGCAAATCATCGGAAAACCACTCGTCTTTTACTGCCAGCAGCCGGAAAAAGGTGGATTTCCCGGCTCCCTGACCGCCCACCAGACAGAGCATGACTTCAAATTTACAGCCGGGGCAAAATGCCCGGTGGATGGCTCCCAGCAGGAACAGCCGCAGGGCTTCATAGGTGTACTGGTCGGTGTCGGCTCCCAGAAAGTGGCGCAGGCAATAGCGGATACGCTCCTGCCCATCCCATGAAAGGCCGTTCAGGTAGTCCCGGACGGGGTGGTAGCCGTTTTCATTGGCAACAATCCCGATGGCGGCGGTAATCTTTTTCTCACTGGTAAGCCCATAGGTTTCTTCCAGATACAGGAGCAGATAGTTCATATCCGTGTCCGTGATGGCGGTGCCGATGCGGTGGTAGCCGATGGGCTTTACAATGTCCACTCGCTCGGTCAGCAGATTTTTTGCGATTGCCCCGGAAAGCAGCGGGTCATTCTGAAAGACGGTCAGGCAGTTGCGGATACTGTTGCGGACGCTGCCTTTCTCGGTGCTTTCCAGCATGGCCTTTACTTCCTCAATGCTCCGGGGCGGGGCTGCTTCTTGTATGGTCTGTTCTGCGGCCTGCCGTATCTTGGGCGGCAAGCTCTGCCATTCGTCTTTCAAGATTGCTCACTTCCTTTCCATAGTCAACGATAAGGACTGCCCGTTCCTCCATATCCGGGGAGAGCAGCACATCCAGCAGATATTCCACATGGGATTGCTTCTGCAAGGCTTCCACAAAAAGCGGGTGCCATGCTTCTTCCGGCATCTTAGGGGCATAGTCCCGTTTCCAGCGGCGCAGAAGATGGTAATAATCGGACAGCACCCGGAAGCAGTAACGCTCCATGCGGCAAAACCGCTGTTCCGGGGTTTCCTGCCGGGGTTTGGGTTTTCTCCTGCCGGGTGGTTCCCTGTCCTCATAGGGGATGGAGAACTCCTGCGCCAGCATGAGGGCGGCTTCCTTCGGACTGACAGCTTCCAGACGGGAAACAAAGTCAATCACATCCCCGTCTGCCTGACAGCCGAAACAGTGAAAGCGCCGGTCAACCTTCATGCTGGGGTTTTTATCAGCATGGAAGGGGCAGACACACATCCCGTTTCGTCCCACCCGGATTCCAAAATGCTCCGCAGCCTGCCGGGTGGTAACAGACTGCTTGACAGCTTTAAATACATTCAAATAAATCCTCCTGAAAATAAGAAAAGCGCCTGTCATTCTCGAAAAAGAAAATAGCAAGCGCCTATTAAAGTTCCATATCCTGTTTTTTCTCTGTGCGGGGCTGCTTCCGTTTCTCGGCCTGTTCTTCCCGGATACGCTGCGTCCGGCCTTTGACTGCCTGCTGGATGGACGGTTTCTTTCCCGGCTCGGCGGTCTGGCGGTACTGTTCAGACGGAAGAACCTGATTGAGCCAGTGACGCACATCCCGGAGAATCTTCACATCCTCCTGTAATGCGGACAACCGTTCCTTATATCCGGCAACTTCTCCGGCAAGCTGTGTCTGTTCCTCATTCAGCTTTTTAATGCTGTACTTCTTCTCCTTCAAATGCACCTTGAAATAACGGATAGCGGCATTATAGGCGTCCAGCTCGTCCCGATGGGCGGCGGCAAACTGTTCCCGTGGCTTCTTAAACCGGATGGCAGCATACTCCACATGAACCGGCTTATGGGCTTCAAAGTTGGCGATATGGGAAAGCAGGGTGTTGATTTCTTTCATACGCTGTTCTTTCGGCTTCATCTCTGCCCGGATGGAAACGGCCTGCCCGCTGACGGTATCCAGATAAGCGTCCAAACTCTGCACAGTGGACAGCTCCTTTTCCCGCAGATAGCGGATAGCTTCCATAACCTTGTTGAAATCGGCAACGCTGCCTGTAAGCTGGCCTTTGCTTGTCCAGCCTGTACGTTCCTCCCGGCGCAAATCCAGATATTTCCCCAGCAGCTCCGGCAGGGTGGGTTCCTTCGATTCCTGCAAGGCTTCCAGCAGGGCGGCTTTTTTCTCCTTCAGGTCTGCAATCCAGCCTTTCAGGTGGCGTACCATCTGCCGGATAGATTGCATAAGGGAATTGGCGGCTTTGATGTCCCGGTTCAAGTTGCCGATGTTGGTCTGTATCCCTCGTTTCTCCATCTGGCTGACTGCTGGCCCCATATGGACGGTGGGGATTTTATCAAGCCCCTGCCGTTCATAGGAACGAAGGTCAAGGCGCTCCGGGCGTCCGTTGGCTTCCAGATAGCGGTTAGCGGTAGCCGCCCAGCCCTGCCGCCAGATCTCTCCGTACTTCTGGTCGTTCCAGTCCACGGTATCCTCCTTGTGGCTTTTCCAGCTCCCGGACGGGAGCCGGATACGCTCGCCGTTCTCGTCAAGGTCATAAACCTTCCGGCTCTTGGGAAGCCATTTCCCGTTTTCGTCCATTGCCCGCATGGTCAGCAGGATGTGGGCGTGGGGATTCCCATTCCCTTTGTCGTGGATGGCAAAATCGGCAATCATGCCTTTAGAAACAAAAAACTCCCGGCAGTAGTCCCGGATAAGGTCGGCGTGCTGTTCCGGGGGGATTTCCCTCGGTATGGCAAGCACGATTCTCCGGGCAAGCTGGGAGTTCCATTGCTTCTCGATAGCTTCGGCGGCGTTCCACAAAGTATTGCGGTCTGCATACGCTGGTGGGGCGTGGGGCGGCAGCATGATTTCTGTATGGACAATCTCGCTTTTATGGGAATAGTATTTCTGCTTCTGGTCGTACTCGGAAAACAGCCGTTCCCCACTCTGGTAGGCGGCAGACGCAACGGCTGACTGGTGGTTGCTGCGCTGGATTATTTTTATATCATGGTGTGGACAGGGCATAGCGTTCCTCCTTCCTGTGGTTGATTTTGGGCAAAAGAAAAGCAGGAAACCGTTTCTGATTTCCTGCTTAGTGGTGTCGCTGGTAGGCGATTAGTATTCAGTTTTGAAGGTTCGGGTCAGGTTGGCTCGATGATGGAAAGCTGTCTAATAGCTTAAAAGTTTTTGTTCGCAAATTTACTTGTAATTCCAGTTTCTGTTTTATAAAATCCAAAAATCAGAAAAATAATTCCAACAACTACTCCTGCAAATACGGTAGTCTGTGTAGAAATATTAAGAAGAAGTAAGGATATACACAAAACGATTTCTACCAAACCTAATGTTTTGCCAATACCAATAAAAATATTAGGTGCTATGCTTTGTGCATAATCCCAATGCTCTTGTGACTTCCGAGATGTAGGCGTATTGTATCCGTTACCGGATGTCATATCTTTTACCGGGTGCTTCTTTAAGATATATCCTACAAAAACCATAACAAAGGGTATGATGAAATTCAAAGCAATCAATCCATACATAAAACCATCTCCTTAGATAGTGTTCGTCATTAGCTTTATTATACTACGGGCAGTCCTGTTTTGGAATAGATAAATTGTAAACTTGCTGGACGGGAACAGCTTGCAGCGCAAGGTGTTCCCGGGCGGCAAGTCCACAAAGGGGTAGCTGGCGCAGCCAGCGCAGGGGAAGTGTAGCGTCCCCTGTGATGATTGGAAGCAGCCGCAACGGTGCTGAAAATCATCCGCTTTCCGCAGGAAGCCCCCGGCAGGGCGCAACGCACCGGCTTGACCGGTGTATAGTTGCGCCCTTACTCCGTAAGGGATTCCCCGGCTACCCGCCCTTTCACGCTTTCTGCAACTATTTCCTTCATGCCACTTTGAGAAAATGCCTGTTTCAGAATGTCCATCACATCCTCGTCTGTCAGCACTTCCGGCCTTAAAAGGAAACTTTCCAGCATAGCTCCTCTGGTACAGAGCCGGTGCGTCCGTTCCTTCCGGGTAAGCTGCTTCACCTGGTGTTCCAGTATTTTTTCTTCATGCTGCGCCCGCCGCAGTCTGGCTTCGCCTTTGGCAATCTCCTGATTCAGCTTTTCCAGCTTCTCATTTATCATGGCAGCCCTCCTTTGGGAAGCAGCGTGTAAATGCGGTTTGGTTCTCCCACACCCCGGCGCACCCGCAGGATAAGCCCGATGTCCTCCAATTCTTTCAGGGAACGCTTCACAGTGACGGGGCTGCGGGAGAGGGCTGCCGCTAATTCCATGATAGGAAAACGGACAAACAAAATGCCGTTGCTATCCTCTATCCCTGCCGTAAGGGTGGTGTTCAGCAGACGGGCATACATGACTTTTGCTGTGCTGCTGATCGGCAGCCGAAGCATTGCGGCGGGTAGCGGCATACAAGGCGGCAGAACCGTGTCTGCGCTCATAAATTCAAATTCCATTTAACTGATTTTCTCCTTTCGCTTGGCTCGTTTTGACAGGTAATGGGGGCAGTCTATCACGACAGCCCGGAAACTCTGCTTGCACTTATGCTGGCACTTCCGGCACAGGTCGTTGTAGGCCACACGCCCCCGGTCATTGAGGAAGAAGGAAAGCTCCAACTTCCGTTTCTTGCTCATTCTCGGCATAGTGCCTCCTATCATAGAAAATCCGCCCATTTCAGCCGTAACAACGGGAACAGGCGGATAAAGGTTTTTGGTGTCATGTTTCGGGGCGATTTTCAAGGAAAATACGGCCATAGAGCCGCTTTGAAATGCCCCATAGTATTACGGACGGGGCAGACTACACCCCGCCGATTTGTCGTGTTTGGGTAGCGTTTTGGTATCAGTTCTGCCGGGTTGTCCTGCTGTCGTTCCTGCCCCTGAATCTCACAGCGGCGTTTCGTTCCCGTTGGTACGCTCGCTGCGGTCAAGGTTCCTCCATTTCCTTGCCGCAGGTCGTTGCGCTACATCGCCGGGGAGCATATCCCATCAGGCCGGTCATTCGATTGGAAATAATCCATCGATGAACTGACTTAATCATAGCTCATTTTTGAACCCTTTCCCGTATGTCCATAAAATAGGAAAACCGCCCCAAAATCGAAAAATTCCACGATTTCGGAACGGTATATGGTATAATAAGGAATAACAGCGGCAGCCAGCCGCAGGAAGGAGCGATGTGTTTATGAAAACCCGCATTTCCGTACAGGAACGCCTGAAAGATTTACGGGTGGAACGGGGCTTGAATCTGGAAGAACTGGCACAGGAAACCGGCATTTCAAAATCAGCCCTCGGCAGTTATGAAAACGACAACGACGAATACAAGGAAATTAACCACGGCAGCCTGTTGAAGCTGGCAGACTTCTATCAGGTGTCGGTTGACTATCTGCTCGGCCTTACCAATAATCGGAGATATGAAAACACCCCGATAGAAGAATTACATTTGAGTGATGAAGTCGTGGAACTGCTGAAAAGTGAACGCTTCAATAACCGGCTGCTGTGTGAGATTATCTCCCATGAAAAATTTAAGGAATTGCTGGCAGACGCAGAAATCTATGTGGACGGGATAGCAACCATGCACTTCCATGACACAAACAGCTCACTGGCTGCTTTACGGGCTATGGTACTGGAAGAACACCCCGAAGCTGCGGCAGACCGGGCAATCAAAGTGTTGGAAGCCTGTCAGATAGAGGAAGAAGATTTTTTCTGCCATGTGACGCACAAAACATGGGACGTCATTCTCCATGATATACGCAAGGCGCACGAAAATGACAGCGAAAGTGCGCCGGATACCACGCCTGCCGATGAACTTATACGGGAAGTACAAAAGGCCATGCAATCTCCGGGGGACAGGGTTCAGCAATTCACGGAGATATTCTGCAAGGCGTTCCGGCTCAAATACAAGCGGCTCTCACAAGAGGAACGAAGCCTTTTGAAAAAGCTGTTCAAGAAATCCCCGCTGATAAAACAGTCTGGTATGAACTTCCGGCGCAGGCCGTGGAAATAAAAACAGCCGTTGTAGGATTTTGTTCCTACAGCGGCTGTTTTTATTTATGAATCTTCTCCAACAAAAGACAGGATATTTTCATCAGTTTGTAATGTAATTGTTGCGCTTTCTGAATCATCAGAATAAACTCTTGTTCCATATACGCCTGTAACAGGCTCCTCTAAATTTTCAAAAGTTAATCCGAGTTTCGAAGAAGAATTGTCAATCTTTTCAAGCGAATATGTACCTGTCCATTCTTGTTTATGAGTGTTATCTGTTAAGATAAAACTTTTTTCTTCAAAACTCAATGTCAAATCCAATACTGGTATGTCATCATGCACTGAACCTGAGAATAACATATTACCATCTAAATCAGTAATAAATTCTAAAGACCAGTTATATGATGATACCGACCGAGTTTGGGAAGAATCACACGAACATAAGCCTACACACATAAAAAAACATACGCATATTGCCAATAACCGTTTCATTTTACCTATTACCAACCTTAATTCACAACTGTTTTGCATTTAATTAGGGAAGTGTCACAGGGTAAGAAATAGCGAAAGCTCCACCGCCTGCCAAGGCATTATTAGCGGTAGCAACACCAGAAACAGAAACCGTTCCCTTATCTCCGCTATTACCTGTTCTTCCAGTATCCACATCAGTTTCGATTGTTTCTTCACCGTCGGCTAATTCTGCAAATGCCGTATTGGTGGATTTTTTGTTCATAAGCACATTAACTGTACCAGTCATACCAGTGAACTCCGGTTTTGGAGATTCATACCACGGTACATACAACTTCACATGAACTTGAATCCCATCATCCTCATCATAAGTTGCATAAGAGTTAATACGAACATTAGCGACTGCTCTTTTGGTGACACCATCGGAAATCATAACATCGGTTAAGTATCCGTCATATTCTCCAATGACTACCGGCTGTTGAGTATCCGTTATTTCCGTTGTTGTTTCCGCTGCAAAAGCAGGAACCGCACTCACAGCAAAAAGCATACAAAACGCTACCAACGAGGTAAACAATCTTTTACTAAATTTTTTCATAAACAATGCTCCTTTCTAAAATGACCAGAACCTACATTTTTTGTATTCAGTTATTGGCAATATGCTACTAACCTGCAAGCACACTCTCAAATCATAAAATGTTTCAAATGTACTTGTTTTATTTTATGATAGCACTTATTTACATTGGGTACAATAGAAAATATACACCATTAAAATTTAATTTTTTGTGCAAATCGAATCAAATATAAAATTATATCGCTTTAGATATTGTCCTGTTCTAATTTAATCACATTCATAATACCACAATTCAAGGCTTCACAAATGCGAACCAGCGTTTCCATGCTGATATTCTTTCCCTTGCCCATGTTGGCAATCATATTTGTGGTAAGACCGGCGGCAAGCCGCAAATCCTCTTTCCTCATGCCACGCTCTTTCAGTGTGTTCCATAGTGGCTGATAACTAATGTGCATAGGCTTCCCGCCTTTCTTTCCATCGTCAAGTGTTTTATACCCATTATAGCAGAAATCTTGCGTTTCCACAATATTTCTTGACTACACCGCCGGTTCCGTCTGGATTGTGCTTTTCCTTTCTCCGCTTTTATTACATCTAATTAGCCATGAGCTGTTTAATGCCCTGTGATTTTGCACCCGGATTGTCGTTTCCATATCCCTCTAAGAGATTGATAACGCCCCAAATGCCAAGTCCTGCTCCAAGAGCGATAACCAAAGTCTGTAATACGCCGATTGCGCTGTTGAAAAATTCCATAAAACTCCTTTCTGCCGCAAATGCGGCTTGCCCCGTAAAAGGGCATAAAAAACGGCGGTCAGTTTTCAAACTGCCGCGGTCATAAGTCCCCGCGCTGCCTAAATGTCTGCCGCGCGGCGGTATTCAGTTGTCAGTGTGGCGATAGGAATTTTTGTAGGGGCGCGTATCATGCAAGTTGTCTTTTTCTTTGTTACTGCGTCAATTCCTCCTTTCTTTTCGCTGCTGCTCATACAGGGCTTCACACCGTTTCACAAACTGCCGGATAGCAGCTTGCCGCTGCTGTTCCCGCCGTTCAGCAATCGAAACAAGCCCGTTTATGGCTTCTGTGATTTTCTTGTCCTTTTTCTTTTTGATACGTCTATTCATGGTCGGTGTCCTCCTGCAAATCGCTTTCGCTGATTTCGTAGTAGTCAAATACTTCGTCCGGCTTCACAAGGGCGGGTCTGCGCCTTAAATGCTTTTCCATATCAAAAGTATTTTTCTTGTCATAGTCGGAAAGATATTTATAGTTGGGGTGCTTTGTAATGTCGTACTTATCGGAAAAGAACGGGCGCACCCCTCGTAGCTGTAAAATACATTTCCCGCCGTCCATAACCGCTATTTCATCTTCCGTCATAAGCTGCTTGCCTAACTTCTGATAGTTCAGCCCATGCGATACCTCGCGCCCCCGGTTCTCGGAAGTGTTGAAGCTGTCAATGGTTTCTTTCCCCAAGATTTCCGACATTTCTTTGAGGGTGGTTTTCTCCTTGCCGCCCAAGAAAAGGGTGGTGTCGCAGTTGCCGACTATGGTATCGGCGTTGTCCTTATAGATTGCCTTTAACTGGCTTTGCGACTGTAAGATAATCGACGCGGAGATTTCCCGGCTTCGTATGGTGGCTATGAGCTTTTCAAACTTCGGTATCTGCCCGATATTTGCAAATTCGTCTAACAGACAGCGCACATGGACGGGCAGCCTGCCGCCGTATTCATCATCTGCCTTGTCGCAAAGGAGATTGAAAAGCTGCGTGTAAAGAATACTCACAACAAAGTTAAAAGTATCGTCGGTGTCGCTGATGATAACAAACAGGGCGGTCTTGCGGTCGCCTATGGTGTCAAGCTCCATTTCGTCGGTTTCCATAAGGTCGCGCAGCTCTTTAATGTCAAAAGGGGCAAGCCGCGCACCGCAGGAAATGAGGATAGAGCTTCGTGTCTTTCCCGCAGATAACAGGAATTTCTTGTACTGCCGGACGGCAAAGTGTTCCGGGTCTTTTTCCTCCAACCGTTCAAACATGAGGTCAACGGGGGACTGAAATTCCGGGTCGTCCTCGCGTGCTTCACTGGCATTTATCATTTCAAGCAGCGTTGTGAAGTTCTTTTCTTCCTCCGGGGCTTCGTACCAAATGTAGCCGATAAGGGCGCAGTAAAAGAGCCGTTCCGATTTTACCCAAAAATCCTCCCCGGCTTTTTCCCCGTCCCCTTTGGTGTTGGCAATCAAGGTATTTACCAGTTTCAAAATGTCTTTTTCGCTGCGGATATAGGCAAAGGGATTATAACGCATGGATTTCTTAAAATTTATCGTGTTCAGCACCTTTATCCGATACCCGCCGCGCTGTAAGAGCTTCCCACACTCGACTAAAACCGTACCTTTCGGGTCAGTTACAACGTAGCTTGAGTGCATTTGCATTAAGTTGGGCTTCACAAAAAATCTCGTCTTGCCGCTGCCGCTTCCCCCGATAACAAGGATATTTTTATTCCTTGCATACTTCGGCTGCTTCGGGCGGCTGTTCATGGTAAGCCGTTCCGTCTGTGTCAGAAGCACGTTATTTTGAAATACCGGGTCGGTATAGGGCTTTATATCTTCGGCGTTGCCCCAACGGGCTGAACCGTATTCGATACCTTTTCGGTATTTCTTCGCGTTCTTGCCTTTGAAGTACACCATAAGCCGGATAAGGACAGCCCCCACAATACCGATAAGCAAATCCATAGGGGCAAGGCTCGGAAGCGGGGTTGCAAAGGCAGCGGAAAAGCCGTCTGCAAGGGAAAGCACCTTGCCGGAAAGGTCAGCCCCCGGCGCAAGGCGTACCGCTTGTCCGATTTTGTCAAAGAGATAGACAAAGAGCAGATAGGGGGCATTTAGGATAAGCAGCTTTTTAAGTTCCGGCTTCATAGCGATACCTCCCTGTCCTTTTTCTTCACTTTGTCCCTCTGTGCGTTCAGAGCTGCCGCCTTGTCTTTCAGAGTGGAAAGCAGCTTGCGGATAGAGGGCTTTTTATCCCTGCCTAATTTCTTTGCGGTAAATTCCCGGAACGCTTCGGTCATAACGTCAATATCCTTGCCCTTAAAAGACACAAGATAGGTCGGCGGCTTGCCGTTCTCAATCTTCTTGACGTTGTAATCAAGCCCGCTTTTCCTTGCGATAGGGTCAAAGGCTTTGATATTTTGGTCGGTAATCTCAATGTTGGAAACCTTTTCTCCCTGCTTCATAAGCTGCCGCATGGTGATTTTCCCATGCGGGGCTTTGGTTAGCTGCCCTTTGCCTTTGGCAAGCAGGGCTTTCATAGCCTTTTGCAGCACTTCGGCGGTCAGCTTAGATGTTTTGATTGCTAAAGACACGACTTTTTCATTGACTTCATCTTGCATGAAATCCCTCCTTTCATAGTTTGGTTAGGGTGGTGTGCCGCTTCGGGGCATAAAAATAAGGCGTACATTTTTCATGCCGCCTTTAGATACGCACCCGCAGCCCGTTCAAATCCGAAGCCCTCACACCGACAAGATACCAGTTGTCCCCGTACTCCATGCGGGTCGGCTTCCATTTGCCGCGTACAAACACTTCAAGGCAATCCCCACAATGCAATCCTCCGTAGTAGTCGTTAAGGTCAAAGCGAATGTCGTAACGGTCTGCCGTTTCATCAAAAATCAAAGCTCCTGTTTTCTGTGTCATATTAAAATCCTCCTGTTTTTTAATAGCCGCCGTACATATCGTGGTTGACAAGGGCGGTGTAATAGCTGTCAATGGTGTTGGGCGCGTTGAAAAGTACCGCTTTCAGATATTGCTTGATGTTACGGATTTTCGTGGTGTTCTCTTTCATGCAGTCAAAGACAAATTCAATGTGGCTGCTGTTCAGCTTCATAAACTTTGCTTTGACAAGCTCTGCCGGATAATCGTCCCCGGCGATACGAATTGTCTTTCGTTTGGTGCAGACAGTTTCAAGGATAAGGGACACAATCTCGTCCAAGCGTTCCCTGTCAATGTTGGTATGCTTGATAAAATGCTCATACTCGATATTGTCCTTGATGATTTCCTCATACACGCTGTATGCGTCTGCCGCTTCCGTTCCTTTCCGTTCCGGCTCTGCCGTTTCTTCCCTCAAAGGAGAGGGGTTAGGGGAAAGGATAGGAATGGAATGGTTACTTGATAAATCCGTATTTGATTTTTCTTTTTTTGGTAAGTCAGTCTTTTGTATATCTTTATTTAATTGCATTGGATTTTCCAACGTAGGTTTTTCCTGCGTAGGATTTTCCAATGTTGGATTTTCCAATGTTGGATTTCCCAATGTTGGATTTTCCAATGTAGGTAAATCCAAGTTAGGCGGCTGCTCATAGATGATGTAATCAGTTCCCCGCAAGCGTCCTTTCTCGTCGCGCTCCCTTGAACGCTGAATATATCCGGCTCTTTCAAGCTCCCGGACAGCTTCGCGGATAGCGTCGATTTTTTCCCGGTTGATATAGGACAGTCCCGCAAGGGTATAGTCCCAATCCTCCGGCAAGGACAGCATTTGCGATAACAGCCCTTTTGCCTTTAGGGAAAGTTCTTTGTTGCGTAAATGGTGGTTGCTCATAACCGTATATCCTGTGTTTCTCTCCACGCGGAAAACTGCCATAGCTTCATCAACTCCTTTGCTGCATATTTGTTACGCGGTAGAACAGCGATTTTAAGGGTTTAGGTATCAATCCCTTACCCTGTGAAAACCGTACCCGCAAAGCCTTGTGTAGCAAGACTCTTTTTGCCCCTACTGCGTAACATGAGGGTAAAAAAATAGCGGCGTTCCTTGTTTCCCGGTTGGGATAAGGTAACGCCGCCAGTGCGGTGCTATATGAAATTGTGTGATTGCCGACGTGCCGCGCCGCCAGTGCGTCGCGTTTGTATTGGGTTGTTTCATGCTCGCAAGATGTTCCGGCATATCAAGGCGCAATCCGTTAAAAGTAGTAAATTGGTAGTAAAATCAATCTGAAATCCTGCGAATGTGCTTGTATTTCAAGGGTTTTTCGGGATAATCAAAATTTTTTTCTCGAAAAGTTGGGGTGAATTATGGTTTAACGGAGTGTCGGTCGGGGATTGAAATTTAGCTAACGCTAAATTATCCTCCCAAAAACAAAAAAGTTTACTCAATTTTTTCAAAAATTGCGGGTTTGGGCAGCGCCCATAAAAATCTTCCGATATAACAAATTATTATGCACTGACAGCCTGCTGTCAGTGTGCGTAAAACAGAATTTGAAAAAACAGGCGGTAGCCGTTGTAAACGGAAATGCCAAAAATATAGGCAACGCATTGCGTTGCCTATGAAGATTAAGTATGTTTTCTTTTATTGCTCTCGCATTGACTTTTGCCTATTCGTTCAAGCCGCCAAACAGCAAGCTGTTCGGCTATCGTCAGATTGCGTAAGCGGAAAGTATTTGTGGGCTTTGCCCACACCCACAACCTTTGAAAAGGTTGACCAAACTTTTATAACTTTTATAATTACTTGTCAAAACACTCTGCTAAACCATAATTTTAAACTACCTTGACGGTAACATCAATTCTTTTTGTGCGGTGCATTGTGTCTTCAACGCTGTAAGTCAGCTTATATGTACCGACTTTATCGGTAAGAACATTGCCTGTTACGGATATTTTATCTGTAATATCGTTTGAACAGGTGTCAACAGCGGTTACACCCTCAAGCAGGTCGGCGGTTTCGCCTTTGGTTATAGTCAAATCGCTTGCGCCGTGAATTTCAGGTGTCTTTGCTGCATACGGATTCTGCGGATCATCGTCGGTAGGGTCCCAGCCACAGGTATGGTCGGTAATTTTAATTGCCTCCGGTTTGCCGAGCGGACCCGGATTGTCGTCATCGTAAACGGTTACGGGTGTGTTTTCGGGACAATTATCATATATCCACTTTACATCTGCGGTTTCCATTCTTACACAGCCGAGTGAACCCTCATCTCCGAGTTTGTTGAACTCCTCGGTTTCGAGTGTGTCGGCGCTTGCGTCTTCATACGGAACGGAATGAAAAAGATAATCGCCGTAAAATCCCGATACATAATGACCGTAAACATCATTGAAAAGCGGATTCCATTCCTGCTTGTAGTAAATGTAGAAATCGTCGCCGAGAACGGTAGCTTTGTCAATACCGGTTGAACAAATCATTGCACGGACAGGAACAGTATATTCGCCGTTTTTGTCATAAGTGTAAACCGTAACGCAGTTTTGCGAGCGATTGACTTTAATAAAATAAGGATTTTTCTCGTAAATATTATTAAGATTTTCATTGAGAACATCGGTATTTGCAAGATAGCAGGTTGAATATCCGTCATAAATGCTCTGCGACTGAGCAGCAACCGTAATATTGTAGGTATGGCGGGTGTTGCCTATCTGTGCGGTAATTGTAGCCGTACCCTCGCTTAAGCCGTCAATTCTTCCACCGTCATCAACGGTAACGATATTGTTGTCACTGCTTGACCACTTTGATTTTACGAGTTCTTCGGCGGTTGCCTCAGACGGAGTGATAATTTTTATTTCATTACATTCAATGCTTATATCGGCGGTTTCGCCCGTTACAATAACGGTCGGCTGTTTGCTGTTTGCCAACGAAGGTTGAGTTGTATTAATGTTTTTATTGTCGGCAGGTACTGAATTATCGGAAGTTCTACCTGCCACAGCGGTTACTATTACCGATACGCCAAGTACTGCCGCAAGCGTAAGAATAAAGGATTTACGATTAATGGATTTAAAATTCATCAAATTATTCCTTTCGTTTGTGTCTTTTAGTTTATTTTATTACATTATTATATATGTTTTTTTAAAAAAGTTCAAGAAATATTTAAATATTCAACAAAATCCCCGTGAAATATGTTAGAATATGTTTGGTGATTGGATATGTTACATTTTATAAAACACTTCAGAACGATTACAAGACACAGGCATAAGGTTATTGCTCACTGCGCAAAGGCAGGAATACTTTGGCAGGGGTTAAGGCACGACCTTTCAAAATATTCACCGACGGAGTTTATTCCTGGTGCAAAGTACTACCAGGGCAACAGAAGTCCTAACGAAAAAGAAAGGGAGCTTTACGGCTACTCAAAGGCATGGATGCATCATAAGGGCAGAAACCGTCATCACTACGAGTATTGGAATGACTACAATCCTAAGACAAAGCAGATAGAAAATGTGGAAATGCCGATTAATTATGTAATCGAAATGTTTTGTGACAGGGTCGCCGCAAGTAAAATATATAACGGTTCAAATTACAAAGACAGAGATTCTTTGGATTACTTCGGCAGGGTAAAGGGCAAACACCGTATGCACGAAAACACAGAGAAACTGCTTGAAGAATTACTTACAATGCTGAGTGAAAAGGGAGAAGAAGAAACTTTTGCTTATATAAGAAAATTAAGAAAAATCAAAAAATAATTTCTTTGTGATTTTAATGAATTTATTTTACCGATTTTGCGTTTTAAAGTACTGAAATGCTTTTTCCGCTTGTAAAGAGCAGAACAAAAATCAACAAAATTTATGTAAAAACAAATAATAAAAAACAAGTAATTGTTAAATTTTTCACATATTAAAAAATATACCGAAAATCGGCGGCGCTATAGGCAAAAAATATAGGGAAAATTCGGCTTTTTTAGGCAAAAATAAAAAGCATTAGTAATTTTTGAAAATCCTTGACTTTAGCAAAAAAATGTGGTATTTTATATATGCTGATTTTGTGACGGAAACAATAAATCAGCAACGCAAGGCTTACATTGCCGTTTCGGCAAAAAAGCAATAAAATCAATTCAATGAGAGTTAATCTCGTCTATTGAAAATGCTTGAAATGCCGACGGTTCAAATCAATCACGGTTTGAGCCTTGTCGGTTTTATTTTTGAAATACAGGGGGTTATTCTATGCGTTCCGAATGGAGTAATTTTGTTGGCGGACTTTGGGAATCTGAAATCAATGTCAGAGACTTTATCCAGAAAAACTACAAGCCATATGACGGCGATGAGTCTTTCCTCGTAGGTCCTACTGAGGCTACAGAAAAGCTTTGGGGCAAACTTAAAGAACTTCAGAAAGAAGAAAGAAGCAAGGGCGGCGTACTTGATATGGAGACTGAGGTTGTTACCTCACTCACAGCTTACGGCGCAGCATACATTGACGAAGATCTTAAGGATCTTGAGCAGGTAGTCGGTCTTCAGACTGACAAGCCTTTAAAGCGTGCATTTATGCCTTACGGCGGCATTAAGATGGCTGAACAGTCATGCCAGATGTACGGTTATGAGCCAAGCCCTAAGCTTCACGAAATCTTTACAAAATATCACAAGACACATAACCAGGGTGTATTCGATATCTACACACCTGAAATGAAGGTAGCTCGTCACAACAAGATTCTTACAGGTCTTCCGGATACATACGGCAGAGGCAGAATCGTAGGCGACTACAGAAGAGTCGCTCTTTACGGTATTGATTACCTTATCGAGTGCAAGAAGGAAGACTTCGCCGAAACAAACCGTCAGGGTATGAGAAGAGGCGACTTCCAGCTCAGAGAGGAAATCGCAGATCAGATCAAGGCTCTTAACGGCATGAAAGAAATGGCTGCAATCTACGGCTTTGATATTTCACAGCCTGCTAAGAACGCTAAAGAAGCTGTTCAGTGGCTCTACTTTGGTTACCTCGCAGCTATCAAGACTCAGAACGGTGCTGCAATGAGCGTAGGCAGAGTTTCTACATTCCTCGACATTTATATTGAGCGTGACCTTGAGAACGGTACACTTACAGAGGCACAGGCACAGGAGCTTGTTGACCACTTTGTTATGAAGTGCCGTATGGTTAAGTTCGCAAGAATCGAAAGCTACAACCAGCTCTTCTCAGGTGACCCTGTATGGGCTACTCTTGAAGTTGCAGGTATCGGTATCGACGGCCGTTCACAGGTTACAAAGAACGACTTCCGTTTCCTCCACACACTTGAGAATATGGGCCCTTCACCTGAGCCAAACCTCACAGTTCTTTATTCTTCAAGACTTCCTGAGGGCTTTAAGAAGTACGCTTCTAAGATCTCTGTTCAGACAAGCTCAATTCAGTATGAGAACGATGATGTTATGCGTCCGGTATGGGGCGATGATTACTCAATCTGCTGCTGCGTATCTGCAACAGAAACCGGTAAGGAAATCCAGTTCTTCGGCGCTCGTGCTAACCTTGCTAAGTGTCTTCTTTACGCTATCAACGGCGGTGTTGATGAGAAGACAAAGGTACAGGTAGGTCCTGAATACAGACCGATTACTTCTGAATACCTTGACTATGATGAGGTTCTCAAGAAGTATGACGCTATGATGGATTGGCTTGCTCACCTCTATGTAGGTACACTTAATATGATTCACTATATGCACGACAAGTATTACTATGAAGCTGCCGAGATGGCTCTTATTGATACTAACTGCCGTCGTACATTTGCTACAGGTATCGCTGGTTTCTCACATGTAGTTGACTCACTTAGCGCTATTAAGTATGCTAAGGTTAAGGTTATCCGTGATGAAGACGGTATTGCTACTGACTTCGAGATCGACGGTGAGTTCCCAAGATACGGCAACAACGATGAGAGAGCAGACGAAATCGCTGTAAACCTTCTCCGTAAGTTTATGAGCAAGATCAGATACTGCCACACATACAGAGATTCAGAGCCTACAACTTCTATCCTTACAATTACATCAAATGTTGTATACGGTAAGGCTACAGGTTCACTTCCTGACGGCAGAAAAGCAGGCGAGCCACTTTCACCTGGTGCTAACCCATCTTACGGTGCAGAGCAGAGCGGTCTTCTTGCTTCACTTAACTCTGTTGCTAAACTTCCATACGAGTATGCACTCGATGGTATTTCAAATACACAGACAATCAGCCCGGATGCACTCGGTCACAATGATGACGAGCGTGTAAACAACCTTGTAAATGTACTTGACGGTTACTTCGATCAGGGTGCACACCACCTCAATGTAAACGTATTCGGTACAGAAAAGCTCATCGATGCTATGGAGCATCCTGAGAAGGAAGAGTACGCTAACTTCACAATCCGTGTATCAGGTTACGCTGTTAAGTTCATTGACCTTACAAGAGAGCAGCAGCTCGATGTAATCGCAAGAACTTGCCACAAGTCAATGTAATTTAATAATGGAAAATAAAGAGTTAGTCGGCTATGTCCACTCACTCGAGAGCTTTGGTTCTGTTGACGGACCGGGTGTAAGATATGTAGTATTTTTGAGCGGTTGCGCAATGCGCTGTCAATTCTGCCACAATCCCGACACCTGGCAAATGAGTAAGGGTACACCTTACACAGCAGAAGAATTGCTTAAAAAAGCTATCGCATATCGCCCTTACTGGAAAAGTGAGGGCGGTATTACAGTTAGTGGAGGAGAGCCGCTTTTACAGATTGATTTTCTTATTGACTTTTTTAAAAAGGCAAAAAAGCTCGGTATAAATACAACGCTTGATACAAGCGGAAACCCGTTTACTACAGAAGAACCTTACTACTCAAAGTGGAAAGAGCTTATGCAATATACGGATTTGTTGTTACTCGATATTAAGCATATTGATGATGAACAGCACAAAATTCTTACCGGGCATACTAATGTTAATATTCTGCAAATGGCAAGAGAGCTTTCGGATATGGGTAAACCCGTATGGATTCGCCATGTACTTGTTCCGCAGAGGAGCGACTATGACGAGTATCTGTATCGTCTTGCCGATTTTATAAAAACTCTTAAAAATGTCAAGAGAGTTGAAGTGTTGCCGTACCACACACTTGGAGTGTATAAGTGGAAAGAACTTGGCATCGACTATAAACTTGAGGGCATTGATCCGCCAACACCCGAGAGAGTTCTTAACGCAAAAAAAATTCTCGGTTGCGAATAATAACCTAATATTTTTGGGACAGTCTGATGACTGTCCCTTTTTGGTTAGTTGAGATTGTAAATTTGGGGTTTAATGCACCAATTTAAGCGAAATAATTAAAAAATTTAGGGCAAGCCTTTTTAAAGGCTTGCGGGTTTGGGCAGCGCCCATAATATCTTCCGATATAACAATTTATCGGGCGCAAACAGCCACGCTGTTTGCGTGTTAAGACTAAGTTTGTTAAAACGGGCGACAGCCGTTAAGAAAAGACCTGTATTTTGTTAATGAAATAACGAATTTCTTTTCTTATTGCTCTCGCAAAGGCTTTCGCCTATTTGTTCAAGCCGCCAAACAGCAAGCTGTTTGGCTATCGTCAGATTGCGTAAACGGAAAGTATTTATGGGCTCTGCCCAAACCCGCAATTTTTGAAAAATTGAGTAAACTTTTTTATTTTTGGGCGGATAATTTAGCGTTAGCTAAATTTAAATGCCAAACTGATAATGAATATGCCTCTAATTTACATAAAAATAAAAATAGCTATTGACGGTTGCAATATAATTTGCTATAATATTGCAGGTTCAAAGATTATATAAACTCGTAATACGGACGGGTGTATCTACAAACTGCCTTAAACTGTTTAACTATAATCCCCGAGTAGGGGCATATTATAGTTGTTTTTGGTGGTTTTTTTATTTGCCTTTACGCTTTACTTTTTAACATAAAGGAGAAAAATGAAAAATGATGAAAAAATATGATGTAATTATTGTCGGTGCAGGCCCGGGCGGTATTTTTTCTGCCTATGAATTAATTACTAACAATTCAGACCTCAAGGTTGCTGTTTTTGAAGAGGGTCATTTGCTTGAAAAAAGAAAATGCCCTATTGACGGCGACAAGGTAAAAAAATGTATTTCTTGCAAAACTTGTTCAATAATGAGCGGATTTGGCGGCGCAGGTGCTTTTTCTGACGGTAAATATAACATTACCAATGATTTCGGCGGTACTTTATATGAATATATCGGCAAGAAAAAGGCTATTGAATTAATGCACTATGTTGATGATATAAATATGCAGTACGGCGGCAGCGGTACTAAATTGTATTCAACAGCAGGTTCAGGCTTTAAAAAACTTTGCTTGCAGAACAAGCTTAATTTATTGGACGCATCTGTTCGCCATCTCGGTACTGATAAAAACTACATTGTGTTGAATAACATATATAATTTTCTTAAGGATAAGGTCGATTTTTACTTTGACACTCCCGTCAGCAATATTGAAATTTTGGGTGATGATAAAGGATATATCATTAACACCGAAAAAGAAAGTTACGAGTGTGAAAAATGTATTGTTTCAGTTGGTCGAAGTGGAAGTAAATGGATGGAAAAAGTTTGCAATGACCTTAAAATTCCGACAAAATCTAACCGAGTTGACATTGGTGTTCGTGTTGAGCTGCCTGCTGTAATTTTTGCAAATCTTACAGACGAACTTTATGAAAGTAAAATCGTATATCGTACAGAGCAGTTCGAGGATAATGTGCGTACATTCTGTATGAATCCTAAGGGTAGTGTAGTTACAGAAAACACAAACGGCATTATTACAGTAAACGGTCACAGTTATGAGGACAAGGAAAAACAAACGGAGAATACAAACTTTGCGCTGCTCGTAAGCAAGCATTTTTCAGAACCCTTTAAAGACAGTAACGGTTACGGTGAAAGCATTGCAAGACTTAGTAATATGCTCGGCGGAGGAGTAATTGTTCAGCGTTTTGGCGATTTAATCCGTGGCCGCAGAAGTAACCCGAAAAGAATTGAGGAAGGTCTGGTTGTTCCTACACTGTCGGCTACACCGGGTGACCTTAGTCTTGTATTGCCGAAGAGAATACTTGACGGCATTATTGAAATGATTTATGCCCTTGATAATATTGCGCCGGGTACAGCGAATGATGATACATTGCTCTATGGCGTTGAGGTTAAATTCTACAATATGGAAGTTGAAGTTGACGAACACCTTGAGTCGCTTCATAAAGGACTTTATATTATTGGCGACGGCAGTGGTGTAACTCATTCCTTGTCACACGCAAGCGCAAGCGGTGTGTTTGTTGCAAGAGAAATTCTCAATCAGTAAAGTCAATAGAGAATATTTTAATGGTTCTCTGTATAACTTTTATTTGACAAATACTTGTGCTGTGCTATAATGTAAGTAGAAAATTTGTGTGAATTTTTCAACAAAGTTTTTTCGTCACACCCTTTGCGGGGTGTGACTTTTTTGTTTCGGAGGGAATTTTATGGAAACCTGTAACAAAATGGAATATCAACCTATAAACAGATTAATAATTAAGATGTGCTTGCCGCCTATGATTTCTATGTTTTTGCAATATTCATATAATATGATAGACAGTATGTTTGTTGCCTGCATTAATGAGCAAGCTCTTGCGGCAGTATCTTTGTCTTTTCCGATTACAAATTTAATGAACTCACTTTCAGTGTGGATTGGAGTAGGAATAAATGTTTTGATTGCCGGTTATTTGGGGCAAAAAAGGCAGGACAAGGCAAATTCTGTTGTTACAATGGGATTGATTTTGTCGTTATCGGTTGGTATAATTGTTAATATAATTGTACTTTTGACTATGATACCGTACTATTCTGCCTTTACGGAGGACAGTCAAATTTTTGAATACGGCTGTATATATATGCAGATTTGTGCATTTATGCAAGTGCCGAATATGGTACATATTGCAATTCAAAAAATGCTGCAGGCTACAGGCAATATGATTTCTCCTATGTGGTTTCAGATTGCGGGAGTGGTGTTTAATCTTGTGTTTGACCCATTGCTTATTTTTGGAATAGGCCCTTTTCCTGAAATGGGAATTAAAGGAGCTGCTTTGGCAACCGTTTTAGGCTATGTTTTGTCAATGCTGATTTCATTATATGTACTTATATTTACTAAGCAAAAGGTAAAACTGAAAATCAAGAGTTTTGTTTTTGATTTTCATATGTTTAAAAATATATTTGGATATGGATTGCCTTCGTTTGCCATGAATGTTTTAAGTTCATTAATGATAACTTTTGTCAATCTGTTTTTAGTCACATATTCTGATACGGCAGTGGCTTTTTTCGGAGCGTATTTTAAGGTACAGCAGTTAATATTTATGTCGGTAAACGGTTTAATTCAAGGTTGTTTGCCGATTATGCGTTATAATTACGGTGCAAAAAAATACGAACGGGTTAATCGGACATATCACAGCGGAACTGCGATAGCGGTGATTATAATGGCTGTAGGTACGCTTTTACTGGTATTGTTTCCGCGACAAATACTTTTGTTGTTTTCCGCATCGGAAAAAATGTGTTCTGTCGGAATACCTGCAATAAGAATAATGGCGCTTAGCTATTGCTTTGGCGGAGTATCTACCATGATTGCCACTTATGTTCAGGCAATGGGTAAAATTGTACCGAGTATGGTTATTCAGGTACTTCGTCAAGGAGTTTTATTGTTTCCTCTTATGTGGCTGTTGAACAATAACTTTAATATTATGGGAATTTGGTGGTCTTTTCCTCTGACTGAATTTATTGTATTTGCAATAGCCGTAATAATTGTAAAAATGAATAAATCACAAGTAAAAAATATTTAATCGGAGATTAAAACAGCTATGGCAAAAACAAACATACAAGAAGAATTACGGCTGCTGCACACCATACCGCCTGTGTTTAACCGAAATTCCAAAATATTAATTCTCGGCAGTTTTCCGTCCGTAAAATCACGGGAGGCGGAGTTTTTCTACGGGCATAAGCAAAACCGCTTTTGGAAAGTTCTTGCCAATCTTTTAAATGAAAGCGTTCCCGAAAACACGGAAGAGAAAAAACAACTGTTGCTAAGTAACGGCATAGCTTTGTGGGATGTTATAAAGTCCTGCACAATTACAGGTTCAAGCGACAGTTCAATAAAGAATGTTGTGCCGAATGATATTGAGCCGATTTTACAGACGGCAAATATATCGCAAATTTTTACAAACGGTTCGACTGCTGATAGACTGTATAAAAAGCATATTTATCCGTTTACACAAATTGAGGCAATAAAACTTCCGTCAACAAGTCCTGCAAATGCGGCATTTACACTCGACAAACTTTTACGGGAATGGAATGTGATTTTAAAATACTTATAAAAAGCACCGCATAATAAGCGGTTTTATGCTTGTTATGCGGTACTAAATTATGATTTAGTTTAGGTTTTGAACGGACATTGAAATTTTAGCTAACGCTAAATTATCCGCCAAAAAATAAAGAAAGTTTACTGAACCATAATTTATTCAACACTGAAAATTGGCAGCATCACTTAAAAATGATACTGCCGATTTTTTATCTGAACATATAGTGTGCGGTGTCGAGCATGGATTCCATTGTGTGGATTGCTTTGCTGGCTTTTCTTTTAAGCTTTGGATTTTCGTCATACATTTTTCTTCCGCAGCAGCCAACAGCTATGCCTGCCATCATACCTAAGGCAACACCTTTCATAATGTCTGTTATCGGCGAATGAAACATAAGTCTTTCCTCCTGTAAAAATTGTATTTATTATTTGAGCAAGATTGTTCTTGCATTATTATTGTTTACGATTTAAAATAGAATAAAACAGAATTTTGAATTTTTGGAGTGATAAGATTTGGCAAAGCTTAATATTGTGCTGGTAGAGCCTGAAATTCCGCAGAATACAGGCAATATTGCAAGAACCTGCGCCGCAACGGGAGCAAGTCTGCACCTTGTCCGTCCTCTCGGTTTTTATATTGATGACAAAAAACTAAAGAGAGCGGGTCTTGATTATTGGCACTTGCTTGATATTACATATTACGATGATTTAAACGATTTTCTCGAAAAAACAAAGGGTGGCAGGTATTTTCTCTTTTCAACAAAGGGTACTCATATTCATTCAGATGCCGAGTATCCCGATAACTGCTATATTATTTTCGGAAAGGAAACCAAGGGACTGCCCGAAGAACTTTTGATGCAGTATCCCGAAAGCACGGTCAGAATACCTATGATTGACGAGGCAAGAAGTCTGAATCTTTCAAATTCAGTTGCCATTGCAACATATGAAGTGCTAAGACAGTGGAATTATCCGCAGCTGCAGAGTATAGGCGAACTGCATAACCACAAATGGAGCGATGTTTTAAAGTAAATCTCATAAATATTTTGTGCATAAAAAATCCGTAAATTCAATTATTATACGAAAATTTTTTTGGAATTGCTCGAAATTTTTTAGATTTATATTGATAAAACCAATGTTTTGATATATAATATAATTGACTGTAAAAATGCTATATTTTTACATTATTCTTCTATTAGAAAGGATTGTTCAATAATGAATCTTAATAAGGTTACAGTTGATGACATCAATGTAAAAGGTAAAAGAGTTCTCGTTCGAGTTGACTTTAATGTTCCGCTCAAAGACGGCGTTATTACAAATGATAACAGAATTACAGCAGCTCTTCCTACAATTAAAAAGCTTATCGCAGACGGCGGTAAGGTTATTCTTTGCTCACACCTCGGCAAGCCGAAGAACGGCCCAGAGGCTAAATTCTCACTTGCTCCTGTTGCAGTAAGACTTTCCGAGCTCCTCGGCAAGGAAGTTATCTTTGCTGACGACGATGAGGTTGTAGGCGAGAACGCTAAAAAGGCAGTTGCAGAAATGAAGGACGGCGATGTTGTTCTTCTTCAGAATACAAGATTCAGAAAAGAAGAAACCAAGAACCTTGAGCCATTCTCATCAGAGCTTGCATCTCTTGCAGATGTATTTGTAATGGACGCTTTCGGTTCAGCTCACCGTGCACACTGCTCAACAGTAGGTGTTACAGACCACATCAAGGATACAGCAGTTGGTTACCTCATGCAGAAGGAAATCAACTACCTCGGTAATGCAGTTGAAACTCCTGTTCGTCCTTTCGTTGCTATTCTCGGCGGCGCAAAGGTTGCTGACAAGCTTAATGTTATTTCTAATCTCCTTGATAAGTGCGATACACTTATCATCGGCGGCGGTATGGCTTACACATTCTTAAAGGCTCAGGGTAAGGAAGTTGGTCTTTCACTCGTTGATGATACAAAGATTGACTACTGTAAGGAAATGATGGCTAAGGCTGAAAAGCTCGGCAAAAAGCTCCTTCTCCCTGTAGATACAACAGTTTCTAAGACATTCCCTGATCCAATCGATGCTCCAATCGAGGTTGAGGTTGTAGATTCTTCTGCTATCCCTGCTGATATGGAAGGTCTTGATATCGGTACAAAGACACAGGCTCTCTTTGCAGATGCAGTTAAGACAGCTAAGACAGTTGTTTGGAACGGACCTATGGGCGTATTTGAGAACCCAACACTTGCAAAGGGCACAATTGCTGTTGCTAAGGCTCTTGCAGAAACAGACGCTACAACAATCATCGGCGGCGGCGACTCTGCTGCAGCTGTTATTCAGCTTGGTTTTGCTGACAAGATGAGCCACATCTCAACAGGCGGCGGCGCATCTCTTGAGTACCTCGAGGGCAAGGTTCTTCCGGGTATCGCAGTTATCGCTGACAAAAATTAATCTATAAAATCAATAGGGGCGGAGTATTCCGCCCTTAATGGTTTAATTTTATAACAGACAACAATTTTTAATTTCTTATAAATTATTTATCGGAAAGGAATATTACAATGGACAAGACAAAGAGAAAGGCAATTATTGCCGGTAACTGGAAAATGAATAAGACACCTTCAGAGGCTAAGGCACTTCTTGAGGCTGTTGTTCCTGCTGTAAAGGATGCTGACTGCGAAGTAATCGCTTGCGTTCCTTTCGTAGATTTAAGCGTAGCTCTTGAAACAACAAAGGGCTCAAATGTAAAAATCGGTGCCGAAAACTGCCACTGGGCAGAGAGCGGCGCTTTCACAGGCGAAATTTCTGCTCTTATGCTCAAGGAAATGGGTGTTGAGTATGTAGTTCTCGGTCACAGCGAGAGAAGACAGTATTTCGGCGAAACAGACGAAACTGTAAACAAGAGAACAAAGGCTGCTCTCGCTGCAGGCTTAAAGCCAATCGTATGTGTCGGTGAACTTCTTTGGGAGCGTGAGTGCGACATTACAGAGGAAGTTATCGCAAGACAGATTAAACTTGACCTCTTCAATGTTACAGCTGACGAGCTTAAGAACATCGTTATCGCTTACGAGCCTGTATGGGCTATCGGTACAGGCAAGACTGCTACAGCTGACCAGGCTGAAGAAGTTTGCGCATTTATTCGTGCTACAATCGCTAAGCTTTACACACAGGCTGACGCTGACGCTGTTACAATTCAGTACGGCGGTTCAATGAATGACGGCAATGCTGACGAACTCCTCTCAAAGACAAATGTTGACGGCGGTCTTATCGGCGGTGCTTCACTCGTTGCTGGGAAATTTGCAGCTATTGTAAAGGCAGCAAGCAAGTAATTAAATTTTAGGGGTACGGACGGCAAAAGGAAATAACTGTAATAAATTTGCAGTCAGTGTTCCCTGTGTCGTCCGTAATGTTTAGAAAGGATTTATGTTATGAAAAAACCATTAATTCTTATGATTCTCGACGGTTTTGGTATTGCACCGGAGAAAGGTAATGCTATTAAAGCGGCAAATAAGCCAAATATTGATAAACTTTTTGCAGAAAACCCGGTAACACAGATTGGTGCGTCGGGTATGGATGTAGGTCTTCCTGACGGTCAGATGGGTAACTCAGAGGTTGGCCATACAAATATGGGCGCAGGCAGAATCGTATATCAGGAGCTTACAAGAATTACAAAAACTATTAATGAAGATAAGCTCAAAGAGAACGAGGCTATTGTAAATGCAATGGATAAGGCTATTGAGAACGGTACAGCACTTCACCTTATGGGTCTTCTTTCAAGCGGCGGCGTTCACAGCCACAATACACACCTTTACGGTATTCTTGAGCTTGCTAAGAAGAAAGGCCTTGAGAATGTATATGTTCACGCATTCCTCGACGGCAGAGATGTTCCGCCATCAAGTGCCGCTGAATTTATGGATGAGCTCCTCGACAAGATGAAAGAAATCGGTGTAGGTAAGGTAGCCACTGTTTCAGGCAGATACTATGCTATGGACCGTGATAATAACTGGGACAGAGTTGAAAAGACATATGCCGCTATGGTTTACGGCGAAGGTGAAAAAGCCGATTGCCCATGCTGTGCTATTGAAAAGTCATATGAAAACGGCGTTACAGACGAGTTTGTAGTTCCTGTTGTAGTTGACGGCGGCGCACAGGTTAAGCCGAACGACAGCGTTATCTTCTTTAACTTCCGTCCTGACAGAGCAAGAGAGATTACAAGAACTTTTGTTGATCCTGAATTTAAGGGATTTGAGAGAAAGAACGGATTTTTCCCTGTAAACTTTGTATGTATGACACAGTATGACGCTACAATGCCAAATGTTGATGTTGCATTTAAGCCGCAGACACTTAAGAATACACTTGGCGAGTATGTTTCAAACAAGGGTATGACACAGCTTAGAATTGCCGAAACAGAGAAGTACGCTCATGTAACATTCTTCTTCAACGGCGGTGTTGAAAAGCAGTATGAGGGCGAGGACAGAATCCTTGTTAAGTCACCTGCTGTTGCAACATATGACTTACAGCCGGAGATGAGCGCTTATGAGGTTACAGATAAGCTTGTTCCTGCTATTGAGAGCGGTAAGTATGATATGATTATCTTAAACTACGCTAACTGTGATATGGTAGGTCATACAGGCGTGTTTGAGGCAGCTGTAAAGGCTGTTGAGGCTGTTGACACTTGCGTAGGCAGAGTTGTTGAGGCTATCAAGAAAATGGGCGGTGTTGCTCTTATCACAGCCGACCACGGTAATGCAGATAAGATGGTAGACGCTGACGGTTCACCGTTTACAGCTCATACAACAAATCCTGTTCCTTTCTGTGTAGTAGGTTATGATTGCCAGCTTCGTGAGGGTGGCAGACTTGCTGATATTGCTCCTACTATGCTCCAGATTATGGGCTTAGAGCAGCCTGCAGAAATGGACGGCGTTAGCCTTATTAAGTAATTTTACTTAATAAATTTTGCATAAAATTAAGCTGTACTTGAGTATTCAGGTACAGCTTTCTTGTTTTTTATTAGGTTTTGGTTAAATGTTGGGATAATGCTTAAATTACAGTTTAGCAAAAATTATTCGCAAAGCAATTGTAATTATTTAGGCGAAAGTATGCTAAATCATAATTATTATTTTATAATTCCCGACAAGTTATTAACATTGCTATTACAAATTGTTGAAAAATTCGTCAACTGCCTGTTTTGCAACTGTATTTAAATGCGGGGCAGGTTCGTTGCAAATTTTAAATTCATTATTTACACATTCACTTGCAAGTATTGTAATCTTTTCTTTATCCTTAGGTTTGTATTTTATAATGAGTTTTGCGGTTGAAACAACTACAAGAATTTCTGCTATGTTTTCGCTGTTAAAGGCCGCAAAGTATTTATCTTTAATTTCTTCCCACATCTCAAGATAATCAACAATTAAAAGATTAGCTATAATTCTCCATGTGTTCCAAGCTGTAAAATTATCATATCTGTCAAGCGCCTGTATTATGTATTGAAAATACGGATACACCAAGAGAGGTGTTTGTTCGCTAAGGTCGATAAGTATATTTTGCGCACGACAATTATTTTCGTCAAGCATTGCATTTATTAAAATCGGAATTACCATAACTTCCTTTTTCGCAAGCTTTACAACATCGCTGTCATTTTCAGTTTCAATTATTCTTAGATAAACTTCATTAATATTCATTGTAATTACCATTCCAATTCTGATAATTATATATTACTATACTTTGCAATTGTTTTCAAGCAAAAATGTCATTTTATGCTGAAAAAGCGTACACCGTTTTGGTGTACGCTTTATTTTTAGGCATCAAATATTTTTTCGGATAATTCTTTGGCAGGAGTCTGTACATCTTTGAGCTTTCGCTGGATTTGTCTTGTACGCACACCTACGAGTTTGTCAAGTTCCTTATTTGCTTGATCAAGTCTTTGTTGAGTTGCCTCAAGCACATCTCCGAATTTGTCAAATTCCTGCTTTACTGCGCCTAAAATTTCCCATACTTCGGCACTTCTTTTTTGCACGGCAAGAGTTTTAAAGCCCATTTGCAATGAATTGAGTAATGCCGCCATAGTGCTCGGGCCTGCGATGTTTACCTTGTAATCACGCTGTAAAATTTCAACAAGACCTCGGTTTACTGCTTCACTGTACAATCCCTCGAAAGGCAAAAACATAATTGCAAATTCGGTGGTATAGGGGGGATCTATGTATTTATCGTGAATATCCTTTGCTTCACTTTTTATTCTTGTGATAAGCGCTTTTGCGGCAAGGTCAATTTTTATTTTGTCGCCCTCGTCAATGGCGTCACGCAAAGCCGCATAGGTATCCCCCGGGAATTTAGAGTCAATAGGCAGATAAATAAATTTATCATCGTCGGAGGGAAGTTTGACTGCAAATTCAACTACATTTTTTGAACCTTTTTTTGTGGCGACATTTTCTTCGTACTGCTCGGGCGAGAGAATTTCGCTTAAAATTGCGGATAATTGAATTTCTCCGAGAATACCTCGTGTTTTCACATTTGAAAGGACTTTTTTGAGGTCGCCCACACCGACGGCAAGGCTTTGCATTTCTCCAAGACCTTTATAAACCTGCTCAAGTCGCTCATTGACAAGTGAAAATGAGCGGTTCATTTTTTCTTCTATGGATTGCTGTAAACGCTCATCAACAGTTTTTCGCATTTCTTCAAGGTTTTTATTGTTATCTTCTTGAATATAATTAAGTCTGCTCTCAACCGAGCGCCTGATATTTTCGAGCTTTTGCTCATTTTCGAGCGAAAAGGTTTTAAGTCTTTCTTCAAGCTGATTAAGGCTTTTGCTCTGATTTATTGCATACGCATTCTGACTTGCGGCAATCATATCACCGAGATTTTTTACTGACATTTGAGTTGATGAAGAAAGCTCCTGTCGCAATGCCGATTGTTCGTTACGGATAGTTTGTTCGAGTCTTTTAAATTCTTCACTGTTGCTGTTGTCCGATGCTTTTTTTAGCTGATTAAGGATAACAATGCCGAGCATAACAACTGCAATAACAAGCAAAACAATTATAATAATATCAAGTGCCGTTTGCATTTTTACACTTCCTTATTCAATTTATACTAATATATTAGCATTTCAAGGCTAAAAAGTCAAACGAATGTTTTATAAATTATGCAAAAACAGACTGCCAAACTGACAGTCTGCTGTGATATGGTTATAAATTCAATTAAATACCGTTTCCACAAGTTTACTGCAACCCTCGGGGGAATATAAGAATCTGTCAATATGATTGCCGTTGAAGTAATACTTAGGTTTTTGCGGATTGTATTTGTAATCAAAAGTGTCAATGATGATGATTTTAATTTTCATTTTTTCGGGAATGATGCTTTTTATGTAAACGCTTGCCTGCTGACCTGCTTTTACGCCGTCCTTACTTTCTGCAAGTCCTGCAAGGTTAGGGGCAAGTTCTACAAACGCACCGTAGTTTTCTACACTGCGTACAATTCCCGCAACGGTTTCGCCTGCACAAAAGCTGTTTGCGTTTTCTTCCCAAGTGCCGAGAAGTTCCTTATGGCTTAGGCTTATTCTGCCGTTTTCGATGGATTTTATTACAGCCCTGATGTCCATTCCGACCGTGAATCTTTCCCGTGGATGTTCTATTCGTGATACGGAAATTGTATCGATCGGCATAAGAGCCACAATTCCGCACCCAATATCGGCAAATGCACCGAAGTTTTCGAGGTGGGTGATACGAGCATCAATTATATCGCCGCAGACAAGGTGAGAAATGTAATTTTTCATACAGCGTTGTTGTGCCTTTTCTCTTGAAAGAACTGCAAAGCGTTCTCCGTTTTCATCAACGGCAAAGTCGGTGATGATAAAACATACAGGGCGGTTTACTCTTGAAATTACCGCAATATCACGCACCGTACCTTCACGAATACCGATTGCACCTTCTTCACGGGGGATAATTCCTTTCATTATGCCGAGGTCAACAATAAGATTATGTTCTGCATCACAAACGCAGGCCCTTGCCTCAAGAATTTTTCCTTCCTTTTTTGCATCACTTAATAAAGAAAAGCTGTGGAGCGTGTTGATATTATCCTGTGTTAAAATGAGTTTTCCTTCGGGTAAATATTCTGACATTTTACAGCCTCCGTTAATTTTATTGCGCTACTGATTTCTGTTTGTCGCAATGTCAGCGTATGGCTGACTTTTCAGTAAGCATATTTGGTTACAAATATTAGTATGATTTTGCAATAAAAAATATAACCGAAAGAAAATTTTACAGAATATTAATCGGGCAATAAAATTTGAGCAAGATTAAATTATCAGTCACGATTATAAAAGTTTGGTCAACCTTTTCAAAGGTTGTGGGTGTGGGCAAAGCCCACAAATACTTTCCGTTTACGCAATCTAACGATAGCCAAACAGCTTGCAGTTCGGCGGCTTGAACACAACGGCAAAAGCCCTTAAATGCGATAGCAACAAGAAAGCCATTAGATATATAATGAAAAGTTAATCATTTCTTTTATAATATGCTGTCGCCTGTTTTAACAAACTTAGTTTTAGCACGCAAACAGCGTGGCTGTTTGCGCCTGATAAATTGTTATATCGGAAGATGTTATGGGCGCTGCCCATACCCGCAATTTTTGAAAAAATTGAGTAAACTTTTTTGGGAGGATAATTTAGCGTTAGCTAAATTTCAATGCCCGACCGACACTCTGCTAAACCATAATTTACCCCAATGTTTGATAAAGAAAAAAATCCCTCTCTGATTTTTCAGAGAGGGAAAAGGTTTAAATTTAAAAATTATGCCCAATTAAGAGTATCGTTATATACATTGATGTAGTCGTTAGCCGAACGATCCCAACTGTTGTCGCTCATCATTGCACGCCACATAAGCTGATGCCAGCCTGCGTCATCATGAATACCCCACAAAGCTCTTCTTACGGCATTTACCATATCTGCCGTATCGTAGTTCTTGAATGTAAAGCCGTTACCGTAGTTGTCTGCACTGTCAAATACAGAGTCTTTAAGTCCGCCAACTTCACGAACAACAGGAATTGTACCGTAACGGAGAGCAATCATCTGTGCAAGGCCGCATGGCTCCTGAGCAGACGGCATAAGGAATATATCAGCACCTGAATAAATCTTTCTTGCAAGTTCAGGTACAAAACCGTGACAGAAGCAAAGTCTGCCCGGATATTTTGCCTGCATATAGTTAAAGTAGTCCTCGTATTCCTTATCACCCGAGCCGAGAATTACAAACTGCATATTCTCGGTATTCATAAGCTCTTCAAGTCCCATTCTTACAAGGTCAAGTCCCTTATGACCTACAAGTCTTGTTACCATACCAACCATTGGTACATCCCAGCGCTGTTCAAGGCAAAGACGCTCCTGAAGTGCTCTCTTACACTCACCCTTGCCGCTCATATCGTCCTTAGAGTAGTTACGATAGATCTGATAGTCTGTTTCAGGATTATAGCTTTCGGTATCAATACCATTTTTAATACCGCAAAGTTTATAGTGACGGAGGTTAAGTTCGTCGTGAAGTCCCCAGCTGAACCATGGGTCTTTAATTTCAGCCGCATAGCTTGGAGATACTGTTGAAACTCTTGTTGCTGTTTCAATAGCGCCCTTCATCATATTGAGTTTGCCGTTCATCTCAAGAATTTTTGTTTCATTGGCAGGAATACCTACACATTCTGTATTAACTTCCCAGCCGTATTCACCCTGATACTGAATATTGTGAATTGTAAACAGGCTCTTGATATTGTGATACCATGGTCTGTGTGAATAGAACAGATAGTAGTAAACAGGTACAAGTGCAGTCTGCCAGTCATTACAGTGAATCATATCAGGATGGAAGTCAATGTATGGGAGCATTTCGAGAATTGCTCTTGAGAAAAATGCAAATCTCTCGGCATCGTCATAGTGACCGTAAAGTGTACCACGCTTGAAATAGTATTCATTGTCAATGAAATAATATGTACAGTCGTGCCATCTTGCCCAGAAAAGTCCGCAATACTGATGACGCCATGCAACAGGTACGGTAAAGTTTGTAATGAAATTTAGTGAATTTCTAAGCTCCTGCGGAATTGTGCCGTAAAGCGGAACTACAATTCTGCAGTCCTGACCCTTTCTGCAAAGTGTGTGTGGCAGACTTCCTGCAACATCTGCAAGTCCGCCGCTACCGCAAAACGGATTTGCTTCAGATGCGCAATATAAAATTCTCATTTGATTTTACCTCCATTAAACTACAGATTTTTTTGTTATATATACAGGATAGGAGTCATATCCCATAAGTGAACGACCATCCTGAATTTTAACATCCTTATCTATGATAACATAATTCAGGTTGGTATTGCAACCGATTTTTGTATCTTGCATAATTATTGAGTTGCTTACTTTAGCACCCTCGCCGATATATACACCCTTAGAAATAACACAGTTCTCAACCTCACCGTTGATTACACAGCCTTGAGCAATAATTGAATTTTTGACACTGCTTGTAAGACCGTAGCGTGACGGAGCGTCATCTCTAACCTTTGTGTAAATCGGACGCTGTGGGTTAAAGAGAGCATCTCTTACTTCTTTTTTGATTAAATCCATATTGAAATTGAAGTAATCCTGATTAGAAGTAATTGCCGCTGTATAACCTTTATCTTCAAAGCCGTAAACATTGTATTTGCCGACGGCAGCCTGAATAATATTTTTAATGTCTTTCTGATTTACGGCGAGAGCCTGATTTATTTCCTGCATAAGGAGATCTTTTTTCAGGAGTATTGCGCCGAATACTACATTTTCAACAGTATCTGTCTTTTGCGGATTGAGGAAAAGTCTGTTTACTCTGCCGTTATCGTCAACGCTGATTGTCATAGGACGGTCGTAGCCTGACGGTACAACCATTTTGTTGTAAATTACTGTAATGTCTGCATTCTTTTTGGTGTGAAAACCAAAAAGGTCTGTGCAGTCAAAATTAGAAATAATATTGCCCGGTGAGAGCAATACATATTCCTCACGGCTGTTTTCAATGTATCCGTGCATATTATAAATGGTTTCGGGATAGCTTGAGAAAGAACTGCCGTTGTAAGGTGTGAGCAATGTAAGCTGACTTCTTCTCTTTGAAAGGTCATAAGCAGAACCCGAGCCGAGGTGATCGGCAAGAGAAAGATAGTTCTTTGTGGCAACTACGCCTACATTGTTGATACCTGAATTTGACATATTAGAAAGAACAAAGTCAATTATTCTGTATTTGCCCCCGATCGGAACGCTTGCCATTGTGCGTGAAGAGGTGAGGTCAGGCATTTTTTCGTCAAGAGTGCCTGCAAAAATAAGTCCCAAAACATTATTACATCTCATTTGCTTTTACCTCCGTGCATCTGTCAATCATTTCCTTTGGCTTTACAACTGCGCCCTCGTCAATTATAGAGTTCTCGCCAACTACGGCAATGCCCCAGTCATCTCTGTTAGCACAGTCCTCAGGTTTTGCGCCTACTACCGCATTCTTGCGAACAACTGTATTTTCTGCAATAATTGCAAACTGAACTGTTGCACCCTCTTCAATTACCGCACCCGGCATAATGATAGAAGAGTTGATTGTAGCGCCTTTTCCGATAGTAACGCCCGAGAAAAGAATAGAAAACTCAAGATTACCGTAAACATTACAGCCGTCTGCAACAAGTGAATTCTGAATAACTGCGTCATTAGATACAAAGTGTGGCGGCATCATTGGATTTCTTGAATAAATATCCTTTAAGTCAAGTGTAACATTAGGGTCGAGAAGATCCATATTAGCTTCCCAAAGACTGTCGATTGTTCCGACATCTTTCCAATAACCCTCAAACGGATATGCAAACATACGCTCGCCTGCGTTGAGCATTGCGGGAAGAACATCTTTACCAAAGTCATGGCTTGAGTTTTTGTTTTCGTCATCTTCAATGAGGTATTTTCTTAACTCTTTGTAGCTGAAAATGTAGATACCCATTGATGCGTGTGTGCTTTTTGGCTTTTCGGGCTTTTCATCAAATTCGTAAATTTCGCCGTCCTCGTGTGTGTTGAGAATACCGAATCTTGACGCCTCTTCAAGAGGTACATCTATAACAGCTATAGTACAAGCCGCATTCTTTTCTTTGTGGTATTCAAGCATTTTGTTGTAGTCCATTTTGTAGATATGGTCGCCTGACAAAACAACAACATATTCGGGGTCATAGCGGTCAATGTAGTTAATATTCTGGAAAATTGCGTTTGCAGTACCTGAGTACCAATCTGCACCGTCAACAGCCTGATACGGACTTAGGCAGTTTACACCCGAGTGCATACCGTCAAGGTCCCATGGCTGACCGTTGCCTATGTATTCGTTAAGAACAAGCGGCTGATACTGTGTGAGAATACCAACAGCTTCGATGCCTGAATTTACGCAGTTTGATAGTGGAAAGTCAATAATTCGATATTTTCCGCCGAATGGAACGGCAGGTTTTGCAATTTTTCTTGTTAAAACGCCAAGACGGGAACCTTGTCCGCCGGCAAGAAGCATTGCAACTACTTCCTTCTTAGGGAACATTTTTCTACCTCCAGAGATTATTTAAGAGTAGGGCAGAGTGTGAGCATACTGTCCTACAATTATAAGTATATTTATTTTAATTCCTCTGCCTTTACGGTTTCGGAATTAAGAACAACGGTTTTTCTCGGCTTTTCGGTGTTGCCTTCGGGATTTTCAAGTTCCTTTGTACATTTAAGATAAATTACACCGAGCGGCGGCAGGGTAAGTGAAAGTCCCTGCTTGTAACCGTGAATTTTCATCGGCACCGTGGTAAGAGTGCCTGTATTTGATACACCTGTTCCGCCAAATTCGGTTAAGTCGGAATTAAATATTTCCTCATATTCGCCAAAGCGGGGAACACCTATCATATAGTTTTCGTGAACGGTCGGCTGAAAATTGCAGACTGCAATGATTTCGTTGCCGTCCGAGTCGGTTCTTCTGAAAGCAATAACACTTTGAGTGTAGTCGTTACGGTGTATCCATTCAAAGCCTTTCGGAGTATTGTCAAGCTCATAAAGCGGCTTATGTTCAATATAAAATTTATTTATTGCTTTAAAGAATGTATATAGAGCATTATGTTTTTCAAACTTAAGAAGATCCCACTGAATACCGGAGTCGGAATCCCATTCATCAAACTGTCCTATTTCGCAGCCCATAAATACAAGCTTTTTACCGGGATGAGCGTACATATATGTAATAAATGTTCTTACGCCTGCAAACTTGCTGTCATAGTCACCCGGCATTTTGCTGATAAGCGAGCCTTTGCCGTGAGCGACTTCATCGTGAGAAATAGGAAGAATGAATCTCTCTGAAAAAGCATAGAAAAAGCTGAATGTAAGGTTATCGTGGTTAAACGGTCGCCACAATGGGTCAAGCGACATATAGTGGAGAGTATCGTTCATCCAACCCATATTCCATTTGTAGTCAAATCCGAGTCCGCCCTCCTCAATAGGCAGGGTAAGTTTTGGCCACGAAGTGTTTTCCTCGGCAAATGTAAGAGCCGACGGGTGATACATATGTACTGCCTTGTTCAAACGCTTGATAAAGTCGATTGCCTCAAGGTTTTCGTTACCGCCAAAGCGGTTAGGTACCCATTCGCCGTCCTTTTTGCCGTAGTCAAGGTAAAGCATAGAAGAAACCGCACCTATTCGCATACCGTCAATGTGGTATTTGTCGAACCAGAACATTACAGCCGAAATCAAAAAGCTGATTACCTCATAGCGCTGGAAATTAAAGAGGCAAGTGCCCCAACTGTCACGCTGACCTTTTTTAGGATTGTTGTCCTCATAAAGGCAGGTGCCGTCAAATTTATAAAGTCCGTAATCGTCCTTAGGAAAGTTTGACGGTACAATTTCCATAATAACACCGATTCCCTCCATATGACAGCGGTCAATGAGAGCCATAAGGTCACAAGGCGTACCGTAACGAGAGGTTGCGGCAAAGTATCCTGTTGTCTGATAGCCCCAGCTTGGGTCATACGGATATTCCATAAGCGGCATAAGCTGAACATGTGTGTAGTTCATTTCCTTTAAATAAGGAATAAGCTCATCTGCCATTTTTTGATAGTTAAAGTAATTGCCGTCAGGATATTTTTTCCACGAGCCTGCGTGAATTTCATATATATTCATCGGCTTGTCGGGTGAAGATGTATTCTGACGATTTTCCATCCAATAGCTGTCATGCCATACATATTGATTTGTATTAAATACCATAGAGGCATTTTCGGGTCTTGTCTGACAATGAAAAGCAAACGGATCCGATTTTAAAATGTTTGTGTGGTCAACGGTTTCTATACAGAATTTATATACGGCAAATTCATTGAGATTTTCAATGAACAGTTCCCATACACCGCCGCCGATTTTATACATATAATTAGCTTTTTGATTCCAATTGTTAAAATCACCGACAAGAGAAACTGTAATTGCGTTTGGCGCCCATACTCTGAAAATTACACCGTTTCTGCCGTCTAAATTTATAAAATGAGCGCCGAGAAAGTCGTAAGCACGAACAGCGTCACCGTCAGAAAACAGTCGCAGCGGAGAACGCTCATCATTAAAGACATACTTCATATATTCAACTCCTTATTATGACTACCGAATTACCCAATCGACAGTCAACCATTCCGAATAATGCGGATTGTTTGATAATCACTGTTAATTATAAAAACTTCTTGTATAAGAATACCAATTAAAACTACTACTATATTCCTATAATATATAATACCAAATAAATATGTTGTTTTCAAGCAAATTTGAAAATTTTTACACAATATTTTCGTGTAAATTTTATAAATAACCTCTCTAAATTCCCATAAGGAACATAATTTTACATAAAAATAATTTTTTTATAAATAAATCAAGTTAATTTTATTAAAATGTAAAAATCAAATTTATTTTATATGTTTTGTGAGTTGTACATAACTATAAAAATGTGCATAGATTTTCGGAAGTAAATATATTGAAAAAAGGTATTTACAAATATTATTTTTTATAGTATATTAATACAACAATAGACAATAAAACAGCAATAATAAACAATTCTGTTTATTGCTAATTGAATAAATAGTGGTGAGGTGATACGAATTTGTTTTAGTACAATTGCACACACAATAAAATTAGGATGAGGAGATGAAGAATGATAAATAAAAAAAATAAAAAAAATAAAAAAAATATAAAAATTATAGGTACAATTGTAGGTATAATTGCAATTATTATAATCGGAGTATATATATATAATCAGATAAAAATTTCAAATTATCTTAGTAAACTAACTTATGATATAGTACAGGAGTCTTACGATAATTGCGGTGATTACTCGAAAAGTAAATATCAGGATATAGTACCGGAAAACATTTATAGCAGTATGAATTATTTACTTGGAATTGAGAAAAACGAAAGAAATAATATTCGTATAGTTAAAGCTTATCATACAACTCCTATTACATTAATTTTATCAGGAATTACAGCAAAATCATTATATACAGCAGAAGGCTATTATATAAAAGAAAACGAAGATCATGAGACGGGGGGCAAATTTTCGTCTACAGTATATTGGAAATTAGATGATGATAATGTTTGGCGAGTATCAGATTTTGATTTTCCTCCATGATAAAATTATTATTTAGACAAAACCACCTCTGATTCTTATGTCAGGGGTGGTAAGGTACCATTTGATAATCAATGGAAAAACAGAGGAGGAAGAAAGATGAGTGTACAATCATATCCATGGACGGCATCAGTATTTAAAGGTGAAGGAAGGTTTTTAATAACGACATTGGTTGAACATGTTGGTGGCTATAAAACGCATGCTGATGAAGTAACAATAGTAAGTGAAACAGAAGATGATTTAGTAGATAAATTAGGCAACAAAGTTCTTTCAAGAATAAAAGCCGTTGAAAATAGTCCGTTGTATGTAGGAAAACCTAAACAATTCTGGAAAAATGGCTCTAAGTATAAGGGTTATATAACCTTTTGGAAACATAATTTTTTAGCATATGTAAAATTGTTTGAAGACGGAAGTTATGAAATTTATTCAACTAAAAAATGCAGAGAAAAGAAGGGCGGATATAATGGCTGCATAAAGTCAATAAACTTGCCTGCCAATGCTACGGCGGAAGAAATAGGAAATGCAATAATTGATGTATTCAAA